>CAYLJO010000076.1:0-25822 GCA_964383905.1 uncultured Blastocatellaceae bacterium
CTAAGTATACAGTGATTAGTCTGTATGTTGTCGTGAGGCTTTGACCAACAGGGCTTTGCCTGACATTAAATTATTAGGCAGAATTGATGGGCCGGAGATCAGTTTAGACGTGGACGTAAGAGGCTATCGATGAGTTCTATGATGTTGTCTGGCGCCTGGATATACTCGATATGCGCCCTCTCCTCTTCCCCGGCCACGGTCGGTTCAACAACCACTACCGGTATCGGGTCTTCCACCTGGGCCTGACCACTAATCTTCCACAACGTTGATAGAGCATCCTGGAGGTTCACGGCTTTGTCCGAAAGTAGAACCGCCGTCAGTATTTCTCCACCGCGCCTCCGATTACTCGCTCCCACAGGGCACAGGATTTGCGGCGGCTCTAAGTCTCTCGCCTAGGAGCAGAGGTATACTACATTGCGAGCCCACTGTCTGTACCATAGCGTACACCGTTGGTCTTCTTTTGAGCGAGACCCGCCTGAAGAACACGCCGGTTGAGGGAATCTTCTCAAAGGAGACAAAGCCCTGCTCAATTAATAGTCATCATACTCGAACGTGAGCCGTCATCGCAGCCTCCGATTGACAGCCTTCGCCGGCGCGTGCTCTGGACTGCCGTTATGTACGCTAGCGTACATAACTCCTTGCTCTTGCAGAGTCACTCTGTTACAGTACGGGCCGTTACTCTTCTGGCCAGAAGAATAATCTGTGATGTAATAACGGATCATACCTCCCTCGTAGGTATTCACTTCCCGCTACACCACCTCTTCTGACCGAGTGGCGCCAGGGAGGACGAACCTTATACAGGTCGCCCACCAGCGCACACCACATGACCGTGCGCTTGCTGAAGGCTGCCAAGTAGTCCTCCGCTCACTGTTGCGCAGGAGAGGAGAGAATCTTATGCAGCCCCACCGACGTCGTATCCTCTGTGTTGTTCAGGATAGTGAAACTTGCTCATTAATAAATAGCCTGCTCAGAGAATCAGGCTTTGAGGCGAAGTCAGCTTCCACCATTGGCGAAGCTTTGCAGTTAGCCGGCGACGAGCGCTTCGACCTCTATCTGCTTGAGCTAAGGTTGGCTGACGGGTCAGGAATAGAGTTGTGTCGACAGATTCGTCGGTTCGACCCGGATGCCCCGATCACCTTCTTTGCCGATGTGGTGCGCAAACGAAACCGGCAACAAGCCGTTATGGCCGGCGCGCAGGGTTATCTGAGCAAGCCGCACGGGATCTATAAACTGGCTGAGGTGATCACCAGATTAAGCTCAGGACACGACATTTAGCGCCGATTGGGCCGCGCTCGCCTTCATCTTTTTACTCCATGCTACCATCCGCTTCTACCGCTTGGGTGATGTCAGGTTCATCGCGCTCTCGATGGTCATAATTTGGCCGTCGCCTTGGCTGTTGCTGAACCGAACGGGGCGTCGCATCATTGGCCTCCGGTGGCCGGTCAAGCGACAGTGGTTTCCGCTCGCCCCGGTCGTTGGACAGCCTGTCAGTCGTCGGGAGAACGGGTCGAGCCTCTGGCTGTGTTTTCAAATCAGAATGAGCAGTACCGCGAAGGGAAAGGGCGCGGTAAGAAGAGAGGTCTGGCCTCTTGACAACTGTCAACCATATCAACGTCAGAGCTAAGCCGCCGCCTGCGCTCCTGACCTGTAGAATCCAAATCCAGTGGCGGTTGGCTTGAGCGGCTTGTTGGGCGGCGCCTTGACATCTCTAGCATGATCCCCAAGGGGATGGAGGAATACTTTACTGTCGAATGCAACATCGACGATCCATACTTCACCCTCTTCGGATGCGAACTTGAATCTCCACCCGCTATCTTTAGCATCCTCCCCAATCAATTCTGCGCTCAAACAGTAAAGCCCGTTTGCTTTCTCTTTGGAGATTGTTGGCGATTTTAACTCTTCTTGGGCGATATGCAGTGCTTGCGCGAGCGACATACCTGGGCGTACTCTCGGATTCCACTGACCTCGTTTGACGACGGGCTTTGCGACCATACTTGAAAGACATAGGGCTGCGAAAATTAAGACAAGTTTCTTCATCATAATTACTCCCTGTAAGCTCAAGAGCGAAAGATGGGCTCTATCAAGCTGCACATATCCGAAACGGTTCTAGGCTAAGGTGAATTTCACTTCCGCGTTAAAGATAGACGCCCCACGTTCTGCTTCAGCGGCGGCAAAGTATCTAACCTTCAGGAGGCCAGCCGAGTGCCGTTCATTGAAAGCAGTTGTTAGTAACTATGATAGCGGTTGAGTCCCCCAGCCAAAGAGCAGTAAGTTGAGTTTGATCGCGATAAATTCCTGCAATATGCGATACTCATTGGCGCGGCGGTAGTCGCTTACCGAAAGACGGACAGCCCCGGCAATCAGCTCGCCCGCTAAAGTCAGCATGGCGAAAACAAGGATTAATCGTTTCATTTTGCTAATACCTTTTTTGGTCAAAGTATGGTAAATAATACCTTCCTTTTGTTGGCGAGAGATAAAATTTTGCCTGATCCAATCTTAATCCGATCCTAACTCGGTTGGTAACATTTTAAACCATAACCCATGGTGAAAAGTGATGGCAGATAAAGAAAAAGAGTGTGTGAACGAAAGCGCGCCCGCAGACCCCAGTCGAAGACGATTCCTTAAAGGAGTCGGTATCGTCGGGGCAGGGGCGGCACTGGCCGATGACCTGCTTCGCTTTGATGAGCGGGCCGAGGCTGCGGCGCAGGACAAGCCGTCCGCATCCGGAACGGTGCCGGTTACCCTTCAGGTGAATGGTCAGAAGCGCACCGTCGAAGTCGAGCCGCGGACGACGTTGCTCAGCACCCTCCGAAACCACCTCGATCCGCCCGTCACCGGGCCAAAGCTTGTTTGCGAT
The DNA here is from genome assembly GCA_964383905.1 of uncultured Blastocatellaceae bacterium. GTDB lineage: Bacteria > Acidobacteriota > Blastocatellia > Pyrinomonadales > Pyrinomonadaceae > CAYLJO01. The sequence continues at coordinate 2,858 of CAYLJO010000076.1, forward strand.
CAGGGGACCTGCGGCGCCTGTACCGTGCTGCTCAACGGCAAGCCCGTCTATTCCTGCCTGGTGCTGGCCGTTGATGCTGTCGGCAAGCAGGTCACCACCGTCGAAGGTCTTGGCTCGCCCGACCGTTTGAATGCCGTGCAGGTCGCTTTTGTGGAAAAGGACGCCCTGATGTGCGGCTTCTGCACGCCGGGATTTGTGACAACCATCTCGGCTTACCTGCGCCAAAATCCGAACCCGACGCTCGACGAGGTGCGTCAGGCGTGCCAGGGTAATTTCTGCCGCTGCGGTACGTACCCAAGGGTCTTTGAAGCGGCGCTGGCCGCCGCGCAGGCCGAGCGGCGTGCCGCCAACGATGTGCTCACGAGCCTGGAAAGCGAGGCTTAAAACAGCGATGCAACAGCAAGAACCGGTCAAGAAAAAGAAGAGGATCAAGGTCCCGCGGGTGGTTAACGGCGTCGATACCCTGGTCGAGATCGAGGTTGACGATACGGGCGGGCCGCAGTGGGGGCCGAATGATAAACACACCGTATTGAATAAGCGCCTGACCCGCGTCGACGGGCCGTCTAAAGTCTCCGGCGCGGCCATCTATTCTTACGATAAGCGCCTGCCGGGGATGCTTTACGGTCGGGTCTTGCGCTCGCCGCACGCGCACGCCCGCGTGACGAAGCTCGACACGGCTGCGGCGCTGCGCATTCCGGGCGTCAAGGCCATTGTCGAGGGGCCGTTGAAGGAGGTGCGTTTTGAGGGAATGCCGGTGGCGGCGGTCGCGGCCACCACGCCGGAGATCGCCGAGGACGCCATTCACGCCTTACGGGTTCAATACGAGGTCCTGCCTCATGTGGTGACCGCGGAAGATGCGCTGAAAGAGAACGCCCCGCAGGTGGTGAAGGATGGCAACCTCGTTGAGGTGGAGAAGCGCGGGGACCAGTCCAAGGTTGCCGAAGCGATGGGCCAGGCGGACGCGGTAGTCGAAGCGGAATACCGCACGCAGGTCGTTCATCACGCCTGCCTGGAAACGCACGGCATGGTCGTAGACTACAACGGCGGCGATACGGCGACAGTCTACGCCTCCACGCAGGGGACATTCACCATCCCGGCCGATTCGGCGAAAGCGCTCGGCCTGCCGGAGTCGGCCGTCACCGCCGTCGTCGAAAACATGGGCGGGGGGTTCGGCTCGAAGTTTGGCATCGGCATCGAAGGCATGTTCGCCTGCCAGCTCTCCAAAGAGGCTAAGGCCCCGGTCAAGCTGATGTTCACGCGCCAGGACGAGTTTGTCGCCGCCGGGAACCGTTCCGGCTCGTGGCAAAAATTCAAAGCCGGGGTGAAGAATGACGGGACGCTCGTCGCACTAGATGCCAGGCAATACCGGCTCGGCGGTCTGGGCAACGGCGCGCAGGCGGGCCAGCCCTATATCTATAGCGCGCAGAACATGTACCGCGAGGTGAGGGCCATCCACACCAACGTGGATTCGAGCCGCGCGATGCGCGCCCCTGGCCACCCGCAGGCCTCGTTCGCCATCGAGTCGCTGATGGACGAGTTGGCCTACAAGCTCAAGATGGATCCCGTCGCCATCCGGAAGAAGAATCTTAAAGACACCGTCTACCACCGGCAACTCGACCGCGGCGCACGGGAGATCGGCTGGGAGCGGCGCAACCCTGTGGCGGGCGGCAATCCGGGCCCCCGCAAGCGCGGGATGGGGTGTGCTGCCGGCACCTGGGGGGGCGGCGGCGCCCCGCAGTGTATCGTGACCGTTAACGTTGCGCGTGACGGATCGACCGAGGTCTCCGTCGGGACGCAGGATTTAGGAACAGGCACGCGCACTTACACGCGCGCCATCGTCGCCGAAGAATTCGGCCTCAGGATGAATGAGGTCGTCGAGAAGATCGGCAACTCCAAATTGGGCGCCGCAAACTCTTCCGGCGGATCGACAACGAGCGCCTCGCTCGCCCCGGCGGTCAAAGACGCGGCTGTGAATGCGCGCGTGATGATGGCCGAAAGGGTCGCGCCCCTGCTCAACGTCAAGCCTGAGCAGCTCGCATTCTCGAACGGCAAAGTCACGGGGGGCGGCAAATCTCTGACGTGGAGGCAGGCCTGCGCCGCCCTGCCGGCGGCAGGCATTTCCGCGCGCGGCGAGTGGAAGCCACAACTCGCGGACAGGGGCGTTCACGGCGTCGTCTTCGCCGAGGTGGAAGTGGACGTCGAGACCGGCCACGTCCAGCCCATCCGAATGGTGCAGGTTCAGGACATCGGACTGCCGCTCAACCGCCTCGCCACCGAGAGCCAGATCAACGGCGGAATGATTCAATCGCTCGGCATGGTTCTTTGGGAGGGTCGTGTGATGGATGCGAACCTCGGCGTGATGGTGAACCCGGGCTTCGGCGACTATAAGATACCGGGTTCTCTCGAGATGCCGGAGTTCATCCCCCTCATTGACGATACCGACCCGCGCGAGGCGGTGATCGGCGTCGGCGAGCCGTCGATCATCCCGGCCGTCGGCGCGCTGGCCAATGCCGTCTTCAACGCCTGCGGCGTGCGCGTGCGTGAATTGCCGATCACTCCCGATAAGATCTTGATGGGCCTGATGGAGGGTCAGACAACATGAAAGCATTCGAGTGGGTGACGCCGACCAGCGTCGCCGAGGCCGTCAAACAGCTCCAGACCGCGCCGCCGGCAGCGGACAAGGATGAAGCCCCGCGCCCCATGGCGGGCGGCCAGGACCTCCTGACGACGATGAAGGATTATGTCACGCGGCCCGCGCGCGTGGTGAATCTGAAAGGCATCCGCGGGCTCGACCGCATCGATCACGATTCGAAGCGTGGGTTGAGGGTCGGCGCCCTCGTCACCCTCACGCAGTTGGAGGAGCACCCGGTCATACGTAAGAGCTATCCGGCTCTCGCCGAGGCGGCCCATGCGGTCGCCACCCCGCAGATACGCAACCTTGGAACCGTAGGGGGCAACCTGTGCCAGCGCCCCCGCTGCTGGTACTACCGGCTGGAGCACGTCGTCTGCATCAAGAAGGGCGGGTCGCAGTGCTACTCCTTCTCGGGCGAAAACAAGTACAACGCTATCCTCGGGGGCGGCCCGTCATACATCGTCCATCCTTCCGACCTGGCGCCGGTGCTGGTCGCGCTCGGCGCCGGCGTCTCGGTCACCGGCCCCGACGGGAACCGCGTCATCCCGCTCGACAGGTTCTTCACGCTGCCGAGCGAGGGCAGCATAAGGCGCGAAAATGTTCTCAGGGATGATGAGATCATTACAGAGATCCAGGTGCCCGCGTCACGCCTTGCCGCCCGCTCGACCTACTTAAAGTTTAAGGAGCGCTCGTCGCTGGATTTCGCGCTTTCGGCCGTCGCCGCCGCCGTCGAGTTAGGGCCCGACGGTGCCGTGCGACAGGCGCGTCTCGTACTCGGCGGCGTGGCGCCAATCCCGTGGCGCGCGCCGAAGGCGGAAGCTTATCTCGTGGGGAAGAGGCTCGGGGCCGGTGAACTCGCCGAAGCCGCCAGGCTGGCGCTGGACGGCGCCGCTCCGCTCTCCAGAAACGCCTACAAAGTTCCGTTAACGCAAACTCTCGTCCGCCGCGCGCTGATGAAGGTCGGCGGCGCTCAGTCGTGATACCCGATGGATGGAGAAGCCATGACAGAGGAAATGTCGTATAATATAGAGCCAGCGGCCCCTGCTTCGACCGAAGAGAGCCCGGCGGTTTTGCAGAGCCCGTTCTGCGGCGAGCTTCGCTCGAAGAAGTTCTTTATGCTGGACACGTACGCGACCGAAGCCGGTCAATACCTGGACGGGAGCAACCACTGCTGGTGCTTCCGGACGCAGCAGGTGATCGGGCCGGACGGTGATAAGGTGCACCCTGAGCAGTGCGTGCCCGGCAGGTCTTGCTATAAATCGGCCCTCGCGGACATTGTTTAAAGTGGGTTTGGGTAGTAGAGGAGGTATGATGCGAAAAGTTCTCTTAACGTTATTTGTTCTCGTCGTTGCGTTCAGCGCTTTCGGGTTCAGACCGGCGGAGACCACGGTGATCTCCGGCGACTATGTCGAAGCGCGGACGGCGAGCGTTTTTGCCGGGGCCTGCCATTACAACGGCGAAGTCGTCACCACCGGCCGCGACGCCGTGATGGCATGGAGCATCAATTCCGGCGTGTGGAAGGGCACGGATTTGACCGGCGTACGCGTCTTTGCCGCGGTCAGCTCGACCGCCAATCTGGGCGAGGCGCAGGCTACGCGAAAGTCGGAGATCATCATTGACAACTCGGCCACAGAGCGACAGGCCGCGGCCGCCCTCGAGCTCCTTAAGACGAAATACGGCGCGTCCTTAGGCCAGGTGGTCTCGGTACGCCGTGCCCCTGTCAGCTTCCGCCATGAGAGCCATGACTACAAGGTGCAGGCTTCTGACCTCGCGGCGATATCAGTGGAAGCGATGCCGAACGATGACTGCTGCCGGATGCCCAATCTTGTCTGGTATTCGCCCCTTGTGCCGCTGGCGAACCGCAAGGTCGGCTACACCGTGAAAGCCTTTTACGCGGGCGGTCGCCTCGGCGACATGTGGCAGCGCGCCGACGAGAACAGCGCCTTTTATGGCCGCTTCACATTGTAGAGGTGACGGTACCGCAAGCAGGTTCGTACGATGACCCGCTTGCGGTACCAAATCTATCTGCGCGGGGCTTAAAAGGCGCATCCTCTAAGCCATCTGCCTCAGGCCTTTCCTCTCGGGTCCTCCGCGGTTCCTATCTTCTTCCATTAGCTCATCGTCTACTTCATTGCACCGCATAAAGATTCCCGTCCCAGCATCCGAAGTAACTGACTTTATCGCCGGCGGCGGGGGCCGAAGTGACAATGCGGTCGGTCTTGAATTCCCACCTCGGCTCTCCCGTTTCGGCCTCCACCGCATGAAGGCCACGGGTGCCTCCGAAGTAGACCATCCCGTTACTGATGGCCGGTGAAGACGTCATCCCGGACGCCGATTTCCATTTCCACCGGTGTTGCCCCGTACTCGCCTCGACGCTGTAAAGGCTGCCGTCAACGCCCCCGAAGTAAACGGACCCGCGAGATGCGGCCGCCGAAAAGGGCAGCCCGCTCTCCGCTTTAAACTTCCACCTCTCCAGACCGGTCAGCGCGTCCACGGCGTAGAAATGCTCATCCAGGCTTCCGAAGTAAAGCACCCCGTCCGCGTAAAGGGGCGCGGCCACGACCGTGCGCTCCGTCTTGAATCTCCACTTTTTATGGCCCGTCAGGAGATCCACCGCGTAAAGTCCCCGCGCATTCCCGAAATAGATCGTGTCACCGCCGACCACGGGGGAAGAGGGGATGCCCGTTTCGGGATTAAACTTCCACTTCAGCGCCCCCGTTTCAGCCTCCAGCGCGTAAAGCGTTCCCTCCGTCCCACCGAAGTAGATAACCTGCCCCGCTACCACCGGCGAAGAGATGACGGCGTACTGCGTCTTAAACTTCCACTTCTCTTTTCCGGTTGCCGCATCCAGCGCGTAGAGATGATTGTCCTGACTCCCGAAATAGACCGCCCCGCCTGCCACGGCGGGCCGGGAGAGAATGCGCCCGCCGGTCTTGAACTTCCACCTCTGATTCCCCGTCGCCGCATCAACCGCATAGAAATTGTTGTCGTAGCTTCCAAAATAGACCGACCCGCCGTCCACGGCAGGCGTGGAATAGATGCTGCCCCCCGTCTTGAACTTCCACCTTGCGACGGCAGGCCGTAAAACATCCCCGCGATGACCAGGGTCGCCGAGCCTGACGCGCCCGTCGACGTTCATCGTCAGGGTATATCCGGCTGCCCCGTTGACAATGAGAAATAGAACCAGCGCGCCGCCCGCTAAGGCGGTGATGATCTCGGTGCTTCTTTTCATGATGTGCCTCGCCCTTCTTCCGGCCGGAGATCAGCCTCCGGCCATCGACAAAACATAATTTTGTGCGGCGCGACCTGATTCAGTGGATCTACCTGGAACTCGCGCTTTCGCCCTCTTTGGGCATGAAGTAGCCGAGCCGGGAAGTAACGTTGAGCTTACGCGGCTTGCCCTTCGCGTCGCGGGCTTTCACACGCACCTCCAGCGGATGCATCCTCCCGTCGTCCTGCTCCGCGTCGGTGAGCGTGAAGCCGAGGCTGTAGCGACTCGTGAGGTTGCCGATAATCTTATTGAGGCCCTCGGCATACTCTTCAGGACGGCGCACGCGCACCGCCTCGCCCCCCGTTTGCCTGGCGATATGCTGGGCGCCGCCGTAGATGTTGAGCCCGACCATGTTGCCGAGCGGTGTCAGGACCGGCATGAACAGCTTGTAGCCGGTTTTCATATCGGCGACGAGCGCGCTAAAGGTCACATTGGCCTTGATCAACGTGGCCTCCGTGAAGTCGCGCTCGACGTAAAAGAGCGGCGCGATTCCGTCCGACACCCAGACCATCACCCCCTGAGAATCGGGGCGTTCTTTGACCGTCAGTCCGGCCGCTTCGGTCGCCGCGCTTCCCATATCCAAGTCATCGTCGAAGCTCATCGTGACATTCCCACTTTTAGACACCCGTTTGCTCTCAACTCTTCCACTACGGTAGACCGTTCTGATCACGACCGAGCCGTCTTCGCCGGCCATTTTGGTCTCCGACTCAATCTCGTCCTTCTCAGTCTCCGAAGTCGTCTCGGATTTGGCGGCCGCCCCGGACCTATCTTTATCTTTCTCCTTGCCTGCAGTCTTAGCCTTATCATCCGGTTTAGAAGAGGCTGGGCCTTTCTCACCGGATGCCGGCGGGGTATGCTCCTCACCCGAAGAGCCTTCCGCCACGAGCGCCGGCACCAGCGCCAGCGCCGCGGCGACCTGCGCGCGGTCCTTCGTCAAGCGCGTGAGCCATTCATGTTTGTCATTTGACCCTCCGGCCTTGAGCGCTACTACGGCGACCTCGTCCTGCGCCGGCAATCTCGCCAGCTCGGCCGCCATCGCTTCCAGGATCTCCGTCCGCCTGAGGAACCTTCCGGCGCCGTCGCGCCGCAGATCCAGAACAATCACGAGCGCCAGCGGCCGGCGTCCCGCATCACCCTCGCGTGTAAAGTAAGAGATCGTGCGTGGCTTGCCGTCGGCCAGTACCTCAAAATCAGTTCTCTTTAGGTTGGGCACCGGCCCGTTCGTTCTTTTATCCTTGACAAGGACGTCGAGAAAGACCACGCGGTGGTTGATTCGTATAACATCCTGCGCTTCCTGCGCTCCGGCGGAGCACGCGCTAAGCAGCAGAATGGCCGGCATGAATAGTACGGCTATACGCGAAGTGGGCCGAGATAAAAGAGAGCTTTTGCTCCTTAACATTAAATGCCTCCGTTCTGTCAACCCGGTGGTTGGCTTGTCTGCGGCTTCGTCGCCGCGCTGTGAAGAAATGTTCTGCCTCTCCTGCGGGCCAGTAATTTCCTCTGCAAGGCTGCAGCCGTCGGGTCCCGGTCTCACTATTTTCCTGAAAAGCATGGGAACGGAAAGACGGAAGCTCACGCCCGGCAGCGGGCAAGGCTAACAATTACTTCGGCTCAGCATCGCCGGTGGCCTCATCGGTCAGTGTCTTGCCCATCGTTTCAGGATCTTTCAACAGGATCGCCAGCTTTTGCGGCGCCAGCTCGACCTGCACCACCGTCCCGTCGCGCCGCCCCGTCGTCACGACGAGCACTTTGAAGCGCTCGCCGGCTTCTTTGGTGTAGATGTAGGTCTGCTCACCCGATTGCCGCGAATACACCTCGACCAGCGATTGCCACGCGGGTTGAAGGGCGCCCTTCAACAACCTGCCGAAATCTATGCCGCCGGCGGGCGTTGAAAAGTCCTGATCTTCAAAGACCGCTACCTTCACACTCCCGCATTCGGAGAATCGGGTGACCCGCTGCGCTACTCTTATCCCCGCCCTCGCCAACAGCGGAATGCCCTTACTCTTGACGCCGTAGTGTGATTCGATGAGCTTGACGACGGCGCCAAACTCCGCCTCCTTGCCGGCCGCGACCGGCGCTGCGAGCAGCCACACCTGGCACGCCATGAAGAGGAGAGAAAAGATTAGAGAGAAGAGTTTCTTTCGCATCCATCACCCCTCACTTCTTTTGCGTCCTGGTGTTCTGCTCCAGCTCCAGATCCGGTATGCCGAACTGGCCCTCCAGCTTACTTAGCTTCTCCAGATCGACTGTCCCGACAATGTTGACAACCGTCAGCTGCTTCGGCTCGAAAGCGAGGACGGCCATGGCATCGATATGAGTTCCATTCGTCAGGATGTAGACCTCGACGTTTTTACCTTCCCGGCGGCTGGTAACCTCGATGATCCTTGACCAGCCGGGCGAGCGCAGTTGCTGGCGGATCGGACCGACATCCGCTTCGCCGTACGCGCCTTCCGCGTCAAAGTCGAAGCTTTTCACGTAGACGCCCTTCAGGTCGGCGATGATTTTCCTCACCTTCTCATCGTCGGGGTCTTTGGAGAGGGCTTTCGGCACGATGCGCAGCAGTCGCTCGTCAAGATTGACATTGACGATCTCCGCGGCCTTGGCAGAGAGCCGGTCAAGCCTGTCAATGTCCAGCTTGCCAACGGTGCCGGCCGCCTGCCCGCACGCCAGTGCGACGGCCAGGGTTATCAAGAGCATGCCGCTCGCGAGCTTCATTGAGCTAATGACAAATGATTTCATACTTACTCCATTCACCCTGCTTAATAATGCTGATCCGGGCTCGCGCTCAAGCCTGTGATTCCCGGGGCTTTTCGCCGGACGAGGCTCAGCTTGGCGCTGACCACGTGAAGGGCCAGCATCAACTGCCCTTTGGCCTCCTGCGCTTCGATCATATCCGGTGGAAGCGGGAATCGGGATCGCTTAACTGACGCCACCTGTGCTGGTCCTCCCGCGCCGTTTAAATCAGGGTTTTTACGTCGCTCCCGAGGCCTCTCCGGAGCTCTCCGGAACACTTTCTCGGCGTGTGGATTTCTTGCGATAACCTCCTGCGTTCCAGGCCCAACCACTGCGCCTGCTTTCTGCTCCCCGTCTCGGCCGGTTGTGCCCCCCGCTCGATTAGCATCACTTTCAACCGTCCGCCCCGGGGTTGTTTCCCTGGGACTCTGAGCAACTTCAGGCTGTGTCAACGCGCTGTGTTTATGCCGGAGCATCACCAGCCAGCCGCCGGCCAGGGCCAGTAGGACCAGCGCGGCCGCCGCCACGAAAGCAGGACGCATGATGATCCGGCGTAAAAGGGCCGGCTCTCTGATCTCCGGCAGTTCAAGCCGGCGCGGCTCGTAACGCAGATTGCCGAGTAGCTCTTCCAGGCGCTGCACTTCCGCGTCCGGCTCACCGCTCCTATCCCACAGGTAGTCGCTCATACTCATCCCCCTGTTCCAAGCTTTTCGCGCAGAAGCTTCATGCCTCGATGTAAGTTGACACGGACCGAGTCAGGCCGGAGCCCCGTCCGCGCCGCGATCTCCGGGCCGGTCATGCCTTCCACGAGTCGCAGGATGAGCGTCTCGCGGTAAGCGTCCGGTAGACCGTGAATTACCTCGAGCACCTCCATCGCCTCCGCTTTCACCGATGGGGGCCGCGCTAATTCTTCTGGTAACTCTTCCGTCTCGCGCGACCGGCGATAAAAATCGACCGCACGGTTTCGCGCAATCATGGCGAGCCAGGAGCCGAAGGCTGCCGTGTCGCGTAACGTACGAACTTTCCTGAACGCAATCAGGAAAACGTCCTGCACAATATCGCCGACCTCCCCATAGGGCACGCGGGCTAACAAGATGCCGTGCACCATCGGCGCGTAAGCCTCGTAAAGCCTCCCGAAAGCATCACGGTCTCCGCCCTTGACCGCTTCGACGAGCGCGGCGTCAGATGAGACTCGCGCGGTGACGTGCTGTCTAACCGCCGGCTCCTCCTGTTCGGCCATGAGTAATGTGAAAACTCCGGTCGCCTCAGCCTCGAACATTCACCGACCTCGCGCGCATTGCGTTCACCCTATCCTTTTGCCCCGCTCATCATACAGGACGCCCGAAGGAGGGTGATTGTTAACAGAGATTTTTTTCGGTGTGCCGATGAAGGTGGCGCTGCCGCTATTACCGGTTAGCTTCCTGTTTGATCAGGATATTGGTCTCACCGCCGCCGCCCGTTATGACGGCGGTCGTATTGTCCGCCTTCAAGACAGTGTTTGAGCCCGGTATCCTGATATTCTTGGTCGGATGAAGCTGTGCGATATACCAGTCGACCACTTTATCGATTGAGTCACCGGTATGCAATTGAAGCACGTGACTGCCGTCACTCTCGGATATATCCATGGTAATTCCCGCGCCCGGATAGATCAGCGGGTTGAGTGACCCGGGAGCGGGGGGGACCGGGGGACGCACGGCAGCAGGAGGATGACCCTTCCAGCTCCTGTGCGCCATCAGAGCCGCGAGCGAGGCGAGTGTGATGAGAACAACTATCACCAGGCCGGTGATGATCATCGCCCCCCTCCAATTTTTACCCGACCGCGCTAAACCTTTGGTTGGAGTGTCCGCGAGGGGCGACATCTCGCCTGGAGAGAGGTAAGCCGGGCCGGTCGGCGGCGGGCTGTAGCGCCGGGTTGGGGCACCAGCTTCGCCGGGCGACTCGAAGACTCGTGTTGCAGCCTCTGATCCGCCAGCGGGCGCATCCGCCACAGATAAAGGTTGGCCGCACCGCCGGCAAAATCTTGCCCCGGCGACCATCTCGGCGCCGCAGTTGGGACAGGTATTACCTGACATCATTGCTCTAAACGATACGCCGCCCGCCTTTGATCGCGCAAGTATACGGATGCACCGAGACCAATCCGCAACTAAGAAACAGGGGCGTGTATCCTCCGATGGTTTCTCATGGCGTGCAGTCCTATATATTGGTATACGATCAAATCCGTGTTTAATGTTTCATTGAGGGAAGCCATCTAGACCGGCTCCTGGGTCAGGGGGTCGGTCTCCACGAGCTTTGACGAGGTGTTGCCGCCGCCGGTGTTCGTGAGCGTCAAATCTTCGCCGAGCTTGTTCGAGCGATAGACCAGGCGATCCACGCCGGTCAGCCTGCCGGCCTCTTCATCCCGCCAGAGGTATTTGACATAACGTAGCTGCTTTTGTTCTTTACTCATACGACCTCTTATCCTCAGAGAGACACTGAATTCCTGTTCGGCAAACTAGCGCGGGATCGGAACCTTCGCCAGATCGCGTTCAATCGCCTGTAGCTTGGCCGCACTTAGACTGTCCGGGGCGAACTGAGAGATCTGCCGCAGGCTGAGCTGACGAGCAAAATCGGGGATCTTGTTCAAAAATTCCTGACCCAGTTGATTGACCAGCACTGCCTTCGCATCCGTGTGAGCCAGGAGTTCGCCCACCGGCTGATCCACCGAAAACGGTGCCCCCGGTTTTCTGGGGGCCGCGGGAGCGGACGCCTTCTGTGCTGCGGCGACGATTGCCGGGTCGGGCGTGAGCAGCCCGCGCCCGCGCAGCCACGCTTCCAGGAGCATCGGCCAAAGGTCGAGCGCCGGGTCACCCAGCCCGAGGCCGCTGCCGTGCCTGCCTTTGGCGAAGAGGTGCATCTCTGCGGGCACCCCGGCCGCGCGCAGTGCGTGGTAGAACGTGACGCTCGCTTCGACCGGCACCAGCTCGTCGTCAGTTGTGTGGTAGATGAAGGCCGGCGGCGTCTGCGCGCTGACATGGGCTTCGGGGGAATATTGCTTGAAAGACTTGCACTTCTCCGGCTCGATCTTCAAGGCCGAGCAGTAGTTCAGAATGCCATTCCGGTCGGGCTTCATCGCGTTCAGCCACGGGTAGCCCAAGATGATGAAATCGGGGCGACTGCTGACTCGCTCAACCGCGTCTGGTGAGTCCGGCTGCCCCCCGTCGAACATCGTGCCGGCGGATGCGGTGAGATGTCCGCCCGCGGAGAACCCCATCATGCCGACGCGGTCGGGGGCGACGCCGAACTCTTTGGAGCGCGAGCGCACCAGACGGATCGCGCGGCGCGCGTCGGTGAGCGGGGTCGGATACAGGTAGTTGCGCCCGAGACGGTATTTGAGGACGAATGCCATGACGCCCCTTGAAGTGAACCAGTCGGCGACTTGCCGCCCTTCGAGGTTCGCGGCCAGCCCGAGGTAGGCCCCGCCCGGGGCGATGATTACCGCCGTGCCGTTTCCGGTTCCGGGCTGCGGGCGGAAAATCGTGAGGGTCGGAACGTCGGCCTGTCCATTGCCCAACGCTCCGGGAGCGGCCCTCTCCCACAGCGGGAACGTGGCTATACCTAAAAAACTATCCGGCGCAGGTAGATCGGCGCTCTGGGAGTCGGCGACACCCGCCAGCGCGAAGAGTAAGCAGATTGTTGCAGCTATTGATTTCATAAACCCTCCGACGTGGGACGGTGGCCTGCTTCTGAGTCAGTGCGATCAGCCGGGCAGCTTGTGCTCGCCGTCAATCCGGAGGCCGGCCTCGAGGCCGGGCTGCCCCGCCTCCGGCTGGCCGCCCCCGACGTGAATTCGGTACGCGCCGGCCGAGACGAGCCGCTCCCCGTCCTGGTTGAGCCAGCCGGGGTCGCGCGCCTCGAGCGTGAAGCGCACGCGCTCGGTCGCACCCCCCGCGATGGGAGCGAGATATCTGCGAGTGTAGGTCATACAGATCCCTCTCCCTTTGCGTCAGTCCCCGGGAGCCGGGGTTTGATCCCACCGGAGCTTCAACCCGGGGCTACCGAGTGATCTGAAACTTCGCCTGAAGGGTAGCTGTCGAGTCCCCGCCGACCCACACGTCGAAGGTCGCAGGTTCCAGCACCCAGGCCTTCGCAGCCGCGCTCCAGTAGGTCAGCTCCGACTTCCCAAGCGGTCACGAACAAGAGCGAGCCGACCTTGCTCTCGCGGATGCCCGGCTCCATCATCTCGGGCCTCATGAGCTGGCCGAAGTAGAAGAGCTGATTGAGCTGTCACCAGAGTAGCCGCAACCGCGTGCGGCCTCTTATTTCATCGTGAAAGGCTCCATCAGTTCCGTACGGGTGCCGTCAGGGTCAAACATATTCAACTGCCAGCGCCGGTTCCGGCCCACTTGCGGAGCGCGGACCGAAGCCGGGTCGCGCCCGGCCGGACGCTGCCGGATAGTGTCCAAAGCCTTTTGGATATCCGGCACCTGCAAGGCGAGATGATGGAGGGTGCCTAAGCGCCGGCGATCGACCTTACCCGTGACCAGCATGTATTCCAGATAATCCGTGCCTTCGGGCACCTTCATATTGATCCAGTTGAGGACGCCCTCGGTGGCCCCGCCGCGCCAGATTTCTGAAAACCCCAGAATGTCTTGATAGAACCGGTCGGCGGCGGCCGGATCAGGTACGGTGAGGCCGACATGAAGGATCCGATCCGATATTCTCTGCGCTGAAAGGTATCTCCCCACGGCCTTCATGTGCATCGAGTCCGGCATGTATTGTACAAATTCCACCGGATGCCCGAACGGGTCTCTTACGCTCATCACGAGATTACCGGCCCGACCCTTCTCCACCCGGGCCGGAACTTTGACGCCCTTTTCCTCCAGATAATTACGCAGTCCCCTGAGATCTGTTGTTTCCAGCGCGATGTGTAAGAGGCGATCCTCTTTTTCGGGAGGCAGGCCGGGGTAGATCTCTATATACTGCCGGTCGTTAACCTTAAAATTGGTCCATAAGAGGGTGCCGTCGTCTTTGGAGAGCTGAAAGGCCTCCTGATAACCGAGTAATTCTCCGTAGTAGGAGCGTGCCTTCGCCATATCACTTACCTGAAAAGCGACATGGGCAATGCCGACAATGGGTGGCCTGCCGGCGACCGCGGCAGAATTAGCAGGTAAGATCAACGCGTAAACAACCGTCAGAAAAATCAGCCTGGGAATTCCTAATGCCTGTCGCATCATTTCTCCCGCCAAAAGATAGATCCGTGCAGAAGAGAGCACGAGCGCCGCCTGCCGCTCGCTCACGTGATGAGGAAGAGATGGGTCAAAAGATTAAACGACCTCGCGCACCTTGTCCTTGACGATAGTCTTGATAATTTCCCAGCGATCCTTTTCACCTCTTGCCAACGCTTCGGCGAAATGAATGGCCTGCTTCATGTCGACCTTGCCGGGCATCGGCGGCTCGTAGGGATCAACCACTGCTTGCACCACAGCCGGACCGTCGTGAGCGAGGGCATCACGGAGCACGGCCTCTGCCTGTCCGGGCTCTTCGATTGTATAGCCGCCCGCACCGCACGCTTTGGCACAGGCGGCAAAATCGATCGGTTGCAACTCGACTCCAAACTGCGGGTTCCCTTCCAGGACCATCTGTTCCCACTTGATCATACCCAGCAGGTTGTTCTTGATGATAATGACCTTAACCGGGAGGTTGTACTTCACCAGGGTCGCGACCTCGCCCATCAACATGGTGAAACCACCGTCCCCGGTAATGCATACCACCTGGCGCCCCGGGTAAGCCACGGCCGCCCCGATGCTATACGGCAATGCATTGGCCATGGATGCCAGCGTGCCCGAGACAGAGAACAGCATTCGATCCCGTATCTCGATGTAGCGGGCCGCCCAGGTCGTAATGGTGCCGCTATCGGCGGAGACAATGGCATCACTATCAAGGAGCCTATTCAGATGATAGGTAACAACCTGTGGCTTCATCGGCATATCGGTGCGGGTGCCTCGCTCCTCCATCAACCAGTTCCACTCCTTCATGCGTTCCTGCGCCTTTTCGAGGAAGCTGCGATCCTCTTTCCGGTTGATCAAAGGCAGAAGGGCACTGAGTACGCCCCGGCAGTCCCCGACTAGGCCCACATCGGCCGTGTACCTCAGGCCGACCCTGGCCGGATCGATATCGATCTGAACCGTCCTGGCCTGGCCCGGCTTCGGGTAAAACTCCAGGTACGGGAAGCTGCTGCCGGCGATAATCAATGTGTCGCACTCTGCCAACGCCTCCTGCGAGGGGGCCGTGCCGAGCAGCCCGATGCCGCCGGTGGTATAGGAGCTGTCGTCAGGAACGACCGCCTTGCCGAGCAGCGGCTTGACCACCGGCCCGGCGACTTTTTCTGCCAACTGCAGAACTTCATCCCGGCTGTTGAGGCACCCAGCCCCCGCCAGAATCGCCACTTTTGATCCCCGGTTAATGATGCCGGCGGCATCCCTGAGAAGGTCCTGAGGCGGCAGGGGGAAGGCCGCGCCGTAGGTGTCAGCACTGTGCCCCTTGATGTTAGCGGGCGAGCGCTCTTCGTCGCGTGCGGTCCAGTCTTGGATGTCTTTCGGGATGGTGATGTGGGCCACCGAGCGCCTGGCCAGCGCCGTCTTAACCGCCTCATCGATGACATTTTCGACGTGGGCAGGGCCCATCACGCGCTGGTTATAGACGGCCACATCCATGAACAGCTTATCCAGGTCGACGTCCTGCTGGTAGTTGGTGCCGATCAAGTCATGAAAGGTATGTCCCGTAATGGCCAGCACCGGCTGACCGTCACATTTGGCGTCGTAAAGGCCATTCAGCAGGTGAATACCTCCGGGTCCTGAAGTCGCCAGGCAGACGCCCAGGCGCCGGGCGTATTTGGCGTAGCCACACGCGGCAAAAGCGGCGGCCTCTTCGTGGCGCACCTGGATAAACCTAATCTCGTCCTGACGCACCCGCAGGGCTTCAAAGATGCCGTTAACGCCGTCTCCGGGGAGTCCGAAAATAGTATCTACGCCCCAGGCGATCAATCGTTGGATCAGTATGTCGGCTACTGTTTTTGCCATCGTTCCTTCTCCTGAATAGTCTCTCCGAAGCGCACTTATTCTCCTCGAATCGGGCAAGCCGTGTGGTCAAGTCTGCTTGCGGTCCCGATCAACATAAAGGGAACGTCGAGAGATGTGTGGAAGAAAATACACCTTTCACCCTGACCCGCTGATGAAGAAAGTATGAAGATTTTGTGAGGAATCCGATGCCCCAAAACGGGGTCACACCCCCAGGGCCGGTGAGGCCGGAGTTAAATAGCGTTGAAGCTGTGGCTGAAAAATCCTCACCTGTTTTCATTCATCATTCGGGAGAGTTGTGTATATACGTCGAGACGCATAAGATTGAATTATGATGTCGGGTTGACGCGCGTGATCGGGTTGATGAAAAAATTTGTGTCTGTAGGGCGCGCGGGCGCGCCCTTGAATAATCGAGTACGGGAGGGTAGCAGATCGTAGATGAAGCAGCGCAAGCCGCAGGGAAAGCAGCGGAGGGGTCCGGAGAAGAAGCAGAAGAAGGAGCAGGAGCAGGAGTTAGGCCATACGATCCGGCGCTTTATGTTTGCGACCGGGATCGAGAACAGCTACCCGACCATTGCGCTGCCGGGCGGTCAAATTAAGCGTGTGGACGAGATGGAAAAGACCGGCCACTACCGCCGCTGGCATGAGGACTTCCGCCTCGTTAGAGAACTCGGCATTGATTACCTGCGGTACGGCCCGCCCTATTACTCGACACACTTAGGGCCCGGTAAATACGACTGGAGTTTCGCCGACGAAACCTTCAGGGCGCTCTATAAGTTGAAGATCGACCCGATCGTCGATCTGTGTCACTTCGGCGTGCCGGACTGGATCGAGAACTTTCAGAACCCGGAATGGCCCCCACTGTTCGCAGAATACGCGCGCGCTTTTGCTAAGCGCTACCCCTGGACGCACCTTTACACCCCGGTTAACGAGATCTTCATTACGGCGATGTTCTCGGCGCAGTATGGCTGGTGGAACGAGCGGCTGAAGGGTGACGAGAGCTTCGTGGTCGCGCTCAAGCACTTGTGCCGGGCGAATACGCTGGCGATGCATGCGATTCTTGAGGTTCAGCCGAAAGCGATCTTCATCCAGAGCGAATCGTCCGAGTATTTCCACTCCGAGAATCCGGACTGTGAGCCACGGGCCAGTTTTCTGAATGAGAAAAGATTTTTATCGCTGGACCTGACGTACGGCCATTCGCTCGACGTCAAGATGTACGAATACCTGCTCGACCACGGGATGAGCAGGGAGGAGTATCACTGGTTTCGGGAGAACCACGTGAAGACTCGCTGCGTGATGGGTACGGACTATTATGTCACGAATGAACATCTGGTTCATCCGGACGGGACCACTTCCCCGTCGGGTGAGATCTTCGGCTACTACGTGATTACCCACCAGTATTTCAACCGCTACCGCCTGCCGGTGATGCACACGGAGACGAATCTGCTGGACGCCGACCAAGCGCCGCAGTGGCTCAGGAAAGAGTGGGCGAATATGCATCGTCTCAAGCAGGACGGCGTGCCGATCATCGGCTTTACCTGGTACAGCCTGCAGGACCAGGTGGATTGGGACACGGCGCTGCGGGAGGACGCGGGGCGCGTGAATCCGGCCGGCCTTTGCGACCTCAACCGAAAGCTTCATCCGGTCGGGGAGGCTTACCGTCAACTCATCGCCGAGTGGCGGGATATTCTGCCGACGGAGAGCTCTAGCCTGAGCCTCTGCTACTAAAGGGGGAATGGCTTGAAGCTTGGCGTCAGCTTTTGACACCCGCCCGGGCCTTGAAAATGTTTGTCTTGAGCTGATTAACGGGGCGGAAAATTTCCGCCGTTCCAAGGAGGACACGGTATGCGATTTACGGATAAGGTTTGTCTGGTGACGGGGGGCGGGTCGGGGATCGGGCGGGCGGCGTGCAAGCGATTCGCGGCCGAAGGCGGCAAGGTCGTCGTGGTGGACTTAAATGAGGATCACGGTAATCAGACGGTTAAGGCGATAACGGATGCGGGCGGCCAGGCGATCTTAGCCCAAGCCGACGTCTCGGACTCGGCGGAAGTTCAGGCGGCGGTGAAAGCGGCGGTTGAAAAATGGGGCAAGATCAACGTCATGGTTAACGACGCCGCGATGATGACCTTCAAGCCTATCGTGGAGCTTCCGGACGAGGATTGGGATCGGGTATTGGCCGTTAATCTTCGATCCGTCTTCCTGTTCTGTAAATACGGCGTGCCGCACATGCCGGCGGGCGGCGCGATCGTCAACATCAGTTCGGTCCATGCTCATGAGACGACCCAATCGGTCGTCCCGTACGCATCGTCGAAGGGCGGCATGGAAGCATTCACACGTGGGTTTAGCGAAGAACTGGCGAGTAAGAAAATACGGATTAACAGCGTCGCCCCGGGCGCGGTTGCCACTCCGATGCTCTGGAACAATCCGAACGTCAAAAGTGGTAAGGAGAAGATCCGGGGTGCGATCGGCAAGCCGGAAGACATTGCCGCCGCGGTCTGCTTCCTGGCAGCCGATGAGGCGCGCTTTATCACGGGCACGACGCTCGTAGTAGACGGCGGCAGGCTCGACATCCTCTAGGGACTCGGCATGGAGTAAGAGAACAGCTCTCATCTGAACATGGGGGCAGGTTTCTTCCTACGATTGGGGCAACCTCCATCCGCCCGTTCGAGAACGGCTCTAAGAGGTATTCAATGTGGAACCGACCAGAGCATATCTCACTTGGATGTATGGGAGGAGGCGATGTTCACCGCAGAGGGCACAGAGGTTCACAGAGGAAAAGCTTAAGGGATTCAGGAGAGATGGTAGCAGCCCCCTGCCGATTAATGATGACTCCGCCATACCTGCTATCGCAAACCGCTCTAGAGAGCGTCCGGTCGGCTCTCGCTCACGGAAGGCAGCGCCCCACTGCTTTCAGTAGCCGATCGATATCGGGCTTTGATACGTATGCCTGTGCGCCGGCGCAAAAGCCCTCTTTCCTGTCAGACTCGTACACGGCCCCCGAATAGAAGATGATCGGCGTCCGAGGGCCAACTTATGAATCCTCCGGCATAGGTCAAGCCCACTTCCGTCGGTAAACCGATTGTCGAGGATATACAGGTCAAAACTGTCTCTCCCGACTAGACCGAGCGCATCACTAAGGCTGCCCGCCGTACTGACCTGATAGCCGGCTTCCCTAGTAGAGCGCTCAGTATGAAACAGGTATCATCGTGGCCATCGACACAGAGGATACGGGGTTTTCTGGGTGTCATGGAGTAATTCTCTGAACAAAGACGGACTAAAGCATATGATATAAGGCGGGTCTGTCCGCTCCCGTACATTGACTTGAACAGATATGGTAGCAATACTGCCATCGCCTCCGCAGGGCTTGACTTTTTATGATGCCACTGCACTATGAATATATGTCCTTGCGGGGCGCCGGCCGTAACTGTTGACGCCAGCTCGCACCTGGAGCATAGATTAGAAGAATTATAATAACTTTCCGGCGGCGAGACGCTCTTGGATGGAGAAGGAAAAAGAGGAGAATTTGTTCTATGCCTTTTTTATTGGTTGTCGACGATGATCCGGTCATTCGCGAGAACATTTGCGATCTGTTTGCCGGCGAGTATTTTTGTCAGGGGGTGGGGAGCGCCGAAGAGGCCCTGGCCGTGATGGAGACGGAGCCCTTCGATGTGGTGGTGACAGACATTACGATGCCGGGGATGAGCGGGGTCGAGCTGTTAGGTCTCATCAAACAACGCCAACCCGACACACCGGTGATCGTCCTCTCCGGCAATCGAGACCCTGATTATAAAACGGGCATGCTCGGACTCGGGGCGTTCGGCTACCATCTGAAACCTTATAAGTTGGAGGAGATCGAGGCGAGCATCGCCAGCGCAGTCGAGCACCGGCGGCGGCTGTTAAAGGCCCGCCAAAGGAGTATTGAAGAGGGCGGCGGGGCCGACGACGAGCGTAAGCTCTATGCCCTGTCGATCTACGTGGCTAAACCTAACGGCGAAGAGATTGTGCACGTGCCTGAACTGGTGCTCGCCGCATCGGAAGGCGAGGCAAAACATATGGGCATAGAACAGGCCCACCAAAAATGGCCGCGGGCCGAGGGTTGGGTCGAATATAATATAGTGGCTACGGAGGCCCGGCCGGATATCATCCTCCATGCGTCAAAGTTGATCTCTAAAAAAGAGAGCTAGGTGCTTTAAGCCTATTCCGGCGGGTCGGATTCATCCCAGGCAGCAATTAGTCACGGGGGTTCGGCGCTCACTTTTAATCAAGCTGCTGCCGCGCAAAGTCCTGCAGGCGGTCAACGGTTTTCACGCCGTGTTCAGCCGCGCTGATGATAATGTTAAGCCCGCGTTGGATCTTCTCCGGATCATTGGTGCGCAGCATAAGCTCCGCGCGGCCGAGGATTTCGGCGAGCGTATTGTTAAAGTCATGTGCTATGCCGCAAACGAATTTCTTCGCCGAAGGCTTTTCAATTTGCGAGGGAGGCTCGCAGGTGGGCTCAGGTTGGGCGTTGAGATGGGGTGCCTCGCTCAGGCAATGTTGGGCTTGCTCGAAATGCGCCGGCAAATCTCCGAAGTTGCTGATGTACATAATATCGTTGACCTTCTATCTGGGCTGAATCTGTCAATGACCGCGCTGACGCGGCGGCGCATCGCGCTCGCAGCATAGACTGCAAGCGATATGCCAGTCATAGATTGAGCCTTGAGCCGGCCAATCGTAAGGGTTTAGGGCTTTTTCGCTCCCCCGGAAGGCGGGAGGGGGGAAGTCACCTATGTCATTTTAAAAGAGGTATTTACGTCAATTTGGCAGATGCCAGATCATGCTGACCGCAGCCCCTTTGAGCCGGCTGCAAACAGCTTAACAGCAGCACTTACGGCACCGTCATCTCGTAAAACAGTCGGGCTATGATTGTTCCGCCGGGTGAGCGCCGGCGAGGCATATTTTTGACGAACAGGCCGACGGAGCGGGTAATAAGCGAGCCACTGGTCGCGGCCGACGTGAGAATATTCGATGTCGTGGCGCTGAGGGCCGTGGCCGTAGCCGGCGACGCGCCTTCGCGTCGCTCAGCCAGACCTCCAAGACTGCTTGAAAGATCCTGCCTGACGGTGATTGTCGCGGAGGTGCTGGTGAAACCCGAGAAGTATGGCGCAACCGGAAAGGGCTCCCACAAGGGATACGTATCCTCTGCTGCAGGAAAAGGCTTTCTCCCGCACACAAAATAGGCGTCGGGCCATCGGTCAGCACTAAGGATCAAACCGGCCGCTCACCACTGATTAGTCTTGCCTCTTACGTATTAAATTCTTAGCTGCAAACAAAAATTTGAACCGCCGCAGGACCCGAGAGGACACAGAGGGAAAAAGGGGGAAACAAAGAACATAGGTCCAGCAGAAGCCAATTAACTATCTATCTCGACGGGGACAGATCCCTCTCAGTACTGATTTGCTGCGGGGAAGCGCTGCCGACGGGTTGGCCAGCCCTGTCCAGTAACATGACCGTGTTGATACCCTTGTCTTCGCCATAGTGTAACAAAGCCTGAAGCTCTTTGTGTTTTTCATCTTCGCCTAAGAGTTTCCAGGAATCGGATACAATGCCGATCATTAGATTACGCCGCAGACGCGCATCGGCAAGCAGGTCACCGCCCGGCAACTCGTTAGGGTCGAGCACGCGCACCTCCTTATCACGTTTCTCGACCCCAACCCCCATCTGTTGAACCGCCGACCGCAGCGCGAGGCTGACTACCGCCACCAGGACGGCCGCGGCAATCAGCAGTTTGCGCGTGCGGCTGCCGGGTAGCCCCTTGGTTGCGGGACGTGCTTTAATTTTCGTGACGCTGGCGCGCGCGCGTGCTGCGCGTGCAGCCTCCGCCCGGGCGAATTCGCTGGCGCTGCGGCGTACGATGGCTGATTGCAAGCGCAACTGCGCTTCGAGCAGGTGGTTGGAGACATACAGCCATGAGTCCGCGCTCTCGCGTTTTGCCAGCGCCTCGCCCATCAGTTTACGTAAATCCTTTCCTACCGCCTGCATCTCCCTTAACAGTTGGGAAAGAGACTCTTCGACGTCCGAGCCGAACGCGCCCTCGGCGACCAGTTCTGAGCGGAGCATATCGTCAGCATCGATAATGAGCTTGAGAGCATTTCGCCGGGGGTCCTTGTCGCTGGCGCCGGCCGCGACGGGGTCTTCTGAGAGGGGGGTGAGAAAAGCAGCGACGTCGAGCTTACGCACCTCCGGCGACGCCTTCATATAACTCGCTATGATCTCTCTGTTTTCAAAACGTTGGGCCAACTGAGGTGGAATAGGCGGAAAGATTTGTGGCTCACCGCCATTGCCCGCCTCGACATCAGCTGATTCGGGGGCGGCTCCCTCCTCGTCTGCCCGCGCCTGCTCAACCGGCCCGCTATCAGGGTCGGCGCAAGCGATGCGAAGCAGGCGTGCCAATCGCGCCAGACGCTCTCCGGCGTCGGCCTCTTCATCACGGTTAGCTCCACGCAGCCCTTCGAGCACACGCGTGACCTGATCAGGGGCGTCGGGAGAGGTGTCACTGAAGATGTCAGCAAGCTCACGGCCCACGGTGTAGGCGTTAGAGATATGCTCACTCTCCTGCTCAAACAGCGAGGAGATTTTATTCGCCGAGGCGATGTTGCACTCGATGGCCGATGCCGTCACATCCGGCTCGTAGAAGGCCTCGCCGAGATTCCTCTTGAAAGCGCGGATCCGATTAGGGAGGTCACACGCAATCATATCCTCAAAGCTTTTTATCTCGCCCACTTCTGCGATAAAGGAGTTGAATTTATCGACCGCGCCGCCTGTGTCCGGGTGATCGGGGTGAGCGGCGGGGGCACCAACCCACGGCGCGCATATCTCTTTCAGACGGTCAGCCAGCTGCTCGTGGCTGACGCGTAAGTCGCGACGGTTGCCGGCGTTCACCGGCGCAAACAGACGCGTGACGGCCAGATCATATTTGCTCTGTGAGAGGTCTGTGTGCGGGCAATTACGGTAGAAGCGTGTGAGTGCCGCCAGGCCGGCAGCGTCAAGCTTTTCGTCAGTGCGTTCGCAGAAACGGCGTAGCCTATACGTCATGATCCCCTCGTCGTGCCTGGAGATGAACGCGCGCCACCGCTCGAGCTCGCCTTGAAGCCGTGCCCTGATCTCATCGATGCCCGCGAATTTCCTGTCGCATACCCCCTGATTAAACGCGCGCATGGCTTCTTTCACAGCCGTCACGTCGTACTGCTCAGGCGCACGCTGGAACTCGCCACGTAGAAGGCCCGACAGGATGC
>CAYLJO010000077.1:0-25805 GCA_964383905.1 uncultured Blastocatellaceae bacterium
GCGGCAGGGGACCGAAACTTGCGGAGGCTCCGCCATAATCCTTCATTCCTTGGTAATTATAGCACGCGCCCGCACGGCTCGCATCGGCGCTACCAGCTGTTGTGGTTTTTCTTTCCAGCAGCAGCCATCTCCCTCTCTAGCTGCTCTTTGTCCTCGTCGCTGATGTCGAATTCACTACGCAGGAGTCTGAATCCTTCATCCACGTTCAAGACTGTGTCAACGCCCTTCAACTCAAGACCAAGCTCAACGAGCGTGATTGCTACGGCGGGCTGCATGCCGACGACGACCGCCCGCGCGTCCATGATACGCGCCATCGCCGCGATGTCAGAGAGCATGCGGCCGATAAATGAATCAACCGTTTCCAGCAGCGAGATGTCTATTAAAACGCCGCGCGCTCCGGTGCGCTCTAATTCGGAGAGGATACGCTCCTGAAGGAGCATCACGGTCTGATCGTCCATATCGACCTGAATAGGCACGATCAGCACACGCCCAACTTTAAGAATCGGGATCCGCATACCGTTCATTACTTTACCGGCTCCTCACCAGACGGGGCGGGGGCCGACTGACAGTGCTCGGCTAAAAGCTCTTTACTAACCCCCGACCTCCGGCCTGCTTTTAGAGTTCTTCGCGTCGTTGGTTCTTACCCGTAATGCTCACTCCCTGCGTGGTGAGCGGGGCACCGGCTTGCGGTGCAGCCTCCGAGCCGTTTGCAGTTTGCGCAAACGGCTTGGCCGTGACCACCGTGCGCCCAATCAATTCGAGCGCGAGCTTAATGCCATCCGCCATCTGCGCCCGCGTCGTGATCTGCGTCAGGTCGATGCCAAGCTGAACCATCGTCTGGGCAATTGCCGGGGAAACACCTGTCAAAATGCAGCGCGCGCCCATCAGGCGTGCCGCCGTGACGGTCTTGATTAAATGGTTCGCCACGAGCGTATCCATTGTTTTGACGCCCGTAATATCGAGAATGGCAATGGTCGAGCCGGTCTCAACAATCTTTTGCAGGAGCGCCTCCATCATCAGTTGCGCGCGACGCGAATCCAGCGTCCCGATGATCGGCAGCGTCAGAATCTTATCCCAAACTTTAATGACGGGTGTTGACAGTTCCATCATGTCTTCGCGTTGCTGGCGGATGATCTCTTCGCGCGAGCGGATGAAGTTTTCGACCATGACGAGCCCCATTTTGTCGAGCAGCTTGGTGAAATATGTCATCTCGCGCACGAGCGCATCGGCGTCGCCCTCGAGTTCTTCAGCGAGCAACGGAAGCAGCGTGTTACGCAATGAAAGAATATAGGTCGCGTTTTCCATCGGCGTATAACCCTTGACCGCGCGCGCACGTGAGATCTCATTAAGGAACGAGCGCATTTCGTCGAAAGCCTCGGATTCAAATTCACCACCGTTGGAATCCTTGATGGAGCGCGCTAGCATGTCCACGATCTGCTGCGACTGCCGTCGCAACTCCTTTCTCGGGATTAGCTCATCGCGAAACTCGCCCGACTCCAAGCGGTCCTTGATCCAGAGATTGATAATCTCATCATGACGCCTGCTAAGCAGATTGACGACCTGCGGTGTAACCTCTGTCTGCGCTCTATTCTCACTAGCCATTATGATCCTCACCCAAGCGCGCGTGGCATTAACGACCAAGCACGTTCCGTCACTGTGAAAGGGGATATTACGGCCACCTTCTCCGGTGGCGTGTGAATTAAACAGAGTCTCTATCTTAGCATTGCGTCGTGGAAAAGCAACCACACGCCGTCTGCGTTAATGCTAGAATGCCAGTTAACGAAGCGAACCGCCACCCGCCGGCATTCAAATTTGAATGCCGCGCAATTTTTCGACCTTTTTACCGGAGTCCGGTTTCACTAGCACAGCCCCATCTTGCGCCCGATTCTTGCGTTTCCCGTCGGTGTGCCATTCGGCCCATTCTCTGGGCGCGTCGAATGTCTCGCCGCCGTGGCGCGTGATGCGCTCGCGCACGCGGCACATGACAGGCGTGTTGACGCCGACGCCGCTAATCACCGCCTGCCCTTTGGTGAGTGCAGGGAGCTCGTCGAGAAGCTGGCGGCCCGCGCCTTCGACGCTCTTTGCGACCGTATCCTGGTCGATCGGGTTGACGATGCGCATGATGATTTGCGTCATGCATTGCGAGAGCACGTCCTGATCCAGCTTGCCTGGGCGCTGCGTGATGAGGCCGATGCCGACCCCGAACTTGCGACCCTCGGAAAGAATCTGTTTGAGGACGTTTGTCGAAACAACGGTCTGACCGGCGGGCGCGAAGCGGTGTGCCTCTTCAAGCAGTGTGAAGACCGGATACGGGAGATAATGGTCGGTCCCGTGGGTCGCTTCCCCGCGCACCGTCGCGACGCGCGCCTTGTTGACGCGTCGCAACAACGTGGCAACCACGACCTGCTGTTCATTCTGCTCAATGTCAGAGAGTTGCAGCACCGTGCACCTGCCGGGCTGAAACAACTCGTTGAGCGGAATGTGCTCGCTGTCAGAGAAGATCGAATCGGGCCGCTCGAAGCGGGAGTCGAGCCGCCACAGCAGTGCATCAATCGAGCCGATGTTGCCGCCCGACCCGCCGCGCCCGTCTTCCTCGCCATACTTTTCCGCCGTCACGGCGTCGCGCAAGTCCTGATAACCCCACAGCCCGCGCTCGCCGCGCTCCACGGCCGTCAACTTCCGGTAGGCCTGTGACAGGTAGTGGAGCATCTTATCAGAAGTCCCTTCAGGCAAGAGATATTTGATGTCCGCCTCGGTGAGCGATGAGACACGCACCTTGATGCGGTCGTGCGTGAAGATTTTGACCTCCGGCTGGTAGCCGTCCCCCCCACGAAAACGCTCGTCCCCTTCGATCGAGCGCAGCGTATCGTACTCGCCGTGCGGGTCAACGATCAGCACCGCCGCGCGGTTGTGCGACATCATCAATTCTTCGACGAGCACACCCGCCGTGTAGGATTTCCCCGCCCCCGTTGAAGCCAAAATCGCCAGATGCGTCGAGACGACATCCTTAACCGAGAGCACGACGGGGACCTCACCCGCGCTTCGCGTCAGTAGACTCCCGACATGGGCCGAGCCCACTTCACTTATCCGCCGTGGGCTGAGGACACCTGAGAGCGTTTCCGATGAGGCGAGGAAAACCGGGCCGCCCGGGTCGGGTGGGATGCGTGGGTTGACGAAGTCTCCCAGACCTCGGCTAAAGTAGCCGAGGGTCTCCACCGTAATTTCGTAAAGCTCGCATGATTCCCCGTTGAGCCCGATGAGAGCCGACACAACGGCGGGTGGCGTCTGCGGGTCCGAGAGGAACGCATCGGGCAGGTTACGCACCAATCGTCGGGAAATAATGGTGCCTAAAATATGGCGCTCAAGATCCCCGTCCTGTGCGATGTAGTAGACGAACTCGCCGATCCGCGCGCGCCGGTTGTCGGCCGTAATGAAAAGGTATTCGTGCGGACGCTCGCCGGGGCCCTTGATTGTTCCTGTGAGGACGTCTGGTGTCACTGACTTTGTATGCATAGATGAAACGGAAAGTAATAGATCCCTGATTCACAGAAACTTTCCCGACAATAAATCCAACCGCAGTATAGCATTAGACATGACAGGGGCATCATCGCGCGCCCACCGCAGCTGCCACGAAAATCGCCTCAAAAGGTGTTCTCATACCAGTCAATGGTTCGTCGCAGTCCTTCCTCCAGAGTGGTCTCGGCGAGGAAACCAAATTTCTCAAAGGCGCGTGAAACTTCTAGACGGCGGCGCGGCTGGCCGCTCGGTTTACTCGTCTGCCACTTAATTCCCCCTTCAAAGTGCGTGAGATGCGCGATCATCCGAGCCAGATCACTGATTAATATTTCGCGTCCGGTGCCGATATTTACCGGCTCACTCTCATCATAATCGCTCGCCGCGCGGAGAACGGCATTGGCGCAGTCTTCAACGTAAAGGAACTCGCGCGAGACATCGCCGGAACCCCACGCTTCGATGAACGGGGCGCCTGCGCGCCGCGCTTCGACACATTTGCGTATCAGTGCCGGGATCACGTGTGAGGTCTCAAGATCGACATTATCACCAGGACCATAAAGGTTGGCCGGGAGCAGGAAGATCCCGTTGAAGCCGTATTGCTGGCGATAGCTTTGGGCCTGCACCAGCATCATCTTTTTCGCGATCCCGTAAGGAGCGTTAGTCTCTTCCGGGTAGCCGTTCCACAGATCATCTTCGCTGAAAGGGACGGGCGTGGATTTTGGGTAAGCGCAGACCGTGCCGAGCGCCAGAAACTTCTTAACTCCAGACAACCGCGCCTGCTCGATGAGCTGCGCCCCCATCATCAGGTTCTCATAGAAATAGCGGCCCGGGTTCTTCTGATTAGCGCCAATACCACCGACGGCGGCGGCGAGATGAATGACTATCTCCGGCCGGGTATTTTTCAGCACCCGTATGACGTCATCCGCCTCCACCAGATCATACTCACCGTAGGGTGGCGCAAGCACCTCCACCCCTTGATAAGCTCTCAACATCTGAACCACGTAACGCCCTAGAAAGCCGGATCCGCCGGTGACCAGCACCCTCTGATATGGAAACTTGTTCGTTAAACTTTTCATCTGCCTTATCGCATGCTTAAAGCTTCGCGAGCGGGGGTGGGACGCAAGCTGGGCGATGAATACTTGGCCGTTCGTGTATGGGCCACCATGGGCCGTCCTGTTGCTTGCTCAAATGCCGGCCATTAGTTATTGTATCAAAAAGCGAGCCTGAGCGGAGTCCTCCCACCAGGGATTGAGTATTAACAAATTACTTAACCGGTAGAAAACAGAAGTTCTACGAACAGCTTTCTGGGCTTATGAGCAAACGCGCTTTGATCACGGGAATCACGGGACAGGACGGCTCATTTTTAACGGAGCTGCTGCTGGGGAAGGGCTACGAAGTTTACGGCATGATTCGCCGCTCGTCTTCCTTTAACACTGCTCGTATTGACCACCTCTACCGGGACCCGCACGAACCCGACACGCGGTTACGGCTTCTTTACGGCGACCTGAACGACTCCAGCTCGCTTAACACCATTCTTCGCCAGGTACAGCCTGATGAGATTTACAACCTTGGCGCACAATCTCATGTGCGCGTTAGCTTCGACGTGCCAGAGTACACCGCCGAAGTGACGGGCCTCGGCACGGTGCGGATACTCGAAGCGATTCGCGAAGTCGGCATCCGGCCGAAGTTCTACCAGGCGTCCTCCTCGGAGATGTTCGGCAAGGCGGTTGAGACACCACAGAACGAGGGAACCTCATTTTACCCGCGCTCGCCCTACGGCTGCGCTAAGGTCTATGCGTTTTGGACGACCGTCAACTACCGCGAGTCCTATGGGCTGTTTGCCTGCAACGGCATTCTGTTCAATCACGAATCGGAGCGCCGCGGCGAAACCTTCGTCTCCCGAAAAATTACGCGGGCGGCCACCCGGATCAAGGTGGGGTTGCAGGACAAGCTGTATTTAGGCAACCTGGACGCCCGGCGGGACTGGGGCCATGCCAGGGATTATGTAGAGGCGATGTGGCTGATGATGCAAGCCCCGGAGCCGGACGACTACGTGATTGCCACGGGAGAAACACATTCGGTGAAAGAATTCCTGGATGAGGCTTTCGGCCACCTTGATCTCGATTGGAAGAAGTACGTCGAGATAGATCCGCGCTACTATCGCCCGGCGGAGGTCGACTCGCTGGTGGGTGACGCCGGCAAAGCGCGAAGGGCGCTCGGGTGGGAGCCCGAAGTAGATTTTACCTCGCTGGTCCGCTTAATGGTGGATCACGATCTCGAACTCGCCGGGCGGGAAAAAGCTGCGCAGAATAGTAGAGGTGCTCCTTCTCCTCACAAAGCGCGTTAGGACGCGGCCCAGGGCCCGAAGCTGTGGATCGCGGCCACCACATGTTGCTGCTGTTCTATGCTGAGTTCAGGGTAGATCGGCAACGCCAGTGTCTCGCGGGCGGCCGCCTCGGCTCCGGGAAAGTCACCTTCTTTATAGCCCAGGTAGCGGAAACACTCTTGCATGTGGAGCGGCACAGGGTAATAAATGTTTGTGCCGATATTGTTCTCCTTGAGATGCTGAGCAAGTGCGTCACGGTGTTGCCCGACACGGATGATGTATTGATTAAAAGTGTGGCGTCCGCCGCTGCGAGCTGAAGGCAATATTACTCTGTCAGTCAGGCCGGCATTCTCGAACAGCCGGTTGTAGCGTTGGGCGTTCTTCCAGCGCGCATCCAACCAACTGTCCAGATAGCGTAATTTCACGCGCAACACTGCGGCTTGGATAGAATCCAGCCTGCTGTTGATCCCGATCATGCTGTGATAATAACTTATCTTACTGCCATGTACGCGCAGGATCTGCAGGCGCTCGGCAAGCGCATCATCGTCGGTCGTAAGCATGCCGCCGTCGCCTGCGCCCCCCAAATTTTTTGACGGGTAGAAACTGAAGCAGCCGATGGCGCCGATTGATCCGGCCCGCCGCCCACAATCCTCTGCGCCGATAGACTGGGCCGCGTCTTCCACGACAGGGATCCCGTAACGTTCGCCGATCTTTGTGACAGCCCCCATGTCTGCGCATTGGCCAAACAGGTGCACGGGCATGATCGCGCGAGTGTGCGGCGTAATGGCCTCCTCAATTTTGTCGGGGGCAATATTGTATGTACGCGGCTCTATGTCAACGAAGACCGGACGCACGCCTAAACGCGTGATGGACGATGCGGTCGCAAAGAAGCTGTAGGGTGTGGTGATGACCTCATCGCCGGCGTGGACGCCGAGCGCCATCAACGCCAGCAACAGTGCGTCGGAGCCTGAGGCGCAGCCGATAGCGTATCCGGTCTGTGAGTAGTGCGCGATCTCATCTTCCAGTTTCGACACGTCGGGACCAAGGATAAATTGCTGCGAACTCATCACACGCTCGACAGCAGCGTGCAGTTCATCCCGTATAGCAGCATATTGCGCTTTAAGATCAAGTAACGGCACTCTCATCATCAACTTAAAATCACTCTAAAGACTGGCAGCAAGCATTATCAATCTACTCTCGCAGCAATGTTAAACGGCCATCGCCTCCCTTGAGTAAGGACGGTGCAGCGATCTATTTCAGCTCGATCAGCCGCCCGCCCTGGTTAATGGATCGCTGCGCGGCTTCGAGTAAGCGCACGATACGCAGCCCCGAAAAGCCATCCGTGAGGGGACGCCGCGCCTCTCTGATGGCTCCTAAAAACTCTTTACAGACGTACTTGAGCGCTTCCGTCGAGTCAAGTTTCGGCACCCACACATCGCCCGCGCGGTAGCTAACCAGCGTTTGATAGGCCGCCTCCTTATCGGCGTCTCCGTTGATGCGACTCGTCGTCACGCCCTTGTCGTAGACGCGTATCTTTTCGGTCGGCTCAATGTCGTCATAGACGATCATCTTGCGGCTCCCGGCGAGCAGCGTACGGCGAATCTTCACGGGCGCGAGCCAGTTGAAATGAAAGTGGGCGATGAACTCATCTGAAAATTTGAGGATGAGGTAAGCAATATTCTCAATGCCGCGCTCGATATGGCAACTGCCGGTGGCCCTTAATGCTTCCGGCTGGCGTTCGATAATGAAATCCATGATCGCCAAATCGTGCGGGGCGAGATCCCAAACAACGTTTATATCGCGCTGAAAAAGCCCGAGATTAATCCTCACCGAATCGAAGTAGAGAAGGTCGCCGAAATCACTACTCCTCACGATCTCTTTAATCTTGCGTACGGCGCCCGTGTAGATGAACGTATGATCCACCATCAGGGTCAGACCGCTGCGTTCGGCAAGTTCGATCAGTTGTTCGGCTTCCTTTGCGCTCGACGTGAACGGCTTCTCGACCAGCACGTGCTTACCCGCCATCAGCGCTTCCCTGGCAAAATCGAAATGCGTGGCGACGGGCGTCGCGATGACCACTGCATCGAGTTGCGGGTCGTCAAGCAACTGTTTGTAGTTAACCGCCGTTTTGGCGAATGGATAGCGGCGGCCCATGATATCCAGCCGCTTCGCATTCAGATCGCACATCCAGCGCAGTTGCGCCGATTCGTTCTCGGCGAAGTTGCGGAGTAGATTCGGCCCCCAGTACCCGCACCCGACCACACCGATAGTTGTTGTGTGCATTACTTACCTCATCAGAAGCCAGTGCTAAAAGCCGGCCGCTAACATACCGGCTTGGGGCGTTGACTCCTCATTCCTGAGTGATTCCACAACACGCATAATATGTTCGCCGCTTAACTCGGGAAACATCGGGAGCGACAACACACACTGCGCCTGCCGCTCCGCTTCGGGAAAGTCCCCGACTTGATGCCCGAGCGAAGCGTAGGCTTGCTGAAGATGAATGGGGATGGGGTAATGTATGCCTGTCTGCACGCCCGACTCTTTCAACCTCTCACGCAACCGGTCGCGCCCCTCTGATTGCACCACATAGAGGTGATAAATGTGGCGCGCATAAGGCATCTCGCGCGGCAACTTGAGGCCACTATCCTCAAGCAACTGTGTGTAGCGTGCGGCGTGCTCCCGCCGCAGTTGATTCCACCGGTCCAGGTGGCGCAGTTTCACGCCGAGCACGGCACCCTGAATCCCTTCGAGCCGGAAGTTGTAACCGATCGTTTCGTGATAATACTTCCGCTCCGAACCGTGATCACGCAAGAGGCGCGCGCGGCGCGCAACGTCCGCATCATTAGTCACGACCGCGCCGCCCTCACCGTAAGCGCCAAGATTTTTGCCCGGATAAAAACTGAAGCACCCGGCACGGCCCAGTGCGCCGACCCGGCGGCCCTTGTATTCACTGCCATGCGCCTGCGCCGCGTCCTCGATCACGGTCAGGTTATGGCGCGCGGCGATGGCGAAGATCGGGTCAAGGTCAGCCGCTTGGCCGTAGAGGTGCACCGGCATCATTGCGCGCGTGCGTGATGTAATCGCGGCTTCAACCTTGGAGACGTCGATGGTATAGGAGACGGGGTCGGCATCGACAAAGACGGGAGATGCGCCTGCCGTCGAGACGCCTTCGGCGGTCGCGAAGAAGCTGTTGGCGGGCACAATCACTTCATCGCCTGGGCCGAGGCCACAAGCCATCACCGCCAGTTGGATTGCTGCCGTACCGCTGTTAACACCGATGCAGTATCCCGCACCGATATATTCGGCAAAGGCGGCTTCGAACGCCTCCACTTCGCGGCCTAGCACGAAAGCTGTGGTATCAAACACGCGCTCGATCGCCCGGTTTATTTCTTCTCTTATGGATAAATATTGGGCGCGGAGATCGACGAAAGGAACAGTCATCGGTTAAAGTTGAGGGCAAGAAGTATTAAAACTTAAGACCGATTCTTTTCACCCTCGGCCCTCATTCGTACCAGGTGGGCCGGATTGCCGGCGACAATAGACCCGGCCGGCACGTCTTTTGTTACCACAGCGCCGGCCCCCACGATGGAGTTCTCACCTATATTCATTCCCCCGAGTATGGTCGCCCCCGTACCGATGGATGCGCCACGCCGCACCACAGTCGGCTCGACTCTCCAGTCAGCTTCGGTCTGCAGCTTACCGTCAGCGGCGGTCGCGCGCGGGTACCTGTCGTTGATGAAATTGACGCCGTGGCCGATGAAGACTTCATCCTCTACGGTGACACCTTCGCAGATAAATGTGTGGCTTGATATCTTGCAGTTGCGCCCGACACGCACTCCCTTTTGGATCTCGACGAACGAACCGATCTTAGTACCATCCGCGATCTCGCACCCGTACAGGTTAACGAAATGGTGGATGGAGACGTCGCGCCCTAACTTAACGTCCGCCGCGATCAGGCAGTAGTGTCCACGCATCAATTCGATCCGCGCGCCCCTACACTCGCGCCCGAGTCATCATCCGGTGATTCATCCGCGTAGTAGTACCTCGAATAGTAGCCGGCGTAATAGTAGTAATCCTGCGACTCGAGTTTGACATTATTGAGGACGACACCAAAAATGTGCGCGCCGACGTCAATCAATTGCTGCTTGGCGCGACGAACCACCGCACGTGAACTGTGCCCGCCATGAACTACGAGCATGACACCGTCGCATATTGTCGAAAGGATTGAAGCGTCCGTAAATGAGATGGTGGGCGGCGAGTCGATAATGATATGGGTAAACCGTTCACTGAGCACGTTCAGGAGCTTACGCATTTCATTTGAGCCGAGGAGTTCCGCCGGGTTCGGTGGCACGGGCCCGGAAGTTAAGAATTTCAAGTTCGGAAGCTTGTCGTAAGTCTGCAGCAGTGCATCCAGATCCGACTCCCCTGAAAGGTAGTTCGTAACACCGTGGGTGTTAGGCACGCCGAAATGGGTGTGAATGCGCGGGCGCCGCAAATCGCAGTCTACGATCAAAATCTCCGCGCCGGTTTGCGCAAGCATCACGGCCGTGTTGACTGCGGTGGTCGTCTTGCCTTCCGAGGGCTGGCTCGATGTCACCAGAATGCTCCTCGGCGGCTGACCCGCGGACGATAACAGTAGTGACGTGCGCAGGTGCCTGTAGGCTTCGGCGATGGGTGAGCGCACGTCATCAATTAAAGCAAGCGCGGTGGAATCATTCGCTTCACCTGCGGACGCCAGCCCCCTCGCCTTCGAATGCAGGCGCTCCGACCGGCTGGAAGGTATCAGCGCGAGTGAGGGTAAATGTATATAACGGTCTACGTCCTCGATGGACTTCACCGTGTCGTCCAAGTAGTCGAGCAGGAATGCCAGACCGATGCCCGCGCCGAGTGACAGCAGGAACGCAATAATGATATTGCGCGCCCGCGGCGGGCCGATCGGCGCACGCGGCAGGCGGCTCAACTGCGTTACGCTGACGTTATTCCTCTTTAAGGTGTCAGTAGAAGTGTTCTCCAACTCCCGTTGGCGCTGCAGCAGGGTGTTTAAGTACTGCTTGTTGGTCTCAATCTCCTGGTCCAAAACGCTCAACTGTAATTGGGCTTGATTCTGTTGAGAGAATTCGCTGCGCTGCTGATTGTAAGCCTGCCTTAAACTGGCCTCTTTAGCCAGCGCCGCCTGGTAGCGCGACCCCATGGCCGCGATGACTTCTTTCGGAGCTTTTTCCAGAGACTCTTCAATCGGTTTGATCTGGTCCTCAACCTTTTTGACATCCGGCCACTCCGGAGTGTAGACCGTGAGCAACTCGGCCCGCTTCTGCTTTAACGCATCGAGCTTTTCCCGGAGCACCTGTATGCGCTTACTCTCCTGCACCTCAGGGACGGCGTCAGGATTGCTCTCTTTGGTCGCCGCTTCATAAATAGACTGAAGGTCCTTGCGCTGGTTTTCCGCGTCAAGAAGCTGTTTGCTAAGTGTTGCGAGGCGGTCGGCTGAAAGGTTCGCGCCGGGAGCAGTGGACTGGGGCAGGTTATTATTCTTTACGTAGTTGAATCGAGTCTCTTCCTGTTGATGTACCTTCTGTTGTAGTTCCTCAACCTTGCGCGCAATGATTAACCCAGCCTCCTGAGACCCTTCCGTTTCGCGTTCCCAGTTGTTGTAGACGAATGTCTTCGCATAGGTGTCGACGATCTTCTGTGCCATCTCCGGGTTGGTATGCCTATACTTGAGTACGACGAGATTCGTCTGCGCGACAGGCTCAACCGTCAGGCTGCCGGCCAACGTGTCTTCATACGGCTCCAACCCCGTCAACTCTTCCGGCGATAACTTCTCGCCCTGCACCTTGTTTTCACTAACCACCTGCAGCTCTTTGTCCGTCACCGGCGGTGCCGGCTGATTGGCTTTGTTCCCACGCGATACCAGCTTGCGTAGAGACGTGAACAGATTTGACTGAGACTGGTCACCAAAAAACGCCGGGTTGTGCTGGAGATCAAGCGCCAGGGTCACCTGCCGCGCAAGCACGGGATTCTCCAGCAATTTGAGCTGCGTATTCCAGTACGCCGGATCCTGCTGATTTCCGGTGTTAATAACAATCTCTTTACCGGTTTTTAGGACGCTGTCCCGCTTCTGCTCGATCTGAATCGTTGCCGCCGCTTCATAGACTGACGGCATCCGAAACATTTGAACAGTCACCAAAGAGGTGATCACGACCACGAGGCTAAGGATGATCCACTTCCGCTTGAGTATCACAAAAAGATATTCGCGCAGGTGAGTTGGCTCTACCGGCGACACGCCGTACGGTTTTGACTGGGCGATATCGCTCAGCGGACGATCCAGGCTGCGGTCCATGCCTGATAAGGGTAGTAAGCGGTTATCTTGAGACATCATAAAGTTCGTGCCTTATTTGAAAGAGGGAAAACGTTAATCAAACAAGCATAATAATAATCGGAGACCGTCGATGTGGCAAACAGAACAGAGAATCTTAACTCAACCGGTTGCCTCCGCCCGGCCAATTTTAACGGAAAAATCTCTGAGCGCATCCTTCCACGGGGGGAGCAGCGGCAGGCCAATAGCCTCCGAGACGAGGCACCGTAATCGCGAGTTACGCGGGCGAGGGGCGGGCCTCTTCAGAGAGTCCACGCTCACGCATTCAACGATTGCGGAATCGCACCCCGCCGCCCTCAGCGCCTCGCGTGTGAACTCTTCATAACTCGCCCCTTCGCCGCTATTGACTACGTGATAGAGACCCGGCACATCAAGTTCGGCCAAGTAACGTAAGCGCTCCGCCAAATCGTCCGCATACGTCGGTGTGCCATACGCGTCGCCGATCGCCTTCAGACGCTCGCCGCGCCTGGCGCGTTCGATGAGCGTACTTAGAAAATTTCTCCCACCAATGCCGAAGATAAAACCTGTGCGCACCACCATCGTGCGCGCGCAGGCGGCTTGCGCCCGCCGCTCACCCTCGAGTTTCGAGGCCGCATAGATGCTCTGCGGGTTGGGGTCATCGCGCTGCGTGTAGAAGCCATCTTT
Source organism: uncultured Blastocatellaceae bacterium (assembly GCA_964383905.1). Classification (GTDB taxonomy): domain Bacteria; phylum Acidobacteriota; class Blastocatellia; order Pyrinomonadales; family Pyrinomonadaceae; genus CAYLJO01. Next base: position 12,861 of record CAYLJO010000077.1, read on the forward strand.
CTCGCCATCAAACACGTAATCGGTCGAAATCGTGACGAACGACGCTGTGATCCGACGACTGCCCGCGGCGAGCGTCTCCACGGCGCGCGCGTGCACCGCGTAAGCGCGTCGCGGATCCAGTTCGCACACGTCCACATCCGTCCACGCCGCGCAGTTGATCACTGCTTCGGGTTGTTCGCGCTCGAAAATCCTCTTGACTGCCGCCTCATCTGTGATGTCGAGGCTCTGCCGGTCATATGCGAGGGTCTCATCGCCGTGCGCGCGGCAATATCTCGCTACGGCGCGGCCCACCATTCCGCCCGCCCCCGTCACCAGAATTTTCAACGTGCGCCGACCTCCGTCCCGTACTGCTGCGCATAATATTTACGGTAAGCGCCGCTCCGCGCGCGCCGCAGCCACTCGCCGTTCTCCTGGTACCAGCGGATCGTTTTCTCAAGACCGCTCTCCCAAGTTTCCTTTGGCTTCCAACCGAGTTCAGCTTCAACCCGCGAAGGGTCGATGGCGTAACGCCGGTCATGACCCGGACGGTCCTTTACGTAACGGATGAGTGAAGAGGGCTTGCCCAAGGCATTCAGCACCGACTCGACGACCTCGATATTGCGTCGCTCGTTGCGCGCCCCGATATTATAGACCGCACCGGCGCGCCCCTTCTCTGTGGCCAGCAGGATGGCGCGGCAATGATCTTCAACATAAATCCAGTCGCGCACGTTGCGCCCGTCGCCGTACACCGGTATCGGCTCGTCATGTAGCGCATTAGAGAGGATCAGCGGGAGAAACTTCTCGGGAAACTGACGCGGCCCATAGTTGTTGCCGCAACGCGTGGTTACTGTATCAAGTCCGAAAGTATGGTGCGCAGCCCGCACCAGATGCTCGGCCGCCGCCTTTGATGCCGCATAAGGGCTATTCGGCGCGAACGGCGAATCTTCCGTGAAAAACGCCTCTTCGTCCTCCGGCAAACTGCCCATGACCTCATCAGTGCTGATATGCACGAAGTGGCGCACGCCGCATTCGCGCGCGATATCTAAGAGGACCTGCGTGCCCGTCACATTGGTGCGCAAAAACTGGTCGGCGGAAGTGATACTGCGATCAACGTGTGATTCTGCCGCAAAGTTGATGATCGCATCTGCTCCGTCGGCGAGCGCCGAGCGCACGGCGGCGCGGTCGGTAATGTCACCGCGGATGAAATGATGGCGGCGCCGATCCATACCCTGAAGATTATCTGGATTTCCCGCATACGTGAGTAGGTCGAAGTTCGTGATCTCACACGTAGGCATTTCTGCAAGGGCCAGCCTGATAAAGGCAGAGCCGATGAAACCCGCGCCGCCCGTGACAAAAAGATTACGCATGAGGTTCCTTGGAGAAGCGTCCGACAGTACTCACAAATGACTTATAATCGTGCGGAAAATCCTTGATAAAGATTCTAACTCCCGTGAATGCGCCACCCGAGCAAAGTGCCAAAAGTATTCTTGAGTATAGGTTTGTAGCGAAGGGCTGTCAACGACACCCCGGTGCCGCACTGGCATTGACATAGGGCCTTGGTTAGCATACAAATCCATTTTGGTCACCTGTCCGCAGGGTAACTTGATGATCCTGTGAGGCGACACGGCCGTGTCGCTCAGGTTTTACTCTGGATTGCAGTTATTGGCTTAAGCGCCTGGACCGGTGGCGCGCTCTACCAAATGCTCGTCATTGCGGTCGCTGTGGAGTGCTTCACCGCCTGAGCCCGTGTGCCTCTTTTCCTCGGGCACATAGTACAATCGAACGATCTGGAACTGTTTCGGTCCTCTCTTTATGGTCGCACGGGGAGCGTGCCTTTAGGGGAACCGTTGCTTGTCGATTAGTATCTGCAAAAGCACCGTACGCCGTTGCCAGTCGCGGCTATTTGGATATCTTTCGGAGGGTACCTGCCTCAAATGACACTGACTCGACTCTTATGCTCGCTTATCCTTTTAGCAGGGGTTTCCTCATACGCAACCAGCATTCAGGGCCGGGCCGGGCCAAAACGAGGGGAAAAATGGCGCGCTCTACACTTGATAGACTATTCGAGTGATAGTGACCTGCAAGCGCTCACTCAAAACCTTCCACGGCTGGCGGGGATGGGCATCAACGTCCTGATCCTTGAGGTGGACTACAATTTTGATTTCCAGTCGCACCCGGAGCTTCGTAGGGGAAACAACCCGATTACGAAAAAGGGAGCCCGCCAATTGGTTGAGAGCTGCCGAAGGTACGGCATCCGATTGATCCCGGAGTTTCAGTCCCTCGGCCACCAGTCGTGGGGATCAGAAACTTTCCCACTCTTGGCCGTATACCCGAAGTTTGATTTAACTCCTGGGGCGTATCCCAACAATAAGGGTCTCTATTGCCGGGAGTGGGATCCGCTGAACCCGGACATTAATCACATCATTTTCAAGCTGATGGATGAGATCATCGATGCCTTTACATCCAATGCCCTTCATGTCGGGATGGACGAGGTATTCTTACTGGGATCCGAGCTTTCTCCATCAACCAAAGGGAGAAATCCGGCGATGCTTTTTGCCAAGGTCGCGGATGACCTTCATGAACACCTGGTCAAGAAGCGCCACGTCGAGATGCTCATGTGGGGAGACCGCCTGATTGACGGTAAGAAGTATGACTTCGGCGAATGGGAATCGTCCATGAATGGGACGGCCGCCGCCGTTGACATGATCCCGAAAGACATTATCATTTGCCCCTGGCACTACGAAAAAAGAGAGACCTATCCTTCCATCCCCATGTTTCTTGAAAAGGGGTTCCGAGTGCTTCCGGCAAGCTGGAACAAGGTGGACGCAACACAGGCCTTGATCGAGTATAGCCGAATGCAAGCGAGCCCGAAGCTGCTGGGGCATCTGTTCACGACCTGGGGAGTGAAAAAGGAAAGGCTGATTGAAGATCCGCCCCTTGTGGAAGGCTTAAAACTCCTTCGAGGTGATACCCAAGCCATTAATTTGCGCTCGATTCCGGAGCTTGGATCGCTCTATAAAAACTGAGAGGTCGGAGGATACTGATGATAAAAAACCGGACTGTTCGGAGCTCATTATTTCGGAGATATACGATGAGACATACCCGTTTCTGCCCAGTCGAAAATCTACGCCGGCGAGCCCGCACGGCTTTTCTTGTATCGCTGATCGCTATGATGGCCTTTACCTCGTGGCCGCGCTCTCCCCTATGTCCGACCGTTCAAGCTGCAAACCCTGCCGTCTGGACTCTTGTTTGGAGCGACGAATTTGACGGGACGAACGGATCAGGAGTCGATTCTACTAAGTGGAACATGGAAACAGGCGGAGGCGGGTGGGGTAACAATGAATTGGAGTATTACACGAATCGCACACAAAACGCTTACCTGGAGAACGGCTCGTTGGTTATTAAAGCGATCAAGGAAACTTACACCGGACCTGATAACGTCACCCGTGACTACACGTCGGCGCGACTGATTACCAAGAACAAGTTTTCGCAGGCTTACGGTCGCTTCGAGGCGCGAATCAAGATCCCGTATGGCCAGGGCATCTGGCCGGCATTTTGGACTTTAGGGGGCAACATTGACACAGCCGGTTGGCCGAGCTGCGGTGAGATAGACATTATGGAGAACATCGGCCGCGAGCCTTCGATCATCCACGGCACATTCCACGGGCCAGGTTACTCGGGCGCGAACGGGATCGGGGCGGCTTACGAGTTACCGGCCGGCCGGAGATTCGCTGACGATTACCACACCTTCGCGGTCGAGTGGGAGCCGAACGTCATACGCTTCTACGCTGACGGCATTCTTTACAAGACAAGAACGCCCGCCGACCTGCCCTCGGGGATAACATGGGTCTTCGACCATCCGTTCTTTATTATCCTGAACGTAGCAGTCGGTGGGTCCTGGCCCGGCAATCCTGACGCGACCACCATCTTCCCGCAAATGATGAAGGTCGATTACGTCCGCGTGTATCAGCGTGCAACTCCGTCGAACACTCCCGTATTGCTAACAGAAGAAGGCTCAGACCGGGCGCTGGCTCTCGACTCGGTCACGCTCAAGCGCGATCCCTTTTCGGTTCTTAATACCTACAACTTCAGTGCGGACCAGCGCACAAGGGTTATGCTCCTCGTCGCTAACGTGGACTTGCTGCCGGGCGACGGACCTTCGATCGTCACGGTGCAAGCTGAGGATGGATTGGGCCATACTTATTCTCCGGCCGTCGAATATGTAGGTAAGGTCCCGAGCTTTGACTGGATAACCGAAGTGATAGTCAAGCTGCCGGACGAGTTGGTAAATGCCAATCAAGTATTGGTAAGTATTAATGCGCGCGGGCAGACGAGCAATAAAGCCGCGATCTCTATCACACATTGAACGCTGGCAGCCCATGGCCGGCTCTATCGGATGAGATCTTTGAGTCAGACTTAATAAGCCACAGGTTGCTTTCCGAAGGGGAGAAGAGAGTTTTACTCTTCCACCCTGTTCACTCGCAGTTTTGAGCGAGACGGGATCCTGAACTGTTTACTCAGAGTTCCGCCCAGGCGTGTGAAGAGCTCTCTGCCGATTCTGCGGATTTCATTGGGCGTCTGCGGCGTACCGTTACCCGAGCCGGGAAAGACGATGGTGATCACGCTTTGATCAATCCCCTCGTTGAGAAGTCTCCCGTGGATGATCGTTTCATGACCCAGAGAGCGATGCAACGCTATCGAGCCCTCGCCGAGCTGAAGAGGCGGGCCGGTATCAGCAAAAACCGCAAACTCAATACGGCCCCTGTAAATGACAGCGGCAATGTCACCCAGACGAATACCGAAGCGCTGATAGAAACCGCGCGCCGGGAGGACGAAATAAGGAACGGCATTCGAATCGACGGCTCTGCCGTCAGGTTGATGTAATGCCGTGTCGTGCTGGCCCGTCGGGTCTTGTGAGGCATACCGTGACCCGTCGGTATCCAACTCGAGTAAGGAGTCAAAATAGACTTCGCCTCCCCGGAGTCTGAAAATGTTTCCTCCTCCCTTTCTGAAGGTCTGATGGATCCTCGTGGCGCTTTCGAGTTTCTCCGCTATCGAGCCGAGGCGTCCCCGAGAGGCTACCGGCGGGCGGTAACCATTAAGTGGCGCGCCAGGCGCGACAGAGCTAAGCTCAGCATCCGAAGTAAAAGTAAGAGAAAAGAGGATAACTGTTAAAATAAAAAGGGCAAAGCCGGCGTTTTTCATAATGAAACTTCCTCGCTCGACAATAACGGTTACCTGCGCGAGGTAAATGTGGCAAAAACTGTCTTGAGGACTCTGACAATATGCCCGATCAGATACCAAGTCAATTTACTTCAGTATTTGACTCAGGGCGAGCGCATCTTAATATATGGAACCTCTGGTAGATAGCTCTCATCCAAGCCCGCGTCAAGTCACTTCGACTTGACGCACTTTCAATGTTTTCTCCTGCCTGAGCCGATTTTCCGGATCGCCGTTTTAACGTCCCGATTTTAGACTTCCCGCCGGTGCTATCGCCTTTTGCGTCCAGCCGAGAGACGAGAGTCAGCGATGGGTTTTGATACGGTAGACGGCTGAAGCGCTAATGGGCGGGGGGGTTCAGCAGTCGGCGGCATCCGACGCGGAACGGTACTGGGGCGAGCACGATAAGAGATGGAGCGCCCTTTCAATATCGCAAGCCCTATCCTGGCGGTAATCGCGGTGGTAAGCTCCGCAAAGGTAGCCTGACGGAGTAAGAGAAGCCCTAAGGCTTCCTTTAATATTCGTTTTCGGCGCGGAGAGGATTTGCCTGCGACGAGGTGTCGCGGGTAAGAGGGGCGTCTGAACAGAATCGGTGGTGATGGCGTCGCTGAAGATGATGGCGCGTGCGACGAAGAGTATCTGGAGCGTATAGACAAAGAGCGAACGAACGCCGGAATAGCAGTCAAATGATCTTCGTGCCTGGGGTTCCCATTCGGGCTGAGCTTACTTTCAAGAAATCGTTCTCTGTACTCGGCCGGCGTCAACCCGTGATACCTTTTGAAATCCCGCACAAAATGACTTTCATCAGTCACTCCAACTTTGGCCATAATCTCTTTCACGCTCAGAAAGATGGTCTCGAGAAGCTGCTTTGCTTGTCGCATTCTGAGCATGCGGAGGTATTTGGCCGGAGGCATGCCGGTTTCATCTTTGAAGATTTGGTGTAAGCGTGATGGGGAGAGGTTCACCGACTGAGCCAGTTGGCTCGATGAGATCCCTCGGCGAAGGTAATTCTTCATGAGGGTGATGACTTTCTGCACTCTCCGATCCATATTTAGAGCCCCTAACAAAACCCCATTTTCGGGGAGGAGTAGTTTTCAATTCCTCAGAGTTTTAGGCTATTTCTGAGGTTTTGTTAGGCGCTCTTAATATGCTCACGATGGCCACAGCATCCGACGGATATACTTCTAGTTTGACGCGACAGCAAGGCTCATGCCAATAGTGGTTGGGGGCACCAATCGTCCTTAAGTAGCTGGATTCAGCAATTTAACGCGGTGGGTAAAGGTTGCGAGGTCTTTAAGTGAATGAAAGCTATACGCAGCCTAAACTCCAGCATGGGAGATAATTGTCACACGCGCGTACACGGCTTTTGCACAAAAATTCCAAAAGAAAGGCGCTCCATACAGCGAATGCAACCAGGCGCGGGCGGCTACATTTTGCGTTGACACCTGATTTTTACTGCAAAAGCCCGGTTGTGGGAATGTCGTTGATCCTTGAGGCGCTGAGCTGCGCGGCATCGGCAGGCGATAGTGCGCCAGTTCACATGAAGAACAACTAATTTATCGGCGATGGCGCATCTTGGCGAGGCCATAATGGTAGGCGTAAATCACCAGTTCCAAACGGTCTGAGACGCCGAGCTTGTTAAAGATCGACGTCAGGTGGTGGCGCGCAGTTGTCTCGCTAATAAACAGACGGCTAGCAATCTGTTTGTTTTTGAGTCCCTCACCGACCAGGTCAATGACCTCGCGCTCGCGCTCGGTGAGCTTGCCGATCCTGGCAGCCTCGGGGCTGGTCCTCCAGTCCTCGGCCTCACGCAAGAGCTCGGCAATCAGACTCCCGATAAACAGGCGGTCGAACCAGACCTCGCCAGCGTGGATCTTCTCAATCGCCTTGTTGAGGACCTCAGCCGCCTTATCCTTGAGCACCAGGCCGCTCGCGCCCAGGCGCATGGCGCGCAAATAAACCTCGTCGTCACGCTCGCCGTCAGTACGAGCACGCACGCTTCCCTGGCGCTGGCATGCAGCTTGGGCAGAAGATCAAGGCCGCTGTTGTTATCCAGATCAGAGTCGAGCAGGATGATGTCGGGCTGTTCACGGGCAGTGATGTCAAGCGCGTCGGCGGGATTAGCGGCCTCGCCGACTACCTTCAATCCATGGCAGTTCTCGACCAGCATACTCAGCACTAAGCGCATGCCGGCATTGTCATATATGAGCAGGACGCGGATGGTCTGCGTGACAGGTATGGCTGTTGTAGCTGTGGTCATGGCAAGGTTTGTGCCCTCCGGCCAGAATCGAATTTCAGTGGCCGTGATAGCTCCGGCGTCCGTTCGTACAGTGGCCACCAATTCGCATGGCGTGTGGCCGTTGCGACACGCCATGCCGGGTGAATGCAGGCGCGCGGCCTAAATATGCCGGTCGATATTGATCAGACCTTCAGCCCTCATCCGGAACAACTTGGCGGTCCACTCCTCGGCGCGAGCAGCAAATGCGGCCCGCTCCGCGTAGGGAAACCGTCCAATATTCCGTTGGAGGGGGATGCCTTCACGTGATAGGGTGACCCCGTGGTACTAAAACTATAATGAACCTTGGTGACGTGGGCGAACGGGGTAAGGAAGCTTTACGCCTTACTCGTACGCTTTCACATGGCGGATGGGCCACCAGCGACGTCTGGGCATCATGCTCGTGGTAGTCAAACTCACTCACAACGTGATAAACGTGGTGAGACCCGATAAAACAAAGTGCGCGTATGCAAAGTAATGAACAGTCGCATCCCATTGCATACCACTGCAGGAAGATAACGCGTATGCTAGACGAACCCTCGTTGCCTTGTCAATATCGCTAACTCAACAAAGTAATCCTAACTTGCTATACTAATGTGTTTCGCCGAAGCCGCCGCCGCAGCAGCCGGTGAATAGATGGGTGAGCAGGCTGTTAGGCTTGCGAAGTGGTCTGCGCATTGAGGGTTAGTTCTTAGATGTACGAGTTTGCCGTCGCTCCCGCCGTGACACAAATACGACGCCGTGGGGTGGAAATCACAGAAGTTGCTCCGGCCAGCCTGGCCGCCGAGATGGACTTGGAGGCGGGCGACCGCATCATTAAAGTCAATGGGCGGCCTGTGCGTGACTATCTTGATTTCCGCTTTCAAACGGGCGGTGAAACAGAACTCGTTCTGGAGGTTCGCAAGAAGAGCGGCGAAGAATGGGAACTGGACATTGAGCGCGAGGAGGGTGAAGATTTTGGGTTGGGCTTCGAGCAGATTGTCCCGCGACAGTGCGCTAACGAGTGCTTGTTCTGTTTCTGCAAAGGCAACCCGGCGGACGCGCGCCCCTCGCTCTTTATACGTGACGAAGACATCCGGCTCTCTTTTCTCTATGGTAACTATACGACGCTCACCTCCATTACCGAAGACGAGATGCGCCGCGTCATCGAGCAGCGCCTGACGCCGCAGTACGTCTCCGTCCATGCCACCGATCTGGACGTACGCGCTTATTTGCTGGGCGTCGATAAGAAGCGCGCGGATATTTCCGCCAAGACGGCGCGGTTACTGGAAGCCGGGATCGAAATTCACGCGCAGGTAGTACTGTGTCCTAAAATCAACGACGGTGAAATTTTGCGCCGCACGATCACCGAACTCGCCGCGCAGCATCCGCGTATCAAGAGCGTGGCGATTGTTCCGCTAGGCCTTACGCGCTACAACGAGGACGCTCGCCTGACGCCTGTCACGCCGGCGTTCTGCCGCCGCACGATCCGCGAGATTGCTCCCATTCAGCGCGAGTTGCGCGCAAAGCTCGGAACCAGTTTCGCTTTCCTCGGCGATGAGATTTACTTGCGGGCCGGACACGCCGTGCCTGGTCGAAAGCACTACGGAGACTATCCGCAGATCGAAGACGGTATCGGCATGGTCCGCGCCTTTCGCAGCGACTTCATTGCGCTCTGGCGAAGGCTCGAACGCCGCCCCCCGTCGCAGCCCTCACAACTCGACGGAACTATCATGACGGGAATGCTCTTCGCGCCCGTCTTAAAGAGTATGCTCGACCGTTTGAACGAGCGCTTCGGCACAAGCCTACATGTGGTGGGGGTTGAGAACAACTACTTTGGCGGTGACGTTGCCGTCGCGGGGCTCCTCACCGGTGGGGATTTGCTTGCGGCACACAGTCAGGTCCGCGGCCGGTTCGCGATCATTCCCAGCTCAATGCTCAAGAGCGGTGAAGAAGTGATGCTTGACGGCATGATGCTGGAAGATTTGCGCCGGCAATTTAATCTTCCTGTATATCCTCTGGATTTCGCTTCATTCTCACGGATGCTCGCCTGACCGAGCGACTACAAGAGCCGACCTTAACGGCGGTAGGCCGGAGCCTTATGGGGAATTTCTTCAGACCGAGAGCGGGCGCCCGCATAGCGATTCGAGCGCATTGATGGGTGCTTTATCGGGGGACAGTAGCACACTTGTAGGGACGATGTAAGTGTGCTCCAGGGCGAACTGCCCTGACAGCGCGGCGTGGGGCACAGCGTCTGTGAAGACAATCCAGGTCGCGCGGGGCGGAAACTCAAGGCGTATTTTGGGGCACGCGTTTTGAAAGTCCGTGTTCTCTTTAAGATAATCATGAAAGCGCAACATGAACTGATCGTAGGCCGAGCGATCCGCGACGGGTAGTCCGAGCACGCGCATTAAGTGTGCCGCCCTACGGCGTAGAGAACCCATAGGAGAAGATGCGCGCTCTAGGATTTGCTCCAGTCCCGCGTCTGAAGCGAATCGCCGGGCCAGCGCATCAAAGCGATCGGTCGTCATCCATACGCGCGGCCGGTCCGGATTTATATTAGTGAATACGCGCAGGATGCGCCCGCCTCGCGTGGGCCGGCTCGGGAAAGCATCCACGTGAAGCAGGTCATTGCGTTTGTGCAGCGGCAGGGCGCGTCCTTCCTCTTCGAGTGGACGATAGCTGGCAAAGTCCAGTGACCAGCGCCCCGCGTAAGGCGAAAGGAATGTCGAGAGGAATCGGGTCACCTGCACTGAATAATTGCGCATGATCTGGTGCAGCCGGGTGACCTCTTCTGTCCGATCCGAAGAGAATCCGCGCAGCACATCCTGCCCCGGGCGGTACGAAACATTCTTATGGATGCGTGAATTGCTCGGGCGCCGGGAGAGCAAAAACTTGATGTCTTCTTCCGTCAGGCTAAAAGGAATATCATCAAAGAAAAGGATCTGCCCCTGCTCCAATTGCCGGCAATACCAGCGTGCCCGCTCGGCCCTGTCAGATATGTCCACCCAGCCCTCAGGCTGTTGATAATCAGGGACACGAACCCACGGCAATGTTTCGCCCTCTGGTTTAGCTTGAGACATGGTTAACTATGCCACCACCCGTATTCAAAAACTGATTATAAGTGTGCTTCCCCCGATTCGAAAAGTTTCAATTAACAGGGTAGACTTGAGAGCCGCGGGAGGTCATCGCTTGGGTATCAGCGCACTTAATAAAGGAGCAGCCCTTACGAACTCCGGCGAACAAGGCTGAGGGATGAGACAGGCAAAAGCGGAATTGAATAGTGCTGCGCTACCTGACGGCAAAAAAATCCTCGATGTCGGCTGTGGGCAGAACAAGTATCCGGGCGCAATCGGCATCGACTTTAATCCCCGAAGTCATGCCGACGTGATACACGACCTAGGCGCCGTACCGTATCCGTTTGCCGACAACGAATTTGACGAGGTCATCAGCCGCCACGTCGTCGAGCATGTGCCCGATGTGATGATCTTTATCTCAGAGCTCTACCGGATCACGAAACCCGGCGGGCGGATCAAACTCGTCGCGCCCCATTATTCAAACCCGGACTGGCCCACCGACCCGACCCACCGCAACCATCTCAGCAGCTACTCTTTCAACTGCTTCATGCGGGATCGCGCCTCCTTCCCCTTCTACACCGATGTCGAGCTCAGACCGATCCGCACCTATGTCAGCCTGGCAAATCTGTGGCGCGCACTCGGACTAGAGTTCCTTGCCAATCTGGACCAACACTGGCCTGCTTTGCGCTTCACGCGCAAGTTCTGGGAGTTCTATCTCTGCTATATCTTTCGTGGTAAGGAACTCCATTTTGAGTTTGAAGTCATCAAGAAATCCTAAAAGACCGTCCCACTACCGCCTTGCTGGCTACCGGGCGCTGGCCCTTCAAATCTTCTGCCAGGAACTCGACCTTAAGACCGGAACTATTCCGACAAGATTTGTTTGCGAGTGAGTCCCGGCGGCAGTGTAACCTGGTAGATGTAGATCATCAGCGCGCATCCGGCAGACAAGGAAAATGTTTTCTGTGACTTAAGGCCGCCGGGCGGTTCTACGAAAATCTGTAGTTAAATTCAGAAAAATGGATAAAGCAGCAACATTGAGCCTTTAACGCTCACAGATTGCCCTCTTTCAGACAATTTAAAGGTGGGAAATGCCTGGACAATATTTGCCCTGAACAGTCTATCTATCTATGTTTTCTTACAAGCTTAAAGTCTCTCAAGTCTTACACCGCTGAGCAGCAGTATTAGAGATTACGTGATGTAGGCACTAGTAGTCCGTCACGGTGAATTTGATGAATGCTCTTTGAACCGTTAAAGTCTGGTTACATTATCCCTTTAGGAGCCAGACCCGCAATGCCCAGAAAGAAATACCTCGTTTCGCTCTCCGATGATGAGCGCACACAATTGGAACAACTCCTGCGCGGCGGCAAGGCGGCGACGCGCAAAGTGACTCGCGCCCGCATCCTGCTCAAGGCCTCGGAGGGCTGGCCCGATCAGCGCATCGCCGAAGCGCTCCAGATTGGCCGTGCCACCGTTGAGCGCACCCGCCAACGCTTCGTCGAGGAAAACCTGGCGGCACTCGATGAGCGCCCGCGCCCCGGCCACAAGCCGAAGTTAAAGGCTAGGGCCGAGGCCCGCCCCATGGCTCAAGCCTGCAGTGCACCGCCGGGAGGTTGGCAGCGCTGGACGCTGCAGCTTTTAGCCGACCGCGTGGTGCAGTTGCGCTTAGCCGAGTCCTATTCTTACGAAGCGGTGCGTCGGGTACTCAAAAAAACGAACTCAAGCCACACTTGAAGGAGCAATGGTGCATCCCGGAAGTCACAGCCTCGTTCGTCGCCGCGATGGAAGACGTGCTCGACCTGTATGCCGAGCCGTATGACCCGAAACGCCCGAAAGTTAACTTCGATGAGACGAGCAAACAGTTGATCAAAGAGACGCGCCAAGAGTTGCCCGCGCAGTGCGGGCGGCCAGCGCGCTACGATTACGAGTATGAAAGGAACGGCACGCGCAACCTCTTGCTCTTTACCGAACCACAAGCGGGCTGGCGGCACGTCAACGTGACCGAGCAACGCACGAGGCAGGACTTTGCACACCAGATGAGATGGCTGGTGGATGAGCGCTACCCGGAAGCCGAGGTGATTCGCCTCGTGCTCGACAACTTGAACACACACAAAGCCGCTTCCCTTTATGCAGCGTTCGCCCCGGAAGAGGCCAGGCGGATAATCAAAAAGCTGGAGTTTCATTACACGCCCAAACACGGCTCGTGGCTGAATATGGCCGAGATTGAACTGAGCGTGTTGCAGCGACAATGTTTGGCTCGTCGGATCACTGACGAGACAATCCTGGCCGAGGAAATCGCTGTGTGGGAGAAGCAACGAAACGAAGAGGAGGCGACGATCGACTGGCGCTTCTCCATCACTGATGCGCGAGAAAAACTGAAACGACTTTATCCATCACATCCAGCGTGATGCACTACTA
>CAYLJO010000078.1:0-25803 GCA_964383905.1 uncultured Blastocatellaceae bacterium
GAAGGGGTTGATGGCGGAGGGGTGCAACCGATGGCGGAGGCTGGTGAGTCGTCTGACATCTCAAGCGTCTCGGATGCCATAAGTTAAATGATTGTCTAAAAAGCAGAGCCGCCGTGAGTCCTTCAGTCGGGTCATCAAAATTATACCCCTGATGTCCCTACTCACGGCGGCTCTGTTCATTCCCCCATGTAAGGTATCCTGGCTGGGGGTGCTGTCTGCGTGGGAGGGTAGTTTAGACGGTCATGCGAGAGTTCGACACTAGTATTTACACGTACGGCTCCTACGTATTTCCACCTGTGCTAGTTCTTGAGCGAAGCCAGTCGGGAGGGATGATGTCGTCATCTGGCTCATCTGTCGCTCAACTCAACCTTAGCCGTCTCTGCCTCGAAGTAGAAATGGTCGGCGGCGCGACCTTCAGGCAAAGACTCCGGTTTGGGCTCCGGGTAATGAGCAAAGCGCAACGTCCCGGTCACGCGCACGACTCGCCCTTCCATGCTCTCGTAAGGCCCGCCCCAGGAGAATGAGCCCTTAGGCACGAGGTAAATCGGACGGCCTCCGACGAGGATAAACGGCCCAACTTTCCCGCGGAGCGAGAACTGACCGCGCATGGTGACGCGCTCGCCGAGGTGCTGCCGCAACTCGCTGTCGGGTGCGCCGGTCAAATCGAGCGGCGGGTCAAACCGCTGGCCGGGCGGCGCCGAGGCACGATGCGGGCACCCCGCTACGGCGAGAAGTAGTGCCAATGAAATTGCGAGACGCATATCAATAAGGTGGCGAATCGGGAGACCGCCCTCCGAAGTCAACAAGGGAGATTTCGGCGGGGCTGAAGATGTCTGCTCCTGACTAATAAGCAGCGAAGCCTTAAGCGCGGAATGATATCTGTAAGTGATTGACTCATGTCGTTGTCTTAAGCCAATCCATACGATTAGGCGACTGAGCTATTCGCCTAACCCCCTTAGATGCTGGATCGGCAGCGCTCATTTGGACGGATTTCCCTTGTCCAGCAAATTCCGCCACCGCCCAGACCGACAGCAACTCTTTGTGCCGGAAGGGGGCAGAATTGGCGCGAGGATGAATTCCCGGTTGCCATGAATCACCCCGAAAAAATGATGAACGCCGCAACGATAAATAGATGGACATTTTATTGTCTATAATTCATCGTTGCGGCGTTCATCATTTTTTACCCTCCTCCTTCTCTTCTATCTCCGTGATGTCGCCTTCAGTGAAAAGATACGTGCGCATATGTTTATCGAATGTTGGGCTGATGCGGCGTAAATACTCGAGTCCCATCATGGCATGCTCAATCTCTTCGTCGCGGTTGTGTTCAAGGATACGTCGCAGTTGATCGTCTTTGGTCGCCTGCGCACGCTGATTGTACCAATCAACGGCCTCTAACTCTTCCTGAACGGATTTGACGGCGCGGGAAAAGTTAAGAGCGTAATCACTCATCTGATCATAATTCTCATGCCACTCGGCGCTGGTCGCCATACATATTCCTCCTGCAAGGGTTTAAATTAATCGGGTCGCCCAATCCTAAAAGAATTACTGCTTCCTGTACAGGCAGCACCCTTGATATTCGCCGCCCGCCGGTGCGGCATAAATAGGCTGCGAGAGGATCAGCGGCCGGGGTTTATCTCAAAACCGGCGAAGATTTCGGGAACCAGAGAGGGTGGGCCGGAGTCTAAAGCTATGGAGACCGCTCCCCAGACCCGTACGGCACCGGCAAGGGAGAGACCGAAGATGTTCTATAATTTAATTGAATCCGACTCGCACAGGGATGAATTGACGCGCAAAAGCAGATTCCTGTTGGGCACGCTGGCCGTATACACGACACTTTTTCTCGTAGGCGGTGTGGTGAGTATATACGCCTATGACGCCAATCTTGATAAACAGAGTCTGGAGCTGGTCGCGCTCCTGCAGCCTGTGCCAGCATCCGAATCGCATGCGCTGCCCGACCATGACAGACCGAGGACAACTCAAAGAGCCAGTGATCACGTACTGGCGGATGTGAGAAGAGACCTTTACGCTGATGTTAACCGGCCGGAGCTGCAGCCCAAGGATATCTCAACCAAAGGTACAGACGTTTTGCCTGTGCGAAGGGGGGTGCCCATGATAGTGGGTGAAAAAGATATTAATGCTTATGTTGATCCAACGCTCGGCGGACCGGCAGGAAAGAACCCCTTTTCTGGTCATACGGACACGGGCAATTTTGTTAAGGTCGAGGAGCCCCCACCGCCCCTTAAAATTATTCCCAAGCCTAAGACTCCACCGGTAATTTCCAAGGGTGTCCTCAACGGGCAGGCGCTTTATTTGCCGAAACCGGTCTATCCGGCACTTGCCAGAGCCGCACATGCTCAAGGGGCGGTCACGGTCCAAATCCTTTTGGATGAATCGGGCAAGGTGATTTCAGCGCACGCCCTGAACGGGCAACCCCTGCTGCTACAAGCGGCGGTTCAAGCGGCCTATCAAGCACGCTTTTCGCCGACACTGCTTTCAGAGCAGCCGGTGAAAGTGTCCGGCACAATTACGTATAACTTTATACCTCAATGAGCGCACTCACAGGGCGAACATTTGAGCAGTCTACGTTGTCCTATGGGAATGAGGCCAATGAAAGTAAGGTGCGTGTGCTCGGTATGAGATCACGCGCCTTACTGCCTTTTTCTAAAATTTCTACGCCGGCGTATAGCGGCGCGGGACGCGGCCACCAATGCCGCATGTGATCTCATAAGAAAGCGTTCCCGCCGTCCTGGCCATATCTTCCACCGGGACTGCCAGCAGGCCGTCCTGGCCGAGCAGCGTCACGCGATCATCTAAGGCCACGCCGGGCACGTCCGTCACATCAATCAACGTCAGGTCCATCGAGATGCGGCCCACCACCGGCGCGTATGTGCCGCGGACAACGACCCGCCCGCGATTCGACAGCGCTCGCACATAGCCGTCGTTATAGCCGAGCGGCAGTGTCGCCACCAGCATTTCGCGCGAAGCCTCGTACGTGCAGCCGTAACCGAGCGTTTCCCCCTGATGGACGCGCTTCAAAAGTATGACGCGCGAGCGTAGAGACATCACCGGGCGTAAGGGGACCGGGTTTGACTGGGGCGGCAGAACGTCACGCCACAGCCCGTAAAGCACGCCGCCGGGCCGCACCATGTTGCCCCATGATTCGGGGTGAGTATAGGTGGCGGCCGAGTTCGCCATATCTTCGTAAGTCGGTCTCAATCCGCGCTCACGAAAAATTTTCACCGCCTGCTTGAAACGTTTCACCTGATCGTCCGTAAAGCATTTTCGGTCAGGATCATCAGCCGCCGCGAAGTGTGTCATCAGGCCATCAACGCGGATGTTTTTGAAAGCCGGCAGTGCGCCGGCGAATTCTCCCGCCTCATCATAACGCACGCCCAGACGGCCCATCCCGGTATCAATCTTGACGTGAACATCGGCGATGATCCCCGCCGCTCGCGCCGCCCGGTCGAAGGATTCAATCATATCAAGGCGATAGACGACCGGAACAAGGTGATGCGCGATGCACAGTTGCTCCTGACCGGCCCAGAAGCCGCCGAAAGACAGAATAGGCTGCGTGATGCCGGCGCGCCTCAATTCAATCCCCTCTTCGGGCAGCGCCACGCCGAACCAGTCTGCGCCTTCGCCGGCGAGTCTTTGCGCACACCGCGTTGCGCCATGACCGTAAGCGTCGGCTTTAACGACGGCCATGATTTTCACGCCAGCGCCAACGCGCTCGCGCACGAGATGAAAATTTGCGGCGAGCGCATCGAGGTCTATCTCCGCCCACGTCGGACGCTGCGCAGTAGGCTCAACATTAAGATGCGGCGTTAACGGGCTGTCGTTCATGTGATGGTTCAAAATGGTCAGAGTATGATGCTGCCGGTTAAGTTGTCAGTGGTAAATTCACCTGGTTCTTCATCCAGGCTCACACCGAATTTATGCGATCATATACCAAGAAAATCCCGGGTAACAGAAAACATAAGACATGTGTCCCGCCGATTTTAGCCGTTTTTACACCGACGTGACCACCTGGGCAGAGCACGGTAGACTTTTAGGGCTTTCTGATCGTTTTAAAACCACTTGCGCCTGACGTAACGTCAGACCTTACGATGATTAGGAAAGGAGGTTGACGCTTGAAAAACACGGCTCAATCTTTGTATCAGGCGCGTGAATTCGCCGAGCGGACCGGCGTGACCGTCCGGACGCTTCATCACTACGACCGCCTCGGCCTATTGAAGCCCAGCGGTTACACGGAGGCCGGTTATCGTTTATACGGCGAACGGGACTTCGCGCGTCTCCAGCAAATCCTGACGTTGAAATTCGTCGGCTTCCCTCTGAGACAGATCAAGGAGTTGCTCGATCGGAAGGAGTTCGATGTACCGACGACGCTCCGCCTCCAACGAGAAATCATCGAGGAGAAGCGACGCCGTCTGGACATGGCCATCCAGGCTATTGAGAGGGCCGAACGCATCATGACGCCGGGTCACAAGCCGGACTGGGAAGCTTTAAAAAAAATCGTCGAGGTGATCAATATGCAAAACGATATGGAATGGACAAAGAAGTATTACACGGAGGAGGCGCGCCAGAAACTCGCCGCGCGCGCCACGCCGCGTGAAGTGATCGAGCAGGGGGAGCGGGACTGGGCGGCCCTCATCAAGGACGTAGAAAGCGCTATCAGTTTCCTCTCCTCATCCGTTGAAGAGAGGATGGGTTTTCACGATGAAGCAATAGTGAAGCACAGCGTTGCCACAACGGCAGAATTTTAGATATTTAATTTTCAGGTAAGGACTTTATTTTCCTGGATAATATTTCTTAATTTTTGCTGCTCATACCATTCGTAATTTATACCTGGATCTAAACGGGGACATTACTCTTTCCACATGTTCTCGAAGCGCGTGAATTCTTTGAGGAAAGCAAGCTTGACTGTGCCCGTCGGGCCATTGCGTTGCTTGGAGACAATAATTTCAGCGATCCCGGCGTTCTCTTCCGTGCGGTTGTACTGTTCTTCGCGGTAAATGAAGGCGACGAGGTCGCTATCCTGCTCAATGCTATTGTGTACAACAATGTTGTTCACAATAAAATTATGTGATCCTGGTACTGTCAAATCATAGACTTCGGTCTCGCCGTTGGGCTCAATAGAAATGATCTGATCCCAGTACACATCGCTTTGCAACAGCCTGGTTAATTGCTCAGAGTTAACTGCCTGAGCAACCCGGCCCGCTCGCTCGCGGCTCATATTTTGTTTGTATATTTGAGTCCCACAATAAGCGGTGTTAATCCCGGCCATCATCTGGCGAGCAGTCATATGACACTCCTGCATTGCAGGAACAACGTAACTTCTCCAAACCGCCCTTGAGATCACATCGCGATTCGTATTAGCTGGCGTTATAACAATGCGCCTTTTTATTTCTTCTAACGATTGCAATTTGTAGCGACCCACTGTGCCAATGATGTCAATAAACCTCTCCAGGTCAGGTTTACCGCTCACGATAATATGATACTGATCCCTTCCCTTCCCATTTTGGGGGATTTTGGTGAAGCGAGCATTGATACTGGTCCTCAGCATAAGAGATTGAACGTCCCCCGCCAATCTTTCACTACTCGACGCATAGTAGACGCGTGGACGTGGCCCCCTATTGCTTTGTGTGAGATTAATGCAGCCATCGGCTGACCATAGATGGCGCAGAAAGAGCGCAATGGCATCTTGTGGCTGCTCAAAAACCTTGTCAGGAACATGCTTCTCGTATGACCTCAATCCAAAGATGCCGAGTTGCTCTAACCACTCGGACACTGCGCTTCGGACGTTATGTGTATGATGACGTGTTGACGAGAGATATACTTGATACCATTGGCGCTCCTTGGTAATGCGGGGCTTCACTTCATCACCGAACACCTCGCTGGCCAGAGAGGCGACCAGTTCTGCCAAATCTCTCTCTCTCGTCGTGTACTGAATTGCATGACTGGGGAGAGTGCATCCGTCACCAATCAGGTGGCCCAGCAAAGCGAGTTCGGCGTTGGTCATGGATTGAGAATGCGGGCTGCCCAGTGTTCGTCGTAAGGCCAACCGCTCGCCGACCTTCAATTCATCGAGCCGCTTCCATCCGTCAAATGTGCGGAACTTATGATTGGCTGTGGCCTCGACATAGCGCCCGAGTCTTGTTTGCAGACGATAGACCGGCTTTACTCCGGTCGAGAAAGCGCGGCTGACAGTCGCCTTCTCGATCTTTAATGTCTCTTCATTTAAAGCCCAGACGGAGAAACCGAACTGCCCTGCCAGGCTGCGGATCGGTACTTGCGCGCCGCTATCGGCCAGCGTCACAAGGCTATTTCCCGCCAGGCAGCCGCTTTCCCTCAAGTCGCTCAACTGTGGCTTATGATCCGTCCGGTTCTCAGGGGCGCGTGATAACTGCGAGAGCGCGACGAGCGGCACGTGCAGTTCTTTGGCCAGACCTTTTAGCTCGCGCGAGATCTGCGAGACCTCCTGCTGGCGCGATTCGGCACGGCGGGCTGAACCGGACATAAGCTGCAAGTAGTCGACGATGATCAGATCAAGCTTTTTCTGCTCGGCCGCCAGCCGCCGGGCCTTCGCACGCATCTCAAGCACCGTGATGCCCGGCGTGTCGTCGATAAATATTTTGGTGTCCGCGAGCACGCCGAGCGCCCCGGCAAGCCGCGCCCACTCATCGCGTGAAAGAAAACCATTACGAAAACGGTGCGCGTCAACACGCCCCTCCGAACAGAGCATGCGCATCACCAGCGATTCCTTGGACATCTCCAACGAGAATACGCCGACCACCGCCTGGGCATGAATCGCCGCGTTCTGGGCCAGCGTGAGGGCCAAACTTGTGTTATGGACACACACGTCCTGGGCGATAAAGTTTGCGCCGTCGGGCACCGTGAGGTCATAAACCTGCTGCTCGCCGGTCGGCTCAATGGAGGTGATCTCATCCCAATAAATGTCCGCGTCCGCAATCCTTCGCAAACCTGCGTCGTCAAGGATATCTGTATAAGCCATCAAGCGATGGCGCGGGAGGCCCCGGTTCGTATGCGGATTGTAGCCTGATGAAGGAACAGCCTCGCCGCTGCGGCGCGCCAACTCGGTGAGCGAGAGGCCGCGCCCGGCGGCGGCCACTTTAACTAATTCCCAGGCCTCACGCGGCGCGTGACCGTTGTTGCTCCGGCGGAGTGGTAAATCGCGAACACAT
The DNA here is from genome assembly GCA_964383905.1 of uncultured Blastocatellaceae bacterium. Classification (GTDB taxonomy): domain Bacteria; phylum Acidobacteriota; class Blastocatellia; order Pyrinomonadales; family Pyrinomonadaceae; genus CAYLJO01. The sequence goes on from CAYLJO010000078.1 coordinate 7,203, forward strand.
CTGGACGCCTTCTCGCCGATCCAGCCGATCTGCTCCTGATAAATCGCCACCGACTCCGGCTCGGTGATCTCGACATGCCAACACCGTTCGCTCTTTCGCCAGAATTTGGCAACAACACCGAACCGCGTCAGGGCATGGTGTACGTCCTGCGCCAGTCTCTCTGAAGCGACCGAAAACTCAATCCGCGGATAACCATGCACGGGATAGATCGTCCCATCACAACTCAACAAGACACGGAGAAATTCCGCGAGGTGCTCGCGTGTCCAGCGCCACACGCAGGATGGAAAGTTTTTATGCTCGGCAAGTTTCCCCCACAGCCCCAACTCTTTCAGCCAGACCGTTACAGGGTTGGGTGATGAGGTCCACACCGCTCGATCAGGTCGTACCACTTGATAGGTGATGCGCGACTGTCGAACAATACATAGGGGGAATTGGCGCGCAATAATAGACTTAAAATCTTCCACCAGCACCGGATCGGTGTTTGTAAACATCGGGCAGTGATCGGTCAGGCCACCTTCCGCGATGAAGTAGGCCATCAGGCGTACCATCCCTCGCGGCAGGCTCGCATCAGTACCGAAAGCCGGAACTGCACGCGGCACGGCGATCTTGTCCCCCACACGAAGGCCGTGAAGCGGTGTCCAACCATGAACCGTCAGGAAGGGATGATGCCCGGTCACCTCGACGGAGCGGCCGGTGCGAGTGCGCACGCGGTAGCACGGCTTGATCCCGCTATCCACCCAAGCGGCGATTTCGGTCGGGCGGACTGTGCCGCTCGCGTTGAGCCCGAAAACAGTCTTGACGGACTGTTTCACGTATTCTTCAATAGTCAGCCGCTCACCCGTTTGCGGGTTGTCTACCAGTGTGTGCGCGGGCAAGCATTTCCCCATCGAAGGCCTGGCGGCAATGACGATCAGATCAGAGGGCTGCAAACCTGATGTCATCGCGTCGAGCTCGTTGAAGCCGGTCGTCAGGCCGGTCAGCATAGTGGACCGGCCGGCCATCTCCTGTACTTTTTCCAACAACTGGTCGGCGACCGGCTTGACGTGCGCGAAGCCCTGGCGCGTCCGCTCGTCGGCGAGCGCGAAGATCGCCTGCTCGGCGTGGTCGAGGATCAGCTCCGGCTCATCCTCTTCCTCGAGGGCTTCGCTGGTAATCTTGTTTGAAGCTTTGATGAGCTGGCGCAGCAGCGATTTCCCGCGGACCATCTTGGCATAGTGCGCGATGTTCGCGAAGTGCGGCAGGCCGTAGGTCAGGTTCGTGATGAAGGTAACGCCGCCGACCGCCTCGAGCGAGCCGTCGCGACGCAGTTCTTCGCCGATCAGGATCGGGTTGATCTCCGAGCTACGCTCGAAGAGCGCAATCATCGCGATAAAGGTGCGGCGGTGTGAGGGGACGTAGAAGTCTTCGGTCTTCAGCAGCTCAATCGCCTGGTTAATGAGACCGTTATCGAGAATGATCGCGCCTAAGATGGCACGTTCGCTTTCAGCGCTGTTCGGGAGGGGCCGCTCGAGTAGTTGGTCGCGGGCAGTGTCAGCAACGAAGTTCGCCATCGGGAGACAGACGTTTGCAATTTAAAGCGGACAAAAAGGCTGCAAGTCGGGTTGTGCCCTTCGAGTGTTATCGGGCAGGGCGCACACGCTTACAGCCGCGCACTATACTATATTAGCCCGTGATGCGACAACGATTACTTTTCGCACACGTCCGGATGCTAAATTTTACCGTCTCTTTTTAGCCCCGGTCTCCGGCCCTCCGGCGTCCGCCGCGGCGGACTCGGCCGGCGCCGACTCACCTTGAGCCGCAGCCTGCGAGGCCGGACCGCCCTCCGGGGCCGCGCCTTCGTCCACGACAGCCACCGGGAGTTCAACGGTCACTTCACGATGTAAACGCACGGGAACCGTGAACTCGCCCGTCTCCTTAATGGCTTCACGGAGATGAATGCGGCGGCGATCAACCTCATAGCCGCGCTCCTTTAAGGCTTCGGCAATGTCCATCGAGGTTACGGAACCATAAAGCAGGCCGTGCTCGCCGACTCGACGCTCGAAGGTCAAGCGGAGGGAGCGCAGCTGCGCCGCCTGGCCTTCGGCGGTGGTCCGCTCCGTCGCTTCTCGCTTCAAGAGCGCGGCGCGTTCCTGCTCGATCTGCTTAACATTGCTCGCCGTAGCTTCGACGGCGAGCTTTCGTGGGAGCAGGTAGTTGCGCGCGTAACCCGCTTTGACCCGGACAATCTCGCCGCGCGCCCCAAGATCATCGATGTCTTCGCGCAGGAGGACGTTTGTGTGTGCCATATCCTTTCATCCCCTCCTTCGATCAATCCGTGGCGTAAGGGAGCAGCGCGATGTTGCGCGCACGCTTGATGGCCTCGGCGAGCATGCGTTGATGCGTGGCGCACGAGCCTGAGATGCGGCGCGGCAGGATCTTGCCCCGCTCCGGTATATAGTTCTGCAACAGCTTCACATCTTTGAAATCTATGAGGTCCACCTTCTCGATGCAGAAGCGGCAGATTTTGCGGCGATGCACGCGTCGCGCGCCGCCCCCGCGACCCCCCGCCGCGCGGTCGCGCCCGCCGCGCGGCCCGCCGTCATCATCATCGCGATCATAACCGCGATCGCGTTCATCGTAATTACTTGACATAACCTTTCCACAATCCTCTCAGTAAGTGGCGGCAGGCCGCCCATCCCGTAGCGTTCATCGACGGGCCACCGCAGATCCAATATTCCGGAACGGCGCGTTACGACTCGTAACCCTCATCAGCGGCCGTCCTCGCGTTGGCTTCGCGTCGCCCGCCGGCTTGCCCGCCGAAGGGACGTTTGCTCGCTTTGCGTGCGCGGCGGGCCTTGAACTTTTCGGCCCGCCGGCGGTCTTCGTCAACACGCACGGTGATGTACCGCAGAACACGATCGTTAACGCGCATGCGACGTTCGAGCTCGGCTATTTCGCGCCCCGACCCGTCAATCTCCAGAAGCATGTAAAGGCCTTCGTTCTTGCGACCGATCGGGTAGGCGAGGGTGCGGCGGCCCATGTTCTCGTTTTTGGTGATGGTGCCGCCCTGATCGACGATAATTTGCTGCAGGTTCTCTCTCAGGCGCGTGACCTCATCTTCCGCCGTATCGGTGTCGACGATGAGCATCACTTCGTACGTTCTTTGTGCTGCCAAAATTCATCCTCCTCTTGGATGTCGAGCCTCATCCGCGGATGAAGCAAGAAGGAAATAAGATAAGCAACCGGCAGTCGGCCATAAACTTCCGGCCGATTACTAATTATATTGCGACATTGCTTTGTCAATACCGTCCCTGAGGACGGCCCGCAGCGCCTCCGCGCTCCGTTCTAAAATTTTATCCAACTCGGCGCGTTCGCCTCGCGAAAACTGATCGAGGACGAAACGCTTCGCGTCACCCAACGGGTGACCGGGCTGTATGCCGATCCGCAGGCGGATGAACTCTTCCGTCCTGATCGCGGCGATAATCGACTTCAAGCCGTTATGTCCGCCCGCCGAACCGCGCGCGCGCAGCCGGATCGTACCGAAGGGCAGCGCCAGGTCGTCGCTGATCACAACCAAGCCGCCGGCACCGCGTTGAAGCTCGCGCTTAGCAAATAGACAGGCCACCGCTTCGCCGCTCAGATTCATGTATGTCTGCGGCTTGACCAATTCGACCGGCACGTTTTCAAGCTCCGCGGTTCCGACAAGGGCGCGGCACTCGCGGCGCTTGACCTGTGCGCCGGCCTCGCGCGCCAGCCGGTCGACGAGCATGAACCCGACGTTGTGGCGGGTCCACTCGTACTGCTCGCCCGGATTGCCAAGCCCGACGATAATCGGACGTGGAGACATGCCAGAATGACGCGGTGAAAAGGGAGCAACCTACGGCGGCCGGCAACTCCCTGCACCAGCCCCCTTTTACTCGACTTTCTCTTCTGCCGCTTCCTCTTCCTTCTTGCCCTTGCCGATCACTTCGGGCTCGGCCGGGCCTTCTTCAGGGGCGGCCGGGGCTTCAACGGGCTCCTCACGCACGACGCCGACGGTGGCGACAACCGTCTCCGGGGATTCGAGAATCTCGATATTTTCCCCGACCTGAATATCCGAGACGTGCAGGACATCGTGGACGCCGAGGTTTGATACGTCGACGTTGATCGCCTCAGGAATGTCGCGCGGCTGGCAACGAATCTCCACGGCGCGCAGCGTCTGTTCGAGGATGCCTTGCTGCTCGCGCACGCCGACGGGGTCGCCCGTCAGGTGCACGGGGACCGTCACTTCAATCTTCTGCCCGCGGACAAGTCTCTTCAAATCGGCGTGGAGCAGGCGGCCGCGCACCGGGTCAATCTGGCGGTCATGAAACATTACTTCACTGGTTCCGACGCCTTCGACGTCGAGGGTGAAGATCGTGTTCCGGCCCGTCTCCGAACGAAGAAGCGCGGCCATCTCGGCGAGCGGCGCGACCGCTGAAACCGCCTCGCCTTCACCGCCATAAATGATCACGGGGACCATCCCGTTGCGCCGCGCGCGTCGCGCATCATTCTTGCCGCGCCCGCGGCGCTGCTGCGCGCGGATAATAATCTCTTTTCTCTCTGCCATGATTTAGTGCTCGCCCTCTCTTCAAAACTATCAGCGACCAACTTCACGCCCCCGCGGGGGCGTGAACGCTGATCGCTGATGGCCTACCATCAGTGTTTGCCCTTCACACGAAGAGCGAGGAAACGCTCGTTTCCTCGTGGATCGACTTGATCGCTTTCGCCAGAAGCGGTGCGATGCTCAGGATCTTAATGTTCTTCAGCTCGCACGCATGAGCGTGCAGCGGAATCGTGTTCGTGACCACCATCTGCTCGATGTCAGACTCGGCGAGTCGTTCGACGGCGCGGCCGGAAAGCAAGGCGTGCGTAAAACAGGCATGGATGCGTTCCGCCCCGGCCTCCTTCAAGGCGCGCGAGACTTTGGTCAGCGAGCCGCCCGTGTCGCACATATCGTCAACGACCAAACAACTGCGCCCTCGAACACTCCCGACCACGTTCATCACTTCCGCCACGTTCGCTTTTTCGCGCCGCTTATCACAGAGCGCCAGTTCGGCATTCAAACGCTTGGCGTAAGCACGCGCGCGCTCCGCGCCGCCCGTATCAGGGGCCACGACCGTCAGGTTCGGCAGCGGGTTTGCCTGATAATAGCCGATCATCACCGGCGCGGCGTACAGGTGGTCCACCGGGATGTCAAAGAAGCCCTGGATCTGGGCCGCGTGCAGATCCATCGTTAACACGCGATGGGCGCCGGCCGTCGTGATCAGGTTGGCCACCATTCTGGCGGCGATCGGTACGCGCGGGCGATCTTTCTTATCCGAACGCGCGTAACCGTAATACGGAATGACCGCGGTGATTCGCTCGGCTGAAGCGCGACGGAAAGCGTCGAGCATCACCAGCAACTCCATCAGATTCGCATCCGTCGGCGGGCACGTCGGCTGCACAATAAAGATGTCGCTGCCGCGCACGTTCTCTTCGATCTGAAAGTTGAACTCGCCGTCGGAGAAACGCTCCGTGATGGCCCGCCCCGGATCACAACTGAGAAAATGACAGATCTCTTCGGCAAGGCTGCGATTGGCGTTGCCTGAAAAGACCTTGATGCCGCCCGTTGTGCTCATAAAAGTCCAATGTCCAATGCCCAACGCCCAACGTCCAAAACCGGCAATTGACTTTGGACTTTCGACCTTGGACTCTGGGCTTTTGATATTGGCTGGGGCGGGAGGATTCGAACCTACGAATGCCGGTTCCAAAGACCGGTGCCTTACCACTTGGCTACGCCCCAGTATCAATCCCGCGAATCAGGAAAGCGCGCCACGCAGCGGTACGGAACAAGGACCTAACGACTTGAAATACTCGCCGCGCGCAAGCGCCGCGCACGGGAAAACGCGCCACCCTTCTTCTTTCCCGAGCGCTTCGCCGGCCCGTTTTTGCGCTTCCTTATTGTCAAAGATACCAAAGACGCTCGACCCGCTTCCAGCTAACAGGGCACCCCGTGCGCCCTCAAGCAATAAAGCAGTCTTCACACGCTCGATTTCCGGCTCGGCGCGGAAAATTACCGGTTCGAAATCATTATGCAAGGCATCCTGAAGATTAGCCGGAATTTGCGCGTCCGCGCGAGAAATAGAGAGCATAATGTCGTCATCACCCTTTGTCAAGGCGGGGGCATTAAGGGATGTGTAAGCGGCAGCCGTCGAGACTTTAACGTTCGGCGTGACGATCAATAGGTGCTCGGCGCTGGCGTCAGGCAGTGGGGTGATGCGGGTCCCCAGACCCGTCCCAAGAGCAGTCCCGCCGGTAAAAAAAAAGGGGACGTCAGCGCCCAGGCGCGCACCTATCTCTGTGAGCTCATCCTGATCCGTTTGGATCTGCCATAAACGTGCCAGTCCGAGCAGCGCGATGGCGGCGTCGGACGAGCCGCCGCCGAGACCGCCCCCCGCCGGAATGCGCTTCTCCAGATGAACGGATGCGCCACGCTTGACAGGATAACGATCCCGCAAGGCCACGGCCGCGCGGGTTACCAGGTTGTCTTCCCCGGTCGGAATATCGGGCGCATCGCAGGTGAGATCAAAGCGGTCATCGGAACGCGGGGCAAACTTTAATCGGTCATGAAGCGTGACCGTTTGAAAGACCGTGCGGAGCTCGTGCAGATTATCGGTGCGCCGGCCCAGCACGCGGAGTGTCCAGTTGATTTTGGCAAAGGCGGGAAGCGTAAAAACGGCGTCTGACACTGGCGGCGGCTCGCTCCTTTATGTGAAGCGCGGGGCCGCCCGTTATCACGTTAAATTGGCCGGATGGCGTCAGCGCGCAATGAAGACTTGTGTCAAGAAAACGCGTCCATCCGCGGACTGAGCGATGCCCAACCCTGAACGCGTAAACTGCGTATTCAGGATGTTGGTGCGATGCTTAGTCGAGTGCATCCATTTGTCGACGGCAACCGCGGACGGATCGTCATACCCTTGATTGTACGCGATGTTTTCGCCGAGCGCACTCCAGCTTCTAACACCACTGGCGCGGGCACGATCAGCCGTATCGAGCCCGTCGGGCCCGGCGTGGGCGAAGAAATTCATGCGCGCCATATTCTGCGAATGGAGCCGTGCCATCCGGCACAACTCAGCGTCCCACACGAGCGGCCCTGCGCCGTTGGCGATGCGCGCCGCGTTAATCAACTCGAAAGCGCGCTGCTCAAGAGTCGTCGCCGTGATTGCAGGAGCAGCCACTGCCGCACTCGTGACGGGACGTGCGGCAGTTATCATCCGCGCGCTCTGCGGCCGGGGCGCCGTTTGTTCCGTAGATGATATAAGCCGTGCGACCGGGCGACCGGATTGTGTCTGACCGCTAGTGTGCAGGGCCGCCGCGGCAATGAAAGAGAGCGAGAAGAAAAAATAGAGTAATAGCCTCTGGCAGGGCCTGACCGTCAGGGGGACCAATTGTGAATAGCTCATCGAGGGGGGACCTTTTCTGTTTATCGCGAATTACCTGGGCCGGGAGAAGGCTGGCAGACCGGACTTGGGGAAGCCGGTCCTAAATCGTCAGAGATATTTTAACAAACTGTTTTAACGTAATCAACGCTTTCGATAACGAGTCGAGGAGAGTCAGAGGAGAGTTGATGTAGTAGCTTCAGGAGTGCCTTGTAATTATTGAAATAGCTTGTGATACTGGCTCGACCAAGGATCTTGTGGCCAGTTCTTGAGGCAAGCATTTACCGCCGCAAAGAATTTTCATCGACTAAGATTTACCTACTTTAAGCTATTTCGTTTCGCCGCTTAATTTTGACCTGATTCTCGCCGTCTCACCGGCCTCGACAGAGAGCGCGAGAGCCTTTTGCCAGGCGGCGCGCGCTAAATCGAGTTTACCGCGTCGCCGGTAGAGGTCGCCCAGATGATCCTGAATCGTCGCTGAGGACGCGTTGCGACGGGCGGCCTCACTTAGTTGACGCTCGGCTTCGTCGAGTTGTCCGAGCTTAAAGTAGGCCCATCCCAGGCTGTCAAGGAATGAAGAGTTGGTCGGTTCGGCTTTGACGGCGCGACGAATCAGCTCCAGCGCCTCGTTAAGTCGCTCGTTACGCTCAAGCAGAAAATAGCCCAGGTTATTAAGCGCAGTCGCGTTGTCGGGCTCTTTAGCAAGGACGTTACGGAGCGATTCTTCAGAGCCTTTCGGGTCGCCGGCGCGCTCCTGCGCGGAAGAGAGCGTGATCAGCGCCACCCCGATCAAGTCCTGTCTCTCCGGCGGAACTAATTCAAGCGCCGTCTTTGCCGCTTTGACGGCTTCAGCCCCGCGCCCGGCCTGAGCATAAAGATTCGAGATTAATAGGTAGAGGCCAAAGTCTGCCAGCGACCCCTTGAGCCGTGTGCGCAGGAGTGAGACTCCTTCGTCCACACGACCGAGGTCGGCGAGTGTTTCGGCTTCGAGCTGCGCAAACTCGCTGTGCTGCGGGTAACGCAGGCGCGCCGCCTGGACCGCCTGTAAAGCCTCACGCCTTTTGCCCTGATCACGTAAGAGCCCGATATACTCGTCGTCCGCCGTGGGATCATCCTGGCCGAGTAAGAGCCGCATACGCTCGATGGTTGCGGTGGCTTCGCTTATCTGTCCGGCGCTCTTTTGCAAACTGACGATGCTTGGCAAAATCTTGGCGGCAAAATCTTTTTGCTCCGCAGACGTGAGCTTCGCATTCCCGATGCCGCGGTCTTTCAGTAAATCTTCGTAAACGGCTATCGCATCAGGGTAGCGCAGGGCCTCGGATAAGATTTGCGCAAGGTGCAGACGCAACGTTAGTTGATCCCGATCGTCTTTGGTGCGCCGCGCGATAGCCGCGCGGAGCGTCGCCGCCGCGTCGTCAAAGCGACCGGCGTGTGCCTGTGCCTGTGCCAGTAAATTTACCGACGCAATATTGTTCGGATCGGCCGTGACAATACGCTGCAAAGTGGCGATGGCGTTGGGGTCATCGCCGCCGGCGGCGAAAGCACGGCTCAACAACTCCGCATACTCTTTATTATCAGGATCTAGCGAGATCGCCCGGCGAATCGCGGGAATGGCTTCGGTCGTCCGCCCCGCGCCGAGTAAAACTTCTCCTAATCGCGCCGCGGCTGAGGCGGGCGATAGGTCGTGTCCGTTCGTCACGAACTGGAAAACGCGCGGGTCTGTTGCCGGGGGCGCGGCCGCCCAGTGCGTGAAGGCGGTAATCGCTTCTGCGGTGCGCCCCGTCGCTTGATACAACTCGCCGAGTAGTGCCCAGCTTTCGGCATCGGATGGGTACAGACGCGTAACTTCGCGTAACTCGGCAACGGCCCGATCCACAAACGTTTTATTTAGGTTGTTATCATGCAGTCCGCTTTTGATTGCGTAAACGCGCGAAAGCAGGCGGTGTGCTCCGAAGTTGTCAGGGTCAATGCTGGTGGCGATCGTAGCTTCGCGAGCGGCCTGCTCGAAGTTTTGCGGCGGGTAGAAGAAAGCGATCTCGGAGAGCGCGGTGTGGGCTTCGGCGAGCGTCGGGTCAAGCGCGGCAGCCTGCTGAAAAGAGTGTTCCGCGAGTTGAATCTGCTGCTTCATTAAGGCCGGCGAGGCCGTCGCACCCGGCCTCGCATTGGTGAGGTAACGTTGCCCTTCAAGGAGCTTCGCGTAAGCCTGCTCGCGCTGCTCGCGCGGCGTTGAAAGCCGCATGGTGGCGGAGGTCGGCGGCGATGATGTTGTGGAAGACGGATCGGTGTTGCTGCGGGTCGGACTCGCCTGCGGCTCCTCGCGGGGCGGGAGGGTCTGGGCGGCCGCGCCGGGCATCAAAATGTGCCACGCCGAGAAGACGCAAGCGAGCGTCATGAGCGGCACAAAACGGGAAAACAGGTTCACGCAGCTCTTCCTTTCACGGGCGGGTCGTTAGCGTCCCCGCTCTCTTGAATTCCATGTACCACGCGCTGCCAGGCGTTTCGACGCGGGTAACAGTAGAGCAGAACGGCAATCGTGACGAGGCCCGCCCCCAGGGTGTAGAAATCGTTACCGGTCATCAGAGTGGCGATAAATCCCAGCACGACGATGGCGCCGCCCAATAATGCTACCTGCACCGTGGTTCTCTGCAGAGTCACCAGCAGGCCGTGAATGCCGCCCAGGGCCGCAACATCCTGCAGACGCATGGCCATGAACCTCGTGCGGCGCAGGGCGATCGCGCCGAGCCCGAAAATCAAGATGGCGATCCGCAAGGCGATGTCGAGCGGCGGGTTCTCTCGCGGGGGAATAAATTTCTTACCGATAAAGGCAACCGCCACCAGCGCCAGTGTCAGCGCGAACAGTCCACGGACGACCCTCGCGGCGGCACGGTGACGGCGTGTCAATTCGTCTTGCGAGTCCGGGGTTACTTGTATCGCCTGTTCCACAACGAGTCCTCAAGGAAGAATTTTAAATTCTAGCACTCGGCTTTCGACTGGGGCAAACTCCGCGCGCTCCAGATTCATGCGACAAAGCCCCGCGCCATCCTTTATGGCGGGTGGCGCGGGGCGGATTTCGGCGGCAGTTGAAGGAAGGCAGCCGCGGCGGTTGAATTGTCTGTCCGTCGCGGCGGCCCGGCAGCCTTTATGGTTTGGTACCCGCCGGCGAAGCGGGCGTCGTATTAGTCGTATCTTTTGCCGATCCCTGGGGGGTCACAACAGGATTCGCCGTGGTCGCCGGATTAATGCGATCCGGGGGAGGACCCGCCGCCGTGGGTTTCAACTTAATATCAACTCCACCGACCTTCTTATCGAGCGGGCCTGTTGTCTTCGCAGGCTGCGCGACGCTGTCCTGTTGAGAGGGGCGGATGCCGGCGGGCGGCGTCCGCGCGGCGGCGGGCGTTGTCGAATCGGGCAGTTGACCGCTCCGCTCGATGACGCGATCGATCAGATCATTCCCCTTACCGTCCCGGCTGATCAGGACACCATTCTTATCCACATTGACATTGGCCCGGCCCAACACTTCATTAATAAGTTTTTCAGAAAATGACGGGCGCGCGGGCGGCAGCAACTTCACCTTAATCTGATCGGGGTCGGGCACGGGAGCTCCGATGACTTTCAACTGCTCACGCGCCTTGTCCGCGCGCTCGCTGTTGGGATAATCACGCGCGATCATCTGAAAATATTTCGCGGCCTCGTCCGGCTCCTCTTCCTCCATGTATGTCACGCCCAGGAGGTACAGGACTTCGTCCATGTACGAGAAGTTCGGGTACTTCTCGACAATCTCGCGAAAGCGGGACTGCGCGCCCTTCAAGCCGCCCTTATGATTTTCATTGCGATTGTAATAGAAACGCCCGATCTGCAGGTTGTGCATCGCGAGGTTTTCCTGAACCTCATTCAAGTGGGCCTGGACGTCTTTGCGGAGAGACGTTTGGGGAAATTGCTGCAAGATAACTTTCAACCGCTGCTCGGCCTTGCGCGCGTGGTCCACCGAGCGATCAGGGAGGCCCATCTGCCGCATCTCGGATTCGGCGATCTTGAGCATCGCATCGTCGGCCAGCGGGTGGGTCGGGAAAAACGTCAGCCAGTCCTGGTACGCGGCGGCGGCCTGGATCAAGGAACTGGTCGATCCTTCAAGGTAGAAGGAGTCGGCGATGGCGAGTTTGGCGGCGGGCAGGTAAGGTGAATCGGGATACGTCGTGATGATCGTGTTGAAGAGCAAGCGTCCCACTTCGTGGTTGCCTTTGCGCACCTGCTTGGTCGCTTCTTCAAACAGCACGCGGTCGCGTCCGGGCGCAACCGTGCCCGTCAACTCCTCGTACTTATCATTGCCTCCGCCGCCGAAGCTCGGGAGAATCTTCAGGAAATGGCCCTTCTTCTTCTTTTTGTGGCTCGCGGTGGTAGTGGTCGATGTGGCGGCGGGGCTGGCGCTACGGTCGCCGGCCGTGGCCTGCAGGCCGGCCTGGACGCGTGTGTTCAGGTCGGCGACGGAGGTTTCCAATCGGTCCAACGCGGAGGAGTCGTAGCGTTCGGAACGATCCTGCTTGGCACGGATGTCGTTGACCTCAGAAAGCACGGAGTTGACTTCCTGCTCAAGGCCACGCAGGCGCGCGCGCGGATCGTCCGATGCGGCATCACCGCCCGCCTTCTTAGTCTCTGGGTCTTTCGCATTCATCGACGAGATGGCGCTGTTGAGCGAGCGGCGCATCACCTCAAGCCGCGAGCGCATCACTTCAAGCCGTTGCGCGGGCGTGGCATCACTCTGAGAACGGCTTGTCGCCTGCGCGAAAACGCCGGCGATTGATCCACAGACGAGCATGACGCCTAGGGCGACCAATGCGAGATAACGTGTGTGCATTAAAGAAAACCTCCAGAACAGCCGGTTATGAACGACGAGCGATGATTCATGAACCAGTTTTTAACCCATCGCTGCGCCATTCATCATTGATGATTTATGTTAGACCCACTGGGTCGCCGCGTCGCGCAACTCGCGGACAGCGCCCGTGGGGTCAGACGAGCCGAAGACGGTCGAGCCGGAGACGATGATCTCGGCGCCGGCGGAAGCCACCTCTGAAATATTCGCGTGATCGATGCCGCCGTCGATCTCGATACGCGTCTTTAATCCGCGCCCGTTAATCATGCTGCGCAGGCGGCGCAGCTTATCGAGCGAAGCGGGAATAAATTTCTGCCCGCCGAATCCCGGGTTAACAGACATCAGGAGAACGTAGTCGGCAAAAGGCAGGGCCTCTTCCAGGGCGACAAGCGGCGTCGCCGGGTTAATCGCCACGCCGGCCTGCGCGCCGCCATTTTTAATGGCCGTGAGCGTGCGGTTCAAGTGGGCGTCGGCCTCGACATGGACGGAGACCATCTGCGCCCCTGCGGCAACAAACTGCTCGGCGTAGCGCCCTGGCTCTGTGATCATCAAATGCGCGTCAACGACCAGGCGCGTCGCGCGGGCCACGGCTTTAACTACGAGAAAGCCCACGGTGATATTCGGCACGAAATGCCCATCCATCACGTCGACGTGGATGACGCCGGCGCCGCCACGTTCGACCGCAGCAATTTCTTCACCCAAGCGGGTGAAATCAGCCGACAAAATGGACGGTGCAATTTCTACCATTTCACTCTTATCCCTCAACCCATACTCTCGCAAGCTATCCAACTCAAGGGCTTTACTAAACGTTCGGACGATTATTTAAGGCTCTCGCTTATTGATGCTCGGGTTAACAAAAGGTGACGTGGAATTTCCCGGCGCGCGGCGGTTTGTATTAGAGTTAATGGCGTTGCGATTGGCGTTCGAGTTCACATTACGATTGCCGGCGTTGGCGTTGCGATTATTCGCGTTACGGTTGTTCACGTTTCGGTTATTGGCATTGCGATCGTTGCCATTACGGCTGGCGTTCGCATTCCGGTTGATATTATTAGCGTTGTTATTGTTGCTGTTCGAGCTCTTATTTCGCTTACGGCGATTATCGTTCTGATCGTTGGCCGATGATTCCTCGCTCGCCACGGGCTGCTTCTCGGCCTCCGAAGGGACCGAGCTTTCGCCTTCTTTGGCGGCGCGGCTGACATCTACGGCTACGGTCTGGCCGACTTTGACCACCTCGCCCGCGCGCGGTAGTTGGACCAGGATCGTGTCGGGCTTCTCCTCGCTACTGGGCCGCGTGGCACGGACCCGAAAGTTCAGTCCCGCGTAATTGATGGCCGATTCCCCCGACATGCGATCCTGGCCGACAACATTTGGCACTTTCACTTCTGAGCTTCGCAGCGAAAGATAAACCGTGCCGGCCAGACTAAAGAGAAAAGCGACCGCGATGCCGAGGACGACCCCGATCCTGCTCAAAGCCGACAACGCCCGATTTGTCACAGTTAGATGTACCTCTTCGGATGTGGCGCGCGCGAACAAGGGCGGTCTCGGATCAAGTTGCGAAGTCTAACACCTGTCTTCGTCGGGCCGCAAGTTCCCGTCAGCATTCAACTTCTGCGCTCGAAGGCGGCGATAAAGAAGCCGTCCGCGCCGTCCCTGTGGGGCCATGTGCGCGCGGCGCCAGAGATGGTTTGAAGCGGCGCGGGGACGGGCGGCGAGGCCGGGGTGAAAGTAGCATCTTTTCCCAGAAAAGCCGCTCTGACATCCTCATTCTCCTCCACTTCGACGGAACATGTTGAGTAGACCAGGCGCCCGCCCGGTCGCACTATTCGGGAAGCGTTGAAGAGAATGCGCCGCTGTCGCTCTGACAGATCAGCCACGTCGGAAGCTGAGATGCGCCAGCGTATTTCCGGGTTGCGCCGCAAAGTGCCCGTGCCCGTGCACGGCGCATCGACCAGTACACGGTCAAATGATCCATCAACAAACGGCAGATCTTTGGTCGCATCGAGAACAACTGCGCGGACATGACCGAGGCCATGTCGCTCACATAATTCGCGCACCACCCGCAAGCGATGTTGGTGTAAATCGCCCGCCACGACCAACGCAGTGTCACCTGTTAAGGCGGCCGTGTGGGTTGTTTTGCTGCCCGGCGCGGCGCACACATCCAGCACACGCTCGCCGGGCCGTGCGCCTAAGACGTGCGCCACCAGCTGCGAGGCTTCATCCTGAGTGTAGATCAGACCTTCGCCCGCGAGCCGGCGCAAACTGCTGCCCTCGTCTTGAACGCGCCAGGCACCGGGGGCTATTTTCGAAGGCTCGAGGCGGGCTGCGGCCTTCCGCAACTCTTCTAACACGTCCCGCCCCTGGGCCCGCTGCGTTACGATACGGAGCGCGACGGGCGGTGTGTCGTTATTGGCCCGCGCAAAAGCTTCCGTCTCTTCGATACCGAAAGAATCGGCCCAGCGACGGATCAGCCAAGCCGGGTGCGAAGTTTCAACGGCAATCCTCTCGACGGGGTCGGAAATGTTTTTTGACGGATCATAATCGGGCTCGCGCGTCGCGCGCCTGAGCACCGCGTTGACGAAGCTATCGGCCGAGCGTACCCGCGCCTGACGCACTATGTTGACCGATTCGTTGACCGCCGCCGAAGCCGGAATGCGTGAGAGAAAGCGCAACTGGTAGAGCCCGATGCGTAAGGCGAGGCGCACCGGCTCGTCTAAAGACTGCGGGCTCCGCCGCGCATAATACTCGATCAAAGCGTCCAGCCACTGCTGCCAGCGCAGCACGCCCATAACGATCTCGTAGCAGAGGTTACGATCCTCCGCCCGCAACTCTTCAACGCTCGACGCCAGCAGCACGGACGCAAACGCGCCCTCTTCAACGCGCCGCAGAATGGCGAACGCGGCCTTGCGCGCGGGCGAAACGGACGACCCTCCCCCACGCCTCCGGCGTTGATGCGCTGAGGTCACGCCCATTCTCGTCCGAGCTTTCCGCCCACGACCGCACGCGCGCCGTTGATGAAATCACGCGCACTCATGCGCCGTTTACCCTCGGGTTGAATTTCGACAAGGCGCAACGCCGTCCCACCGCCACATGTCACGACCAGATCATCGCCATGAGCTTGGATGATCTCACCGGTCTGGGCATGGGTATGCTGCGCGCGCTCGGGCCCCGCCCGCCAGATGACGAGGCGGCGTGATTCATCCATTGTATAAGCATTCGGCCACGGCTGAAACCCGCGCACGCGTCGCTCGATCTCGAAAGCATCGTGTGACCAATCAATCAAACCGTCCTCACGCCGTAGCGCCGGCGCGAAGCTGGCGTCTTCTTCGCGTTGCGGGCGCGGGCGGATGTCTGCGAGACCTGCGAGCGTTTCACCCAGTAGACCGGCGCCGAGCAACGCGAGCCGCGACATCAACTCAGGTGCGGTCTCCGTCACGCCGATGCTCGTCTCGCGCTGCAGGAGGATTGCGCCCGTATCCAGTCCCTCGTCCATCAGCATTGTCGTCACGCCTGTCACAGTTTCACCACGCACAAGGGCCCAGTTCACCGGGGCCGCGCCTCTATATTTCGGCAGGAGTGAAAAATGCACGTTAACGCAACCATGGCGGGGCGCGCGCAGGAACCCCGGCGGCAGGATGCGCCCGTAAGCGACGACCACGGCCGCATCCGCCGCGAAAGAAGTGAACAAGGCAAGCGCCTCGTCCGTCCTTATTTTTGATGGCTGATAAACTGTGAGGCCGTGCGCGAGCGCGTAATCCTTGACGGGCGGTGACGTAATCTTTTTACCTCGACCTGCGGGCCGATCCGGTTGCGTCCACACGGCGACAATATCATGCCCGTCCTCGAGGCAGCGCTGCAAGGTAGGAACGGCAGCTTCCGGCGTCCCCATGAAAATTAAGCGCATGAATTTATGAGTCCGGCATTGTTTTAGATCGCCGTGCGCTTCTCCTTCATCGTCAACTCACCCGCACCGACTTTGGCGGAAGAGACTTTAGCCTGCATGAAGAGCGCCAGGTAATCCCGCCCGCCCGCTTTCGAGTCCGTCCCGGACATGTTGAAGCCGCCGAACGGGTGGACGCCGACGAGGGCGCCCGTGCATTTGCGGTTGAAGTAAAGATTGCCGACGTGAAATTCTCGCCGCGCGCGTTCGATTTTATCCCGGTCAGTTGTGTAGAGCGCGCCCGTCAGGCCGTATTGCGTGTCGTTGGCGATCTTCAGGGTGTCGTCGAAATCTCGCGCCTTGACGACGGCCAGGACGGGTCCGAAGATCTCTTCCTGCTCAACGGTCGAGCCCGGTCTCACGTCGGCAATGACGGTCGGCTCGATGAAGAACCCCATTTCGCCGTCGGCGCCTCCACCCGTGAGAACGCGCCCGCCTTCGGCTTTTCCTTTTTCGATGTACTCGTTAATCGTTCTGAAGGCTTTCTCGTTAATCACCGCGCTCATGCCGGTGGCAGGATCGGCCGGGTCGCCCACCTTGAGTTTCTCAGTCCGCTCGACGATTTTATCCAGCATGGGGGCGTAAACGTCCTGGTGAATGATCGCGCGTGAGCAGGCCGAGCATTTCTGCCCTTGGAATCCGAAGGCCGACTGCACCACCCCGGCCGCGGCATCATCCAGATCCGCGTCCGGTTCCACGATGATCGCATCCTTGCCGCCCATCTCCGCCACGACGCGCTTGATCCAGATCTGCCCTTCATGCACTTTCGCCGCGCGTTCGTTGACGCGCAGGCCGACCTCTTTCGAGCCGGTGAAGGCCACGAAGCGCGTCTTCGGGTGATCGACTATCACGTCACCGACTTCCCGGCCCGACCCGGTCATGAAGTTGACGACACCCGGCGGCATGCCGGCCTCCTCCAGAATCTCAAAGAACTTGTAGGCGATAGCCGGCGAATCTGAAGAAGGCTTCAGGACGACAGTGTTTCCCGTCACCACAGAGGCGGCGGTCATGCCGGCCATGATCGCGAGCGGGAAGTTCCACGGGGGGATCACCACGCCGACGCCGAGCGGAATGTACTCGAGCCGGTTGTCTTCACCCTCGATCTTCGTTAAGGGTTGCGGCCCGGCGTAGCGGAGCATCTCTCGCCCGTAGAACTCGCAGAAATCGATCGCTTCAGCCGTGTCGCCGTCGGCTTCGGGCCAGGACTTCCCCACCTCATGAATCATCCACGCCGACATCTCATGTTTGCGCCGGCGCAAAAGAGCGGCCACGCGAAAGAGCAGGTCGGCGCGCTGCTCGGCGGGCGTGTTGCGCCACGCCTTGAAGGTCTCGTACGCGGTTTCGACGGCGCGGCGCGCAAGCTCTTCGGTCGCCTTCTGAAAACGACCGACAACTTCCGCCTTTTTTGCCGGGTTGATGCTCTCAAACTGCTTCCCGGCCTTAATGCGGGAGCCTCCGATCACGAGCGGATATTCGCGCCCGAGCTCCCCTTTGACCTTCTCAATCGCCGCACGCATTGCCCGCGCGTTCTCTTCTTTACCGAAATCCGTAAACGGTTCGTTGCGAAATTCTTTCTGCATATGACCCCTCAGAGAGTTTGAGATTTGTGATTACCGATCGGAATAGGCACTCATTTCATATCTCAGATTTGACATGGCAAATTGTTCATGGCCGGTAACTGAATGTTACCACAAGTGGACGCGAAAGCGCGGTCGCCGCCGGAGCGTGCCACCGCGCTGGTCGGAATCAAATTAACGCCGGAAGCACTAATCCCACTGCCCTAATTTCTGCAGCTTTTTGATTTTGCGCTTGACCAACTCGCGCTTAAGCGGGGTTGTGTGATCCAGGAAAACAATGCCGTCGCAATGGTCCGTCTCGTGCAGCATGCAGCGCGCGGCAAGCTCCATACCGTCCACCTCAAACACGTTGCCGTTGACATCATGGGCGCGCACAATCGCGCGAAAATCACGCGTGACGGGGAAAAAGATGCCGGGGAAAGAGAGGCAGCCCTCTTCGCCGTCCTGCGCGCCCTCGACGCGCAGTATTTCAGGGTTAATCATCGCGATGCGTTGCGCGGGGTCTTCGCCGCCCGAGCAATCCATCACAAACAGACGCTTGGAAATGCCGACCTGTGGCGCGGCCAGGCCGACGCCCGGCGCGGCGTACATCGTCTCGAACATGTCGTCCACAAGCTTTTTCAGGTCGTCGCCAAACTCTGTGACCGGGTCGCCCGGCGTCTCGAGCACAGGGGCGGGCCAATGCACAATTTTCAGCAGTGCCATCTCGAGCTTCCCTTTTGATACAAACGGTATGAGAGATCCGCGTCTAAATCAGACCTTATGAGATTGGCACAGACCAGTTCTTTCTGATACATCGGTA
>CAYLJO010000079.1:0-25761 GCA_964383905.1 uncultured Blastocatellaceae bacterium
TATGATGATGCGCTGGCTATTGCTAATTTACCAACCGTGGAGTTGGCCGTGCCGTTCCTGAACATCAGCAATGATTACTTTGGCAACAAAATCCTTGTCACAGCCAATGGCAAAACATCCGCCGCTATCCGGTTGGAGGGTACACTGCCCGACTACATGCGCTCCGGGCAGGAGATACTTTCGGATGGCCGCTTCTTCACGCAGTTCGAGAACGATACTAATCAGGAAGTATGCGTCATCCGTGGAGGTGCGGCCGAAAGTTTTTTCCCATATGGCTCGCCGGTAGAAAGGACAATACAGATTGGTGGACGGGAATTTCGTATCGTCGGCGCTCTTGAAAAACGTGAGCAGATGCTGGGCGGAGGCAGTGGCAGCGATGATCTGAACAACGGCATATTTGTTCCGTTTAACGTCGCCCGCAAACTCAAGCCAACCTCGACTGATGTTTTCATTCTGGCGGTTGCGCGTCCCGGCATGCTGGATGAAGCTATAGATCAGATCACGGACCTGCTGCGCGTGCGGCGACAGGTGCCTTTCGCTAAGCCGAACAGCTTTGGCGTTGCGACGGCTAATTCAATCATCGAACAGTTCCGATCCATCACCTTCGGAGTCGCGATCGCGATGGTGGTGATCTCCTCGGTCGGGCTGATGGTCGGCGGCATCGGCGTCATGAACATCATGCTAGTCTCTGTCACCGAGCGCACCCGTGAGATCGGCGTGCGCAAGGCCATCGGCGCGCGCCGCGCCGACATCCTCTGGCAGTTCCTCATCGAGGCGATGACCTTGACCGGGGCGGGCGGGCTGATCGGGCTCGGGGTGGGGTGGGTGACGACGCTGGTGATCCGCTACTTCGTGCCGTCCTACGTGCCGCTGTGGGCGCCGGTCGGGGGGTTCGTCGCCAGCGTCGGGATCGGGTTAATCTTCGGGTTATGGCCGGCGTGGAAGGCGGCGCGTCTGGACCCGATCGAATCCCTGAGGTATGAATAGTTTTTAGAATTAGAGAAGTTGCCACCGCTCAATCTGATCCCTATATTTCTCCGCAGCTATTATCGACGTTCTATCAGCTATGAAGAGAATAAAGAGACTCTCTTTGACACTTTTGAATAGAGGGCTGATACGGCAGCTTAACTATCTCATGCTGTGTTACCTGTTTGTCATTGGTCAGTCAGTAGCACCGGGTCAGGCCGGCAATAATTTAGGGGTAAAGTTCGTCAACGTGGCCCGGCGGGCCGGGATTACGGCCAAAACAATCTATGGTGATGAGCACAAGAATAAATATCTTCTCGAAACCACCGGGAGCGGGGCGGCCTTCATCGATTATGATAACGACGGCTGGCCGGATATTTTTCTCGTCAGCGGCACCCGTCTGGCCGGCCCCCCCGTCAACCAAATGCCCACCAACCGCCTCTACCATAATAACGGCGACGGCACATTTACAGACGTTACGGAAAAAGCCGGACTGATTCATACGGGATGGGGCCAGAGCGTTTGCGTCGGTGATTATGATAACGACGGGTACGATGATCTTTTCATCAGCGGTTACGGAAAGAACCTCCTTTACCACAACAACGGCAACGGCACATTCACGGAGGTGGCCGAGAAAGCCGGGGTCGCGAATAACCGGACGCGCTGGGGATCAGGCTGTGCGTTTCTTGATTACGACCGCGACGGCTACCTGGATCTGTTTGTCGCAAGCTATATCGATTTCGATCCGAAAACAGCGCCTTTGCCGGAGACCGGTCCCTGCCTGTACAAGGGTGTCATGGTGGCCTGCGGCCCGCCGGGTCTCGCCGGCGGAGTCAACACTCTCTACCATAATAACGGTGACGGCACATTCACGGACGTTTCGGAGAAGGCTGGAATAACCAGGACCAACGGCACGTATGGCCTTGGCGTTCTGGTCGCCGATTTCGACAACGACGGCTGGCCCGATATTTACGTGGCCGATGATTCGGCCCCGGCCGTTCTCTACCATAACAATAAGAACGGCACGTTCACCGACATCGGTGTCGAGGCGGGGTGCGCTTTCAGCATCGACGGTAAGCCCCAGGCGGGCATGGGGGTGACGGCGGGCGATTACGACCGCGACGGGTGGCTGGATATTTTCAAAACAAATTTCGCCGGTGATACGTCGACGCTCTACCATAACACGGGCAAGACCGCTTTTGACGATGTCACTTTCCAGGCGGGAATCGGTGTTAACACCCGCTGGCTCGGGTGGGGCTGCGGTTTCGTCGATGTCGATAATGACGGCTGGCTGGATATCTTTCTCGTCAACGGGCACGTCTATCCGGAAGTCGAAAAGCTGACCACCGAGGCCGGGTATGCGCAGCGCAAAGTGCTCTATCGAAACCTTCATAACGGCCGCTTCGAAGATGTCTCGGAGAAGGTGGGTGGTGCTATAATCGAGACTACGCCCGCCCGTGGCTGCGCCTTCGGTGATTACAATAACGACGGGAATATTGACATACTCATCAACCCGATTAATGCCGTTCCAGAGCTTCTACGTTCCGAATCGAGCAACCAAAACAACTGGATTAAAATTAAAACCGTCGGCGTAAAATCAAACCGTGACGGGATCGGGGCCCGCATTAAATGCATGACGGAGGATGGCAGCCAGATCGATGAGGTCCGTAGCGGCGGCAGCTACTACTCGCAAAATGATCTGCGCGTTCATTTCGGACTGGGTAAGAATATGAGGGTGAAGGCTCTCGAGGTACACTGGCCCAGCGGGCAAGTCGATACGCTGACCGATGTGGCTGCCGGCCAGCTCATCTATGTCAAGGAAGGGTCCGGTATAGTACGCACCGCCACCTTCAGCAAAGCTAAGAAGTAGCGCCGGATCCTTAGAGCAACTTGCAATAGTACGTATGGAGAAGTCGTCGATAATCGGCGGGAAGCTACTCAGATCTGTTCTGAATTCACTACGCTTTTCCCCCGTGTCCTCTGCGGTTCAAATCCGCTCTCTTCCATCCACTCGAGTGAAATATGGAAATCAAATGCAAGTGAGCTACTTAACGCTCCTGTTGGCTCTTATCCTGCTTGTATCCAACTCCGGGCAGGGACAGAATGATCCGGCGCGCGACGCCGAGCAGCACTACGAAAATGGGGTCGCGCTTTTAGCAAAGCAGCAGTTGGACGCGGCCGTCACGGAACTTTTGATAGCCACAAGGCTTCGTCCCAGGTCTGCCGAAGCCCACTACGCCCTCGGGCTTGCGCTGGCGAGAAAGGGAGACGTCAAACCCGCGACCGCTTCCTTCCGCAAAGCGACCCAGATAGCACCGACTTATTACGAAGCCCACGTCGGGCTCGGCATGGCGCTACAGCAATCGGGCGACATTGACGGGGCGGTGGCAACTTTTAAGGAGGCGGCTTCACTTAAACCTGGCGAAGTCGAGCCACGATTACTGCTCGGCGCAGCCCTCCAGCAAAAGGGCTTGTTGGATGCGGCGATCGCCGAGTTTCGCGAGTCTGTTCGACTGAGACCAAACGCGGCCGAAGCACACTCTTACCTCGGGTTCGCGCTCGGCACAAAGGGCCTCCTTCCGGAGGCGATCTCAGAATTCGAAACGGCTGTCAGGCTCAAACCTGACTTCGCCGAAGCCCATTATTACCTGGGCGCGGCCCGCTGGTTCTCTAAAGATACCGGGGGCGCTATCACCGCGCTAAAAACTGCGGCCCGGTTGATGCCCAATCATGTCAACGCGCATTACTATCTCGGCCTCGCTCTGCAAAAAAGCGGAGACCTTCAAGCGGCGATCGGCGAATTGGGTACGGCCGTCAAGCTGGCCCCCGACATGATCGAGCCGCGCCACGCCATGGGTCTGGCTCTCCAAAGTGACGACGATCTTGACGGGGCAATTGAGGCTTTCCGCGCAGTCGTCAGGCTCAAACCCGATTTTGTTCAAGCGCAGAATGACCTCGGGCTCGCACTCATGCAAAAGCGCGATCCCGACGGCGCCATCGCCGCGTTCAATGCTGCCCTAAAGCTCGACCCGAACAATCCGGTCGCCCGTCATAATCTCGGCACGGCGCTGATCCTCAAAGGCGATTACGCCGCCGCCGTCGCAGAATACCGAAAGCTGACGGCGCTCGCGCCCGAAGACCCCGAAGCCCATTACAACCTGGCGCTTGCGCTTAAGCAGAAAGATGAACTCGGTGAAGCGGAGGCGGAGCTGAGAAAAGCCATCGATCTGCAGCCTTCACTGCCGGAGGCCCACTACACTCTCGGCGTCATCCTCCTGCAGCAATCGAAGCTTGACGGTGCAGTGGCAGCATTCACAGCGGCGACAACGGCCAAAACAGATTACGCGGAAGCGCATTATGCGCTGGGCACGGCCTTGCAGCAACTGGGCCACCTCGACCAGGCGATAGCGGCCTTTCGTGAGGCGCTCAAGTACGCGCCCGCCGCCCCCGAGATCCACAACACGCTTGGCGCGGCGCTCAGGCAGAAGGGCGATACGGAGGCGGCGCGTCTGGAGTTTCAAGAGGCCGCACGGCTTAACAAACTCAAATCAAATATGCAGGCGGCCGTTTTTGCGACGAACACGGGCGTCGCGCGGCTTAAAGAGGGAAACGTTGACGCCGCCGTTGAAAGATTCGAAGCCGCCATTAAGCTTGATCCGACCAACGCCCAGGCACACTACAATTTAGCCAAAGCTCTCCAGCAAAAAGGTCAATCCGATGCCGCCCGCGCTGCTTATCAGAAGGCAAAGGAACTCAACCCTCACTTGAGACCGCTAAGGTAGGAGATACCGGAAGAAAGACCTGAGATTCAAATGATAGGGACGTCACCTGACGTGGGTTACTGACTTTACAACACCGCCGCCTTCTTTGATCGTGACGATCTGATTAACCGCAATATCTTTGATGATCTCGGTCTGGCCACTGGGCCAGCGTATCTCTACCTGATCGGCTTTCTGGCTTGCGCCCATCCCGAAATGGAGACGTATGTCGTTGTGCGAGTAATAACTGGATTGGCTCGTGACCTCTTGGGCCTGTAAATGCTCCCCGGTTCTCACCCGTACTCGCGCCCCGATGGCGCTGCGGTTTGATTTCGTACCGATCAGTTTTAATTTGAGCCAGTTGTTAGGACCACGTTTGCTACCGCTATAGTACTCATTGCGCAGCAGCAAGGGCGGCTCGTTCATGTTCATAATCAGCACATCAATATCGCCGTCGTTATCGAAATCTCCGAAAGCCATGCCGCGGCTGGATTTCAAGGCTAATGCGCCCGGACCGGACTGTGAGGTTACTTCTCGGAAACGGCCATTCCCCAGGTTGTGATACACAAGGCGCGGTCCGCGGTAAGGATATTCCTTGAAATATTTTTCGACCTCGGGATAGACGTTGCCGGTGGCAACCATAATGTCGGGCCAGCCGTCGTTGTCGAAGTCGGCGAACCCTGTCCCCCATTCGACGTAGCGCGTATGGTCGAAGCCGGCCGCCCTCGACGCGTCCTCAAAGAAACCCCGCCCACTATTCTTATACAGCGCAGGGAGGTCGTCGGCGAAATGCGTTTTAAAGATATCCGGATAACCGTCCCCGTTGTAGTCGCCGACGGTCACGCCCATGCCGGCCTGCGCCTGACCGTCTTCGTTGTACGCGCAGCCTGCTTCCAAGGCGACGTCGGTGAATGTGCCGTCGTGGTTATTGCGGTAGAGCGTGCTCGCCGTCGAATCGCAGGCCACGTAAATGTCCGGCCATCCGTCGTTATCGAAATCGGTCGTGATCGCCGTCATCGAATAACGCCCCTGGACTTTGGCGATACCGGAGACGTCGGAGACGTCCGTAAATGTCCCATCCCCGTTATTGTGATAGAGGAGATTCGTATCCGTGGGCAGTCCTTTGG
The DNA here is from genome assembly GCA_964383905.1 of uncultured Blastocatellaceae bacterium. GTDB lineage: Bacteria > Acidobacteriota > Blastocatellia > Pyrinomonadales > Pyrinomonadaceae > CAYLJO01. Next base: position 5,852 of record CAYLJO010000079.1, read on the forward strand.
GTCCGCAATTGACCGGAATACCTTTCCACATACAATTGCTGCCCTTCCCGGGTTCCGGCGCTGTCGCCAGGTCGAATTTCAGATAGTTCGCCACGAAAAGGTCGAGTTTCCCGTCGCGGTCGTAATCAATGAAGGTGCACCCCGACCCCCAGCGCGTACCTTTTGTCGCCAGCCCCGCTTTCCGAGTGACGTCGGTGAAAGTACCATTGCCATTATTGTGATAGAGAACGTTTTGCCCCCAGTAGGTGATGAACAGGTCATCGTAGCCGTCGTTATCATAGTCACCGACGCAGACTGCCGACGCCCAGCCCGAATGCATCAAGCCGGCTTTACCGGTGACGTCGGTGAACGTGCCGTCATGGTTGTTGCGGTATAATTTGTTGGTCGGTTCTTTCCCCGCCGGAAAACCTTCGAGGCGTGTGCCGTTCAGAATCAATATGTCAACCCAGCCGTCATTATCATAATCGATAAAGGCGACGCCACTCCCGTTGGTCTCAATAATGTACCTCTTTTGCTCGATGCCGCCGTAAATGGTCGGTTCCGTGAGACCTGCGCGCCCGGCGACGTCGACGAAAGTTACCGGAAAATCGTCCGCCTCTTTCGGCTTATTTGCGGTCGAAGCGGAAGAAGCCATCCGTTGGGCGAAGGTATCCTTTCGCGCGGACGACGGCCAGATGAGAGCGTTGACAAGAAGTAGCAGGGCGGCGAGCCGGGGCGCGCAGAAGAGACGGTTCGGCTTGAGTTTTGGGTACATAAATCAGGCTTAGGGACCGGGTATCAGTGTCAAACGGGCACCCGACGCCCGTTCTACTTATTCTGGTCAGAACTTGTTCGCAGTTGCTCCGCCAGCGCGAACTCTCTTTTGGCTTCTTCTAACCTGTTGGCCTGCTGAAAAACTTGCGCCAGCAGGTGATGCCCGGAGAAGTTGTTGGGATCCATCTGCAGCGCGCGCCGCAATATACTTTCCGCGTTTGAGAGGTCAGCTTTCTTCAAATAAACCTTCCCCAGGACAATGTAAGGGCCGCTGAAGTATGGGTTCAGCCAGATAGATTTCTGGAGCGGCGCGATCGCGTTATCCCATTTGAGCTGCCTTGTATAGGCCTCCCCGAGCCGGTAATAGGCCATGGCGAATGCCGGGTTGATGGCGATCTCTTTTTGCAAAAGCTCGATGCCGAGCGGGATGTCGGCGCGGTAGATGGCCAGTTCGCCCAATAAAAAATTGGCCTGCGGGAGCTTCGGATCAAGTTCGAGCGCCTTCCGCAACTCCTTCTCGGCGAACTCCTCGAACTGTTGGCGGACCATCATCTGCGCATTGATCAGGTAGGCGGCCGCAGAATCGACTGGCACTTTGAACATCCGGGCGAAGGCTTCGCGGGCCTTCTCGGGGTCGTGATTTTGGATGTAGCTGAGGCCGAGGACGTAAGCTATCTCGACACTGTCGGGCGCCCAGCGGCCGACTTGTTCAAGGTACGGCACCGCATCCTTAATGTGACCCATTAGATAGTGAGAAAGGCCAAGCATTCGCACACCTTGACGGTAATGTTGGCTGGTTTTCGATAACTGGCCGACGGCAAGAGATAGGTGCTCGACGGCGCGGGGGTAGCTGCTCTTTTGATAGTATGCCTGACCCAAAAGGTAATTTGTATCCGCATCGCCAGACTTGAATCTAAGCGCCGTGTTCAATATTTCAATGGCCGCGTCGATCTTACCGGCGTCCAGTAGACCTTGAGCCTGTACGATAATCGGAGAATTAGGTTGAAGGCCTATGGGCCGGCGTTGCTCAGTTTGTCCGAACGCGCCCGAAATGCCTGGCATGACCGCCAGATGTAAAAGTAGGATGCGGGAAAGGTATTTAATCATGACCATTACCTCACTCAAAGAGGAAAATATTTCTCGTGCACCCGGATGATATTGGCTTCACAAATGAAAAACAACGCGGCAGGGTACTATAGCTAAGGCCCGCAACAATCTCATCCTGTGATAGCCGCCGATCGGTTGAAAGCGCCTGCGCCGGCTACTGTTCGATCTTTCAAATATCCAAAATCTTGATTTTATCCAAAAATTTATTTACGGAAGCTCTATTTTATCCCAGGTCTTTCCTTTCTTGCCGCAGCGTAGCTGATACTATTTTGTGCATTTTAAAGCATTTGTGGGTTTTTTTATTAGTATGTAGGTTTTGGCTCTCCACTTGCCTTATAAAATTTAGAACTATATAGACCGCGAGGAGGGAAATGATTTTATAACCTAATTACATTTATCTGTATATCCTCATGTCTCGGTGGGAAGATTTTTATAAACAGGGCTTAAAGGCTCTTCGAAATATAGTAATTGACAGCCTCGCAAATCTGTATTAAATAGTTCGTTCGATCGGGCAACAAACCATCAAGTGGCACCTAACACACAATTGAGCCTGCAAATTTCCAGGGAAGCTTTTCATTAACAAGCAGGGTACGGGTTATCAAAATTCTACCCGGCATCATTTTCCAGTGGCTAACCGGTATTTACGGATAGCCTTCGTTCAAAAGGCATATCTGCTGAAAAGCAGATTCGTAAAGGAGATTCCCTCATGCTTAGAAGCAAGCTCTCTCTGCTCCTGCTGAGTTTACTGTTCATTTCTGGATTCTCTGTTGAGATTCGAGCACAGGCCGTCTACGGAAGTATTTCGGGCACCGTGACTGACTCTCAGGGAGGAGTTATTCCCGGGGCAACCGTGACCATCACGAGCACCGAACGAAATACGACCGAGACTGTGACGACGAATGATTCGGGTTTGTATGTCAAGGACCGATTGATCCCCGGCACGTATCGGGTGACCATCGAGAAGTCCGGTTACAAACAGGAAGTCATTCCGTCGGTGAGGATCGACGTTGACACCCAGACCAAAAGTGACGTTACACTCCAGGCCGGACAGGTCAACGAAGTGGTGACAATCACGGCTGCTGAAGGCCAGCTACTCAAGACTGACCGGGCGGATGTCGCGACCACTTTTGACACGCGGCAAGTTACGGATCTACCGATTCTTGACCGCAACTTCACCAAGTTTATTCTGCTCACTCCAGGGACGCAGCAACAATCCTGGCAGCATGCCGCGAGCGAGAACCCCCAGGGCTCGACACAAATTATCGTCAACGGCCAGCACTTTAGCGGCACCGGCTACCAGTTGGACGGCACGGAGAACCGTGACCCGATTCTTGGCATCATCGTCATCAACCCGAACTTCGAGGCGATCGGCGAGACAAAGATCACTTCACAGAACTACGACGCCGAGTTCGGCCAGGCCATTGCCGGCGTCGTCTCTGTGCAAACCAAGTCGGGCACGAACTCAATCCACGGAAGCGCCTTTGATTTCCGGCAGGATGACAAGTTCCAGGCGCGTAATCCTTTCTCGCAAACAACTCCTATTGGCCCGGGCACGTCAAGGCTCATCCCCGGCACGCTGAAGAATCAATTTGGCGGGTCGGTCGGCGGCCCCGTCATTAAGAACAAGGTCTTCTATTTCGGTGACTACCAGGGGACCAGGAGCCGCGTCGGTGGGACGAAGCTCCTGACCGTTCCGACAGCGGCCATGCGCGCCGGCGATCTCTCCGCATTCGGGACCGCTATTTTCGATCCGGGGACCGATCCGAACAATGCCATCCCGGCTGATAGCCGCACCCAGTTCGCCGGCAATGTGATTCCGACGGGCCGTATATCGCAGCAGGCTCGCAATATCTTGAATTTGATCCCGCTGCCCAATCTCCCCGGCATCCAGAATAATTTCTCCTCATCGGGCAGCGAGCTTTTCAACAACGATACCTTCGACGTACGCATCGACGGGCACCTCACCGGTCGATTCAACCTCTTCGGCCGGTACAGTTTCGCCGACTTCACACGCAACGGCCCAACCGCTTTCGGTCAAGGCGGTGGCCAGGAGCTTGTCTCCCTCGGCGGCTCGTCAAAGGTGCGCAACCAGAGTCTGGCGCTTGGCTTCGACTACACCCTCTCGCAGACGACCATCGTCGACGTGCGCTTTGGCTACTTCAAATACCATGTGAATGTTCTGCCCTTCGACTTCGGGAAAAACACATCGGCAGACGTGGGCATTCCCGGTTTGAACAACGACTCCTTCTCATCCGGGCTGGCGGCGGGCTTTGTTGACGATGATGGTCGCCCTGATAACTTCAAATTTGGCTCCGGCCTCGGAGTTAACCGCTGCAACTGCCCGCTGCTTGAGGACGAAAAGCAGTACCAGATAGTTGGTAACCTCTCGAAACTATTCGGGAATCACACGGTCAAGTTTGGCGTTGACGTGCGTCGCGCCACTAATCTACGCGTCCCGAGCGACGCGCACCGGGCCGGAGAGCTCTCTTTCCAACCTCTTCTCACAAGCGGTGGCGCCAGAGGCGGGGGTCTTGGCCTCGCCACCTTCCTCCTCGGCGACGTGACGAAATTGAGGCGTTACGTCAGTACGGCGCAGGATGCCGGTGAGAAGCAGTGGCGCCATTTCTATTACGGGCAAGACACCTGGCGCGCGACGCCGAAACTGACAATCAACTACGGGTTGCGATTAGATGTGATCAACCCACAAACCGTCAGCGGCGCAGCTAAGGGCGGTTTCCTCGATTTGAATACCGGCCAGCTTCTCGTCGCCGGAGTCGGCGGTATCCCGCTCAACGGCGGCGTGAAGAATAGTTATAACTTCGCCCCGCGCTTCGCCGCCGCCTACCAGGTTACGCCAAAGACGGTGCTCCGCATGGGCTACGGTCGCAGCTATGACATCGGCGTATTTGGCTCGCTCTTCGGTCACTCCGTGACGCAGAACCTGCCGGTGCTCGCCGTGCAGGAGTTGGACAATCACGGTAACAGTTCGGTTTTCACCCTGGCGCAGGGGCCGCCGGCGTTTACGGCCTTCTTCGGCCTGAATGCGCCACCCAATCAAGGCGGTGTGCCAAACACCTCGATTCCATCAAGCGGTCGCATCTTCCTGCCGAATGGGGTCTTCGCCCGCGCGCTGCCGTTTAAGCAGCGGCTGCCTTCGGTTGATGCCTACAATTTCATGGTCCAGCATCAATTAACGAGGACGATCTCGATTGAAGCGGGCTACGTCGGCAACAAGGGCACCCACGCTTTCGCCGGTGGCGGCCCCGCCGCTAATGTTAACCAGGCCACCCTGCAGGGCTTTCTGCAGGGCTTGTCGTTTAATCAACGCCAGCCCTTCTTCCAACGGTTCGGCTGGACGCAGGGCATCGATTATTTCTGCAACTGTGCGGATAACCGCTACAATTCGCTGCAGGTTAAGCTCGAGAAGCGTTTCTCTAACGGTTGGTCGTTACTCACCCACTACACTCTGCAGAGGGCCGAATTTAATGACGCCGAGCAGTTCTTCTTCGACCGCGGTCTGAACCGCGGAAGGGAAGATTTCGATCGGACCCATAACTTCGTCCTCGCGCAGGTGTACGAGCTTCCTTTCGGGAAGGGCAAGCGCTTTTACACGAATGCGTCACGGGCGGTTAACTATGTGGTCGGCGGGTGGCAGTTTAACTCGACCACCTACATTCAAAGCGGGCTGCCTTTCAACGTCGGTTATGACCGTCCAGGAAGTGTCGGCGATACAGGGCCGAACCGCCCCAACCTGGTTGGCGACCCTCAGCTCGGCGGCGGCCGGAACCGTTTCTTCAACCCCAACGCCTTCGCCACGCCGGCGCCGGGAACCTTCGGCACCCTCCAGCGCAACTCGCTGAGCGGGCCGGGCTACTGGAGGACGGATGCTTCACTCTTTAAGAAGTTCATCTTCAGCGAAAGCAAGGATCTTGAGTTCCGCGTCGAGGTGGTGAATTTCTTTAACCACGTGAATCTCGATCAACCGGATTCGTTTATCGGAAACCCGGCCAGCCCACAATCGCACGCGGGGGTTATTTCAAACACGGCCTTCGGAGGCACGGACCCGCAGCGCAACCTCCAATTCGCGCTGAAGTTTAAGTTCTAGCGGATTGGAAGGGGCGGCTAATGCGGGCCGGCAGATTCGTCCGGACGAGAAAAATGCTGGTCCAGAACAGTCGGAGGGGTGAAGCCCGATCGGGCTTCACCCCCTCCGGTTTTTGTGGGCGGCTTGTCTTCGGGGAGTGCCGCGAGCATCACGCTATTTGGCCTGGTGCTGGGTCAAAGCGACGCCGTCCAGCTTGAGCACCAGTGCTTGCTTATTCGCAGGCAACTGAGAGTAAAGCTCTGTGAAAGCAGCGTTGGTCCAGCCGAAACCGATCTCGTTGGATTTATACCCAAACCTGATGCCTGCCCCGACATCCGAGCCGCGGCGCACGACGTCATATTTCTCCACAATCGTGTTGTGGTCGATGAAATCCTTGAGGATCATCGACAGAAAATTGGCTGTAATACGGTCGGCTTCTTCCGTGTAGCCGTAGCGGCGCAGTCCCTGGACTGCGATCATCTGCAGCGGGGCCCAGCCGAACGGGGCGTCCCATTGATTGCCGCTGATGCTGGTGCTCGTCTGCAAGCCTCCCGGTCGCTCGAATAGATGAAGGTTAGCCACCACGCGCGCGGCCTGCCTGCGGTCGGCTATTCCGACCCACAGCGGATAAAACGTGGTCAAAAACGGGTAGCGCCTCGCATTCTTTGTCACGAAGTTGTAGTCATAATAGAGGCCATCCTTATTGTCCCACATCAGGCGATTGATCCGGCGACGCCGGTCTTCGGCGCGGGCGCTCCACACACCTGCTTCCCGCGCCCGCCCGAGCGTTTTCAGGATCTCGGCCGTGTCCGTCTCCATCAGATAGAGCAGGGAATTAAGGCAGACCGGGTTGTAATGAATGATATCGATGTTGAACGGCCCGAAGCGGTTTGACGGGTCAAACCCCGACTCGCGCATCGAACGGTCACCTTTGTAAAAGAGGTCCGTCAACTGGTCCGTCTCTTTATTGTAGTACTGACCGAGGTCGTAGTCTTTAATCTCATGTGTGCGGTAGTACTCTTTGACGCGGTCGTAATGTGTCCGCCCCTTCTCGTCGCGCTCATCGGATAAGACTTCCGGGGCGGGCCCCTCGCCAAGATCGTAATACCGTGAGAGGTTCGTCTCCCTAACCAGATGCGGCTCGGCGGTCCAGTAGCGGTAGTATTTCTCGAGGGCCGGGACGGTGTTGCGCAGCCAGGCCGCATCATGGTTTTTACCGTAAACATTAAGGATCATCTGCGTCAGAAACGGCGGCTGGGAGCGCGAGAGGAAGTAAGTCCGGTTGGCGTTGAGTATCTCCCCGTAGTGCTCGATCTCGTAGAGAAAATTATCGACCATATTCCTGGCCAGCTCGATCTCACCATCCCTCACCAGTCCGACTTGAATAAAATAACTGTCCCAGCCATACATCTCGTTGAACCGCCCGCCCGGGACCACGTAAGGGTAGGGTAAGTACAACAGGCCCTGCTCTCGAATCTCTTTCGGGTCGTCGGGCAGCTGACGTATTTCGATCTTGTTAAAATCCTCCGCCGACATCTGAGGGCGCAAGGTCTGCTCGACTCGCTGGATGCTCTCGCTGCGCGAAACGTAGACCGGCCAACGGTGAACGGCTGTGGCTTTAAACTTCGGGTCGACAGCAGCGCTGGCGAGCTGCGCGTTTGAGCGCATTAATGTGCGCCAGCTCTGCTTGATATATCTTTGTATTGACTGAAGGTGCTCGGCTGAGGCGGTCTGGGCCGAAAGATTGGGCAGGGCTGAGGCGGAAAGGGCCAGTAGTAATAGAGCAGCAATCAAAGAAAAAGCTTTTCTGACTTGTCGTTTATCTGTCATACTTACCTCCTTCGGTCTCTTACGTCGGTAACGGGCGTTGTGGTTAGGTGCTGGTAAAGACGTGCTTTCACCGGCCCGGGCATCCGGCGCCCGGCACTCGGTCTCTTATAAAGCAAGACAATATTAGAGTAAGCATAATAGATAAGGCAGTGGTGATTCGGCAATACATCATCGTCGGTCCGGGTGAAGTGCCCTGGAATTTGCGGCCCGGGGGAAAGCGGCGCAATATTTGAGGGACTGATGAAATGGCCGATCTCCAGCTCAAAAACGTATCCAAGATCTATTCGGGCAGCATGAGGGCGGTCGCTGAAGCAAGCGTCCATGTAAAAGATGGCGAGTTCGTGATTCTCGTCGGGCCGTCAGGCTGCGGCAAATCCACACTGTTACGTATGATCGCGGGACTTGAAGCGATCTCCGAAGGGGAGATTTATATCGGTGGCAGATTAGTCAACAACGTGGCGGCCAAGGATCGGGACATCGCCATGGTCTTTCAGAATTACGCCCTCTACCCGCACATGACAGTTTACGACAACATGGCCTTCGGCTTGAAGATGAGAAAATTTCCTCGCCGGGAGATCGAAGCTCGCGTCCGTCAGGCCGCGGACATACTGGGTTTGACAGGCTTCCTGGAGAGGAAGCCGAAAGCCCTGTCTGGTGGCCAGCGGCAACGCGTCGCCGTGGGACGGGCGATCGTTCGACAACCGAAGCTGTTTTTATTCGACGAACCGCTCAGTAATTTAGACGCCAAGCTGAGGGTCACCATGCGCGCCGAATTGATTAAGCTGCATAAACGGCTGGGGGCGACCATGATTTACGTGACGCACGATCAGGTTGAGGCGATGAGCATGGGTGACCGCTTGATCGTGCTCAAAGACGGAGTCGTTCAACAGATCGGCGCGCCAATGGAGATTTACAATCAGCCGGCCAACCGGTTTGTCGCAGGTTTCATCGGCAGCCCGCCGATGAATTTTATTGACTGCTCGATAGTGGAGCGTGAGGGGCATCTGTATCTCACGGGCGAAGCGTTTCAGGTAAAGGTGCCGGCGGGCAAAGAGTCTGCTTTGAATCACCCGCTCGGCCGCCGTGTCGTCTTCGGCATTCGCCCCGAAGATGTTTTTGAGCGGCGGTTTTATGACGGGCCAATTGACGGCAATGTCGCGACGGTACGGGTGGACTTTTTAGAACAACTGGGCAGCGAAGTGGTGGCCGCCTGCTCGCTCGCCGGACGCGAATTCATCGCCCGCTTGAACCCAAGGACCGGTGCGATGAGCGACGAAACGCTCGACCTGGTGCTGAACATGGAGCGCGCCAGGCTCTTCGACCCGGCGACCGGGGAAGCGCTCCTTTGAGCCGACGATAGTAAAAATGGAAGGCGGGAGGCAGAATCGGTCGGAAACAATTCTGAGCTTATGTAGAACACGGGCAGGGCTTGCCCTGCCCCTACGGCATAACTTAATATGCGCCTGTTCCTCATTCTTATTTTAATCCTCGCTCTGCTGGCCGGCTGCGCGCCGTCACATCTCGCGGGCGACCCTGTTCGGAGCGATCACATCACGCTCACTTACTGGAGCGCGACCAATTCCGACGAGGTCGAATTTGCGCGCCAAGTTGCGGCTGAGTGGAACGCGCATCACCACGGGGTCCAAATTAAAGTCGAGATCGTCCCCTCGGGCCAGTCAACGGAAGAAATTATACTGGCGGCGGTCGCCAGTCACACGACGCCCGACATCTACGCCAGTGTTTTCCCCGGGGCGATACAGGACCTGATAGACGCCAGGGGCGTTGTTCAACTGGACGCGGACACGGACTTCTTTGACGTGATGCGCGAACGGATGCCGCCCGAGCTTCTGGAGCAGTATCGCTCTCCGGACGGACATTATTACCAGGTGCCCTGGAAATCGAATCCGGTGATGGTGCTGTACAACACCCGGATGCTGCGGGAGGCCGGCGTATCGTCTCTGCCCAAGACTTACTCGGAGTTTTTCGCGGCGGCGGCCCGTGTGACTCGCGACCGCGATGGGGACGGGCAGATCGATCAGTGGATGGCGACGATCGACTACTATCCCATCTGGTACAAACGGCTGTTTGACTTCTACCCGCTCTACCTTGCCGCGGCAGATGGGAACAGGTTGCTTCAGGGCCGGCGAATCACGTTCGACGACGAGCACTCGATTGAAGTCTTTCAATTTCTACACGAGTGCTTTGCGAGGGGTTATATCCCCCGGCAGTCCTTTCAGGGAGATGTTTTCCTCGACGGTCGCGTGGCGGCGAAATTCACCGGCCCGTATAGCATCAGCCAACTAGAGCGTTACCGCCCTCCGGGCTTCGAGTATGATTACGGGCCGATACCACGCCCCGACAACGCGACCGGAGAGCCGGTCAGCTATGCCGACCCGAAGAGTATTGTTATCTTCACGACGTGCCGGCATCAGCGCGAGGCCTGGGAGTTCATTGAATTCGTTATCTCCAAGCGTAACGATCTGCGCCTGCTGGACTTGACCAGCCAGTTGCCGATCCGCGCCGGCCTCCTCGTAGATCAGGCCTTCGCCGGCTACCTTAAACGCAACCCGAAGATGATCAAATTTGCCGAGCAGGTGACCACCGCGCGCAGTATCGACTCGGTCCCGGAACTCAAAGAGATATTCGACGTCATCGCGCAGGAAGTTGAAGCCTCGGTAGTCTTTGACTTGAAACCGCCGGAGCAGGCAGTACACGATGCGGCCCGAAGAAGCCAACAGATCCTCGACGCGGAATGAAGCGGGCGACGGGGGACAGGTGCCGGGGGCCGGGAAGAACGTGATCTTCCCGGCCCGCACCTCAGGCCAAAGATCCCCTCATCTCAACTCCCCGGCCCCCGACAAAGTGGGGTACCTGATGGTGCTCCCTTACGTTCTGCACGTCGCGATATTCCTCGGCTATCCGCTCGCCTTCGCCTTCGCCCTGATCTTTCACCGCTGGAACATCTACACGCCGATGAAGTGGATCGGATTGGGTAACGTCAGACTGCTGATTGCGGATCCGCTGATCTGGCGCGCCCTCGGCAACACACTCTTCTTTCTGCTGATTCACATCCCGTTGCAGCTGATCGTCGCGCTCGGGTTGGCCCAGTTGCTCAATCAAAGAATTCGTGGGCGGGGATTTTTCCGCGCGAGCTATTTCCTGCCGGTCGTCATCTCAGGCATCGTCATCACCATCCTCTGGCAACAGCTGTACGCTCAGGAGACCGGTCTGATAAACATCATGCTCCGGCGCGTTGGCTTGCCGAAAATCGGGTGGCTGACCGACCGCCGTTTTGCCATGCCGGCGATCGCGATCATGGCGACGTGGAAGAACGTCGGCCTCTATGTCGTGCTCTTTCTTGTCGGGCTGCAGACGATTCCTTCGCACCTGTATGAAGCGGCGGAGCTCGACGGCGCTTCACCGTGGCAGCAATTTCGGATGATCACGATTCCGATGCTCAACCCGACAATCATGCTGGTGCTGGTGCTGTCGACGATCGGTGGTTTTTCGCTTTTTATTGAACCTTACGTCATGACCGGCGGCGGGCCCGCCAACAGCACGCTCTCCGGCATCCTTTACCTTTACAAGCAGGCGTTTTTCTTTAGCAAAATGGGGTACGCCACGACCATCGGTTTCTTCTGGGCCCTGATCATCTTCGCGGTCGTACTCCTTCAGCGGCGATTTGTCGAAACCGAGGCGGCGTTGTGATGAAGCGTTTTCTGCTGTACGCCATACTAATCGCCGGGGCCGTAATTTTTCTCTACCCGTTTTTGTGGATGATCGCGGCGACCCTCAAACCCGAGCCGGAAATCCCCGGCTTCCATCTCTTTTCGCCTAACTTTACGCTCGAGAGCTACCGCTTCGTCTTCCGTAAGATTCCGATCGTTCGCGGTTTCGTCAATAGCCTGTTCGTCTCAATCGTGGTGACCGCCTCGGTGATAATTTTCGGCTCACTGGTCGGGTACGCGCTGACACGACTGCGTTTTCGCGGGCGCGAGATGGTCTTTAACCTAGCGCTCGCGACGATGATGATCCCGGCGCAACTCACGCTCATCCCTCTTTACACGATGATGGTCAAGTTCGGGTGGGTCAACTCTTACCTGGCGCTGATCGTGCCGGCGATGATGAGCAGCTACGCGGTCCTGCTGTTTCGCCAGTTCTTTCAGTCCGTCCCGCAATCGCTGATTGAGGCGGCGCGGCTCGACGGCTGTTCCGACTGGCGCATTCTTTTCACGATCGTCTACCCGCTCTCAAAACCGGCCATTATCACGGTGGCAATTCTGACATTCATGGGGGTCTGGAACGACGTGCTGTGGCCGCTGATGGTGATCCGTGACGAGAGGCTGATGACGATGCCGCTGATGGTCACAATCTTTACCGTGGGCGGGCAGGCAGAGGCGCACCTCGGCGCACAACTGGCCGCCGCGACGCTGCTCGCTTTACCGGTGATCGTCGCGTATATCTTCTTACAGCGTTACCTGATCGAAAGCATCGCCAGCAGCGGAATGAAGAACTGAGCGGTGGCGAGCCATTTGCCCGGTGTTTGATCCTATTTCTTTCTCTTCATCAGCCAGTCGAGAATTTCACCGGTATTGCCGTGCGCCATGGCGATGGAGGTGTCGGCGGCGCCATAGTAAAGACGGATCTCACCCGTCATATCATCAACGACTTGACCGCAGGGGAAAATGACGTAACCGACGTCGCCGATAATCTCATAGGGCTCGCGCGGGCCCATCACCCACTCGTCGCCGCGCCGGACGACGCGCGTCGGGTCTTCGAGGTCGAGTAGCGCGAGCCCCACGCGGTATATCACACCCGCCCCGTTGTGGCGCACGCCATGATAGATGATGAGCCAGCCTTCTTTGGTCTCAAGGGGTGGAGAGCAGAGGCCGATCTTATTAGCATCCCACCAGCCCCCGTGTCGCGCCTCAAGAACTATCCGGCGGTCGCCCCAGTGTTTCAGATCAGGCGAGAATGAGAGACAGATGTTTGCGCCCGCGCCGGCCCATGCCGGTACAGGCCGGTGGAGTAACGCCCATCTCCCGCCGATGCGGCGGGGAAAAAAGGCCGCATCCTTATCTTCCGGCTGCATGATGGTGCCGCGCCGCTCAAAGGTTTTGAAGTCGCGCGTCAGCGCGAGCGAGACCAGCGGCCCGCGGGCCGAGTAGGCGGTATAGGTGACCGCATATTGGTCAAGCTCCGGGAGGTGGACGACGCGCGCGTCCTCAATCCCCCATAACTCTTCCGGGTAGTTCTGCGGATCCGGAGCGAGCGTTGGCCGGGCGGCAATCTGCCAATCGGTGATGCCGTCCCGGCTGCGCGCGGCCGTGAGATGCGAGATGCCGGTGCGGTCCTCGACGCGCGTAAGCAATAAGGTCTGGCCGTCGGGCAGGAGTGTCGCGCCAGGGTTGAAGACAGAGTGCGCCAGGTACGGCCAATCCGCCGCCGTCAAAATAGGGTTGTTCTTGGAGCGCTGAAATAGCTCAGAAAAGCTCGGATTTGGTTGATAGTTGACGAACACCAATTTCTCCGTGGTTTGGTTAAGCATCGCAAAGAGACGGCGGAGGCGCATCAAGCAGTAGATGCGAATATCTACTGCTTGATGCCGAATCATCGGGCCCGTCTACTTTCTTTTGCGCTGAGAAGGTTTAGCGCGCTCGAGCGGGACGGTCAACTCTCGCCGAACGTAAGTATCGGGCGGGCCGGCAAAGGCGATGCGCAATTGCTGGTTAGCCGGGCCATCCGTTTTGACCGTCGCGCCGCTCACCTCGGACAGTTGGTACGGGGTGCGCACGCCCAACGAGTAGGAGCGGCCGCCGAGTCCTTCGAGGACAAGGCGCAAGCCGTTTTCGTCCGCGAGCGAGTGAATGATGCGCAATCCCTGGCTGCGTGCGCCGGGCAGCGGCGCTTCCGGTTCGACGTAAACGTCCGTGCCTTCATTATAAGTGAAGGCCAACTCGGTAACCGGTTGTGTTACATCAACGCTGACTTCAGCGCGCTGCACATCACCGGCCCGGATCATCTCAAACTTCGTCGCGCGCCCCTGGACGGTCACGGCACGAACGTGCGCGTCGAGCGGAAATGACGGCGCGACTGTAACGCGCATTGGGCCGCCCGCGGAGTCGGCCGGGTTCGAATTACGCCGTCTGACCGTGACCTGCAAACGACCTGCGGTACGCTCAAGCGCGAGATCATACCTAGCTTTGCCTGCGGCGACGTTTCGCGCTTCAACACGGTCCCAGTTCGCCGGTATGTCGGGCGCGAAGCGAAGGGCGGTGCCACCGGCACCGGCCTCGATTCCGAGCAGGCCGCGCAAAGCCGGCGTCACGACCATCGCCTCGGACCAGATCTGATGGTGCGACGAGCGGCCGAAAGGCGCGTTGAAATCTCCCGACAAGAGCTCCGTAACGTAGCCGAGCGCTCCGACATAAGTGAGCAGCGCGTTCGCCATTAATGCCTGGTAGCCGATGTGCGGCCGCCCGTACCGGTATGCGCCTATGCTGGCCCAGCCCGTAAACAGGGGCCACACGGAGCCGTAGTGGTAGGAGAGAGGGTCATAAAGCCTGCTCTCATTTGAGATGATGCGCGCGCCCCAGTCGGTCGCCATCCGGCCGCTGCCCAGATGGTCTATCTCTAATTGCGCGCGATCATCGGCGAGCGTGCGCCACCACAGGGGAACGGCGGGGAGCACCGTGTCTTCGTCGACGAGTCGAACTCGGCTGAGCTCTTCCAGGCGCGCTTGCCGCACGGCGCGGTTCGGACCCGGCTCGGCCTCCGGAGGCTTGGCGGGCGGTAGTTTGGTGGCGAAGGCATAGAAACCCCGGTCCGGGAGCCAGTAAGTCTGTTCCATGGCGGCGCGTGTGCGTTCGGCGCCGGCGCGTGCGCGGGCCGCCATCCCCATGTCATTCATCGCTTCGGCGAGCTCCGCCATGTTGCGCGACGCTTCGACCCATAGGCCCTGCATGTAAATTTCTTCGTGGGCCGGGTATAGCGCGCCACCCTCGACCCAGCCGTGACCGAACTTTGTATTCTCGATTAATCCATTGCCGTCCGTGTCGGTCGCGGCAGAGAAACCGTATGCTTTGACGATCGAGTCCCAGTTGGCCTTTAAAAAATCGATGTCCCCGCTGGCGCGCCAGTAATCCGCATGACCGATGATGTAGAGTGGCGTGGCGTCGGCACTGGCCCAGGGGAAAGGGTAGTCCGTAAACCAGGGGAGGAGCGACGCGCTCTGTGAAATCTCGTGCGGGATTTTGCCATCCGCGCGCTGGAATTTTTTCAAGAATTCGAGTGCCGTGCGCGTGGACGCGAAATCACCGTAAGAGTTGATGGCCAACGCCGTCCACATCGCATCGCGTCCGAAGAACCAGGCGAACCCGGGCCGCTCGCTATCGCCTGAAGTGCGGAAACCCGCCAGCAGTCCGGTGCCGAGTAGCGGGTTGGTGGCGATTCCTTTGTCGACGCCGACTTTCGCCCAACCGAAAGCGTCGTTAAGGCGCGGGTCAGGGGTTTTAATGTTCGCCGTCTCATTCTGCAACCGCTCATAGTAGGCGACATTCTTTTCATAGAGCGAGGGTACGGAATTGAGCAGCCGGTCGTAGTCGGCCTTCGCCTTATCGCGACCTTCGACCCCGCCGACGATCACAATCGGGATGAGGTTGGACTTCAGTGCGTCGGGCGGGGCTTCGATGACGAACCGTGCCGGCACATCCCGCGGCTCTTCCTGATACGGCATCACCGAAATATCGCGCCCGGCGGGGGAGCCTACCAACCCCACATAGCGTTTTGATTCTTCGGTGATGTAATAAACATGCTGCTTATCTTCCCAACCGAGATTGGCCGTCATCAGCCCCGCGGGCCACGCCAGTCTTAACCTCGGTCGGAACGAGACGGTGACGCTCATCGGCAGCACACTCTGCACGTCAAGCAGCATGACGACCCCCGGCTCGTCAACCGGAGCGAAGATGGTTTGGCGTACGGTGAAAGCGGCATGTGAGTAGGTGAAGGTTGTCGCTTCCGGTCGCGCGTTGACCCGGACCGCCAGGTCTGCGTCACGGAATTCCAGGGGGTAGCCTTCGATGCGGAACGAAAGCTCAAAGTCGTCAAGAATCTTCAGCGGGTAGACCCACGCCTCGAGCGGGCGGTGCTCATAGCCGAAGACCGCCGAATGATGGCCCACGACGTCGAAGAAAGTGCCCGACTGCGTCCGCCGCTCCAGCTCCAGCCCGCTTTTTCTGAAGATAAACTTTGGGATAAACATCGGATTTGTTTGAGCTTGCGCACCGGGCGCAGGATAAGTGAGCCCGAGAAGCATGAGACACAAGATTATTCGGCCGCAAATTCGGAGTTCTCTCAAATTAAATCTCCTACGGGAGAAAGCGCTACTGGGGACTTGCACAGATGTCGGAGTAACGAGCTTCGCGCAAGGCTATTAAAGCTGCAAGGGATGCGTTTGGCAAGACCATGTGGCAAAAAAACAGGCAGGAAAGTCCTCAATTTGCCGACTCGGGTGTGTGTCTCATCTGCCGCCACAGGATTTCGGCGGCCCGTGTTCTTCCGAGGGGGCGACAAGCTTGAGACTCCGGCCCAACGCTTTACGGATGTTTGAGGCGGTAACGGTCAGTTGCCCCGGTGCGGCCGTTTGTGACCGTATAGGTGCGCGTGGCGGCGTCGACGGAAACCGTGATCATGTACGCCGCGTCCGGTTGCTCGTCAATATTCGCTATGAACCTCGCCGGCGCGTTCTGCGCGACCCCTGTTTCGACGTTACGGTGAAGCTGGTAGAGCGCCTGAAGCGACGGGAGCTCTTGCAGCCATCTGACCGTGTCGGGGTGTCCGCCCTTTCGCGGGCCGTTGTTCATAATCGCAACAGCCGGGCGCACGCTCCTCAAGAGCACCGGATTGTTGCTGATGTTCATGCCGTGATGCGTCACTTGATAGAGGTCGACCTCGCCGATGCGGTTGGTCGGGCAGACCAGATGCTGCTCTATGTTCCAGGTCAAGTCGCCCCCGTCGAAGAACTTAAAGTCACCATAGGTCAAGACGAGAGCGATACTACGCGCGTTGTCGGATGGATCTTCCGCTTTGGGTGTGGCCGAAGAACACTCCGCATTGGCCCGCGCCTTCCCGCCCGTAATCACCTCACGGTTAGCGGCAACACACAGTAGTTTCACCGGCGGAGCGCCGTTGGCGGTTCTGAGTGGAATGATGTCCCCCGGCTTGAGCGTCGTCGTCTCACCCTTCGCCGCCTGCCGGTAAGCCGCATACATTTTAGGAAAGTTCTTGTCCTCCTCAAGTGATGACATCCCGCCGTGGTCGTAAAAGTGCTTAACCGGAACAAGATTGGCCAACTCGGGGATGCCGCCGTAATGATCGACGTGGTAGTGAGTGGCGATCAGATGATCAATCTCAGTAACCCCCGCCGTTTGCATTGCCTGTTGAATGCGTCTGGCGTCGCGACCATCAAACCCCGGCCAGCCCGCGTCGATCAGGATCGACTCTCGCGACGGGGTGATAATAAGGGTTGCCGCGCCGCCCTCAACATCCACATAATAGATGTCCAGTGTGCGATGCGCCCGACTTTTTTGCGTCACCGGCAAAGCGCCCCCGGCGACGAAAAGCAGTAGGAAGAAGAAGAAACAAAGTTTTCCCATAACAATCTTCTACCCCTTCATGAATCGCGGAACAAGTGATAATTCTTAAATTTCACGGGCAAGAAGCCTCGACGCCCCGGCGTGAGCCAGTACAACGTCAGGTCCGTTCTGAAGGGCGTCGTAATATTTTCTCTCGAAGCCGGCGCCGCCTTCAGACGGCCTAAGTAGCGCGCGTGCCTGATCCACGAGATTGCCGGCATCACGCTCGGCCGCCGGTTCTTCCGCATCCAGCAGCTCATCGATCTGCACTATAATCCCGGACAGTGGATGAAGCCAAGAAAACCAGGGGTCGCGGGTCACGAGTTGTAGGAATTCTCCGCTCCCACTGAGCGCGCCCGCGCGCCCGCTCAAAGGAGACACGTTCGGTTTCCAGCAGGGCCTTATGAAGAAGCAGAAGGGCCCGGCGGATGTCGCGCAGGCGGTGGCGAGTAAGATCTGATATCGGGGCCGAAGATGAAGTAAGCTCTTTTGCCATTTTTATGCCCGCGGCTCAGAGACTGATCTCACCCATCCGGCCGCTCCGGTAGTCCTCAATCGCTTGACGAATTTCCGACTGAGAATTCATGACGAACGGCCCGTAGCGAGCGACCGGCTCGTTGAGCGGTAGGCCGGCGATGAGCAGCACATTAAGCTCTGCCTGCGCGTTCTCAGGTGAGGTGATGGAGACCACGCCTCCGTCTTGTGCGAACATCACCATTTGCCCTCGCTTTGCGGTCTCCGCATCCACTCCGAATAAGCCCTCACCGCCGACTACATAGGCGAAGGCGTTGTACTCCCGCGCGACGGGCTGCATCACCTTTCCGCCCGGCCGGAGCATGAAGTGCAGATACATGATGGGGGTCCGTGTTTCGATCACGGCACGGGCTCCGAGTGCCTCCCCGGCGATGACCTTCACCTTGACCAGGCCGTCATCGGTCCGGGCCGTCGGGATCCTCGCCGCCGGAATCTCCTGGTAGCGGGGCTTCATCATCTTATCGCGCCGGGGCAGGTTGACCCAGAGCTGAAAACCGTGAATCCGTCCCCCCTTTCGTGCAAACTCACGTTCGGGCATCTCCGAGTGGATAACGCCGGCACCCGCCGTCATCCACTGCACATCGCCGGGGCCCAGTTTTCCCGCGCGCCCTTGCGAGTCTTTGTGCTCCATGCGGCCGTCCAGCATATACGTGACCGTCTCGAAGCCGCGGTGCGGGTGATCCGGCGCCCCCTTAGCTTCTCCCGGCGACAGCTCTTTGGGCCCCATCTCGTCGAGGAGCAGGAATGGGTCAAATTCTGAAAGGGCGTATGTCGGGAAAGGCCGGTGCACGAGGAAGCCCTCACCTTCAAGAGTCTCTATGCTGCTGACAATACCCGAAACTGTTCTCATCTCTTCAAATTGCGTTGTCATTGTTTTCTCCTTGTCACGAGGCCGCCGCAGCTCTCGAGCGGGAAGCGGGAGAGCCAGGCGGCCTCCCTTCCGAGCTTCTTCAATAAATAGATGAGTGTCGCCCGTTCTTCGGGTTCGAGCACCGACGTAACCCGTTCCATTCATTCTGCCCGTAATACTTACCTTAATATCAAGATACTTCATTTCAAGATAATTGTCAAGCGGCGGAGAGATAGCGATTCGTCCCTTGGCTAATGATAGCGGGCCTCGAATGAGCGGGAGCAAAAGAGTTACCACGGAGGCGCCGCAGGGCCCGAGAGGGGCGCAGAGCAAGACGGCCGCTGCCACGTGTTAACCGCCATAGGTGTGCGATGACCCCTCAGTTGACTTCAGAACCAGAATGTTGTACTCACCGGCAAATAATTGGTCAATTACCAGGCTGCGCGCTCATGCATCATCTAAATAAAGGGCGGTAGCCGCACCCTGCATCGGGAGAGCATTTGAATAAAAAGATTGTATTAGTGCTAATGACGCCCGAGGACGAGAATGCTGCCGCGTACCGTCGGGCCGTTGAAAGCTCGCCGGAGTTGCGGGGGCGGGTTGAGCTGCGGTTTGCCGCGGGTGATGCGGCACGCGACGTGATCCATGATGCGGAGGTTGTAGCCTGCCTAAGAATCAACCCGGAACTCCTCGCCGCTGCCGCGAGCCTGCGCTGGATCAGCTACTGGAGCGCGGGGCTGGAAGGTAAAGTGACGCCTGAAATGGAAGCCCGCAATATTCTGGTAACGAACGCCAGCGGCGTCCATGGACCCAACATCGCCGAACATGTTCTGGCCTTCATGTTGATGTTCACACGGCGGATGCCGCAGTACATGCGGGCCCAGTTTGTAGAAGAATGGCGGCGCGATAATGAGTCACGGGCCCCGGGTGTGGGCGAGTTATCCGGCCAGACGTTGGGCATCGCGGGATTCGGTCGGATCGGGGAGGCGCTGGCAGTACGGGCACGCAGCTTCGGAATGCGAATCGTTGCCACCAAACGCGACCCAGGCAGGCGATACGACCCGAGCGTCAGACCGGACGCGCTTTACCCGGCGGAGGATCTACCCCGCCTGCTCGCCGA
>CAYLJO010000080.1:0-25574 GCA_964383905.1 uncultured Blastocatellaceae bacterium
TCATTTCGCAAGGTTGGCTCCGGTCATCACTTGAGGATTCGCCAACAGTATCAGCAGCTCACGAAAGCCGTGGTCGAGCGGGCGCTGCAAGGCGAGCTGACTCACCACCTCGGCTACGAAAGGCATGACCCCGCGGGCAAGAACACCGGCAACTCCCGCAACGGGAAGTCCGCGAAAACGATCAAAGGCAAGCGCGGCCAACTTCAGATCACCTCCCACGCCCATCCCTGCTCCCCACCATCGCCTGCCATCTCCTCTCTTCATCCGCCTCTACGGCCAGGCCCATTCATCATGCCCCTCCCTAATCAGCTTTTCCCCTCTCTTCAATCTCCATCGCGTCTCTGCTGACAGCTCAGACCACGTCGCCATGAAAGGAGCGTTGAGAGTTCAAACTTTAGTTTGTGGTGGTGCGGGGACACGCGCAAGCTTAAGTTTGAACTCTGAACCTCCATGCTTGAGGCTTCTTACTCCACGACCAGATCAAAAAATAGCCATGCATATTCTGCGCTTCATAACTGGTATAATACTAATAGTGGCAGTGAAGGCTCGCTGCTGATGTTCTTTGATTGATCTCGCCTAACATGGATGCTCACAGCCTATAGCTTGATCAGACAAGAGCGCGGGCGGGCGGATGAAACCCGACGAATCCCGACGAAATTTTTTTTTAATGGTGAAGAAGTGTCACCAAAAGTAACAGTTGTGAAGAATGGAAGGGTCTGTCGAGCGGCGATAACAGGGTAAAGTCTGGTTGTTGAGCAGAGAGATGATCAAGCCGAAGAATCAAGTTGCTGTGATTCGGATGAGTCGCATGCAAGCGCACACCGCTATAGCGGGTGCAATTGTTTTGAAAAGTCGGCGATATATGGCGTTCGCCAGTTAATGAAAAGTCCCGTCAAAGAGCGAGCGAGTCAATGACAGAGGAGATGCGCGGCGAGGACGCGCTGCGTGACAGCCCCTTTATGCGCGCGTGCTATCGCGAGCCTGTGCCGTACACGCCGGTATGGTTGATGCGGCAGGCCGGCAGGTACATGCGCGAGTACCGCGAAGTGCGGGAGCACACCTCGTTCCTTGACCTCTGCAAGACGCCGGATCTGGCGGCGGAGGTGACGGTGACTGCCGCCGAGCGACTGGGCGTGGATGCCGCCATCATCTTCGCCGACATCCTGCTGGTTATCGAGCCGATGGGTCTCGACCTGGAATTCAGCAAAGGCGAAGGGCCGACCATTCACAATCCCGTGCGGGTGGCGCGCGATGTCGAACGCTTGCGCGAAGTAGAGAGTGTGGACTCACTCGGTTTCGTTTTCGAGGCGATCCGCCGCGCGCGGCGCGCGCTTCCGCGCAATCTGCCGCTGATCGGTTTCGCGGGCGCACCCTTTACGCTCGCCTCATACATCGTCGAAGGCGGCGCGTCGAAGAATTACGTGCAAACAAAATCGATGATGTATACGGACAGCGGCGCATGGCATGCGATGATGAGGCTGATCGCACGTGCGATCAGCAAGTATCTCAACGCGCAGATCGAGGCGGGCGCGCAGGCCGTCCAACTCTTCGACTCGTGGGTCGGGTGCCTGGGTGTGGATGATTACCGCGAGTATGTTCTGCCGCACACGCACCGCGTCATCGCGAGCATTACGCCCGGCGCCCCGGTGATACATTTCGGCACCGGCACGGCGGCGCTGCTGGAACTGATGCGCGAAGCCGGGGGCGATGTGATCGGCCTGGACTGGCGGGTCGATCTGGATGCTGCCTGGAGACGTCTGGGTGATGTCGGGGTGATGGGCAACATGGACCCGGTTGCGCTCTTTGCGAAGCCGGATTTCATTCGCGCACAGGCGAAGCGAATTCTCGAACGCGCGGGGCGTCGCCCGGGACACATTTTTAATCTGGGCCATGGAATTCTGCCCGAAACGCCTGTTGACAACGTGATCGCGCTGGTTGAAGCAGTGCACGAAATGAGTCTGAAAGTCTAGAGAGTCTGGAGTTAGGAGATGCCTATACTCAAGGGATTTGAAGATATACATGCTTGGCAGAAGGCGCGACAAGCTACGAGATCGATTTATGAGGTCACTGCAGAGAGTGATTTTGCTAAGGATTACGGTCTGCGAGACCAAATCAGACGCGCCATCGTCTCTATCATGGCGAATATTGCAGAAGGATTTGGTAGACGCTCAGATAAGGAGTTTGCGAACTTTTTAAATATGGCTCATGGCTCAGTATCGGACGTTCAATCACATTTATATGTCGCTCTCGACTTAAACTACATAGATCAGGCTTCTTTTGCTAAGTTGTACGAGTTGCTCGACGAGGTTTCCCGTATGACGCTTGCCCTTGCCCAACATCTTCGAGCTTCTAAATTATGAGACTCCAAACTCCTTATGATGCGATTTTAATCCTCTCTTTTGGTGGGCCGGAAGGGATGGATGAGGTGATGCCTTTCCTCGAGAATGTGCTGCGCGGGAAGAATGTTTCGCCCGCCAGAATGCGTGAGGTGGCACATCACTACGAATTGTTTGGCGGCGCCAGTCCGATCAACGCGCAGAACCGCGCGTTGATCGGAGCTCTGAAAGAGGAGCTCGAAGGGAATGGGCCGCACCTGCCGGTGTACTGGGGCAACCGGAACTGGCATCCGCTGCTGGCCGACACGCTGCGGCAGATGGCCGGCGATGGCATCAGGAATGCGCTCGCCTTCGTCACCTCAGCTTACAGCTCATATTCCAGTTGCAGGCAGTATCTTGAGGACATCGAGCGTGCACAGGCTGAGGCGGGGCCGCGCGCGCCGCATGTGGATAAACTGCGCGCCTTCTACAACCATCCGGGCTTTATTGAACCGAACGTCGAGAATGTTCGCGCCGCCCTCGAAAGGATTCCGGAGCTGCGGCGCTCGTCAGCAGAGATCGCCTTTACGGCTCATAGCATTCCAAGAGCGATGGCGGAGAACTGTGATTATCAGGCGCAGCTTCTTGAGGCATGCCAACTGGTTGCAGAACGTGTGGGCCATGAGCGCTGGCGGTTAGTGTTTCAGAGCCGCAGCGGGCCGCCGACACAATCATGGCTGGAGCCTGACATCGGCGACTACCTGCGCGAGTTGAAAGAGGGCGGGGCGAGCGATGTCGTCATCGCTCCGATCGGCTTCGTTTCAGATCACATGGAAGTTCTTTATGATCTTGACACGGAAGCTCGCCGGCTTTCCGCAGAGATCGGATTGAACATGGTCCGCGCCGCTACGGTGGGCACACACCCGACCTTCATCAAGATGGTCCGAGAATTGATTCTTGAGCGGACGGACCCAAATACTATCCGGCGGGCCCTGGGTACAAGAGGCCCAAGTCATGACGTTTGCCCGCCGGGCCACTGTATGATGGGAGCAGTAAGGCCCGCCGGCGGCATGCCGGATGCTGTTAAGCGATGATGGAAACGCAGCAACAGAGCGTGCGGCGCGTGGTCGTTATCGGCGGCGGCATCAGCGGTCTGGCGGCGGCGCATCGTCTCACAGAGCGAAGCGCGGAGGTGGGCTATCCGCTCGAAGTTTTGCTGCTCGAGGCAGGCCCGCGTCTCGGCGGCGTCATACGCACCGAACGGCGTGACGGTTTTCTGATCGAGGCCGGCCCCGATTCATTCATTTCGGAGAAACCGGAGGCGGTCGAACTGGCGAAACGCACCGGCCTTGCCCCTCACCTGATCGAAACAGATCCGGCGCACCGCAGGAGTTTCATTGTTCGCGGCGGGCGGGTGCACCCGGTTCCCGAAGGATTTCAATTACTCGCGCCGACGCGTCTCTGGCCCTTCCTTGCGAGCGAGATTTTTAGTTGGACCGGAAAGGCACGGATGGCGCTTGACCTGATACTGCCGCGCCGCGCTGTGGCAAACGGCGACACGGACGAGAGCCTGGCGCAGTTTGTGCGTCGCAGGTTGGGTCGCGAAGCGTTGGAGCGTATGGCCCAACCGATGGTCGGCGGCATTTACACGGCCGATCCCGAACTTTTGAGTCTGCGCGCGACAATGCCACGCTTTCTGGAGATGGAACGTACCCACCGCAGCCTGATCCGGGCCATGTGGAAGCAGCGCCGTAAATCGGGCGCGGCACAGTCGCAGGGAACGAGCGGCGCGCGCTACAGCCTCTTCCTCTCTTTTGATGGTGGGATGCAGATGCTCGTCGAAAAGCTGGCCGCACGGCTACCGAAAAACTGCGTTAAGCTGAAGGCAAGGGCCGAATCGCTGAACTTTGAAGCTGCGGCACAGCAATGGATGGTTCACGTAAACTCTCATCGCGCGATCAATGCCGATGCAGTCTGTCTGGCGCTTCCGGCTTACGCGGCGGCCGCTCTGTTGCACGCGACTGACGTCAAACTCGCCGCCGACCTCGAAGCGATTCCTTACGCATCAACGGCGACGGTCAATCTCGCCTACAGGCGCGCGCACGTCCCGCACCCGCTTGACGGATTCGGCTTCGTGGCGCCGCTCGTCGAACGGCGCGCGACGCTGGCCTGTACTTTCAGCAGCGTGAAATTTAAGGGGCGTGCACCCGAAGGTTATGAGCTTCTGCGCGCTTTCACCGGCGGCGCGCTGCAGCCGGAGATTTTTGCGCTCGACGAAAAAGAGATGACGAGGGCGGTTTGTAATGACCTGCGGGAGCTGCTAGGGATTGAGAAATCTCCGCTCTTTGCTCATGTCGAGAAGTGGCCGCGCTCGATGGCCCAGTACCACATCGGCCACACCGCAAGGGTTGAAAGAATCCGGCAGCATCTTCACCGCTTTCAGACGCTGCGGCTCGCAGGCAATGCCTACGGCGGGGCGGGCATTCCCGATTGCATTCGCAGCGGTGAGACGGCCGCTGACGAAATCCTCTCAACGATCTTTAAGCCGAAGAGGGGGATATGAACCGCAGAGGACGCAGAGGACGTAGAGGGAAAGCGTAATGGAATTGGACCGGGTGGTAGCTCCCCCTAGCAATTCATACATATATGACGTGGGAGGTGCGCCAGACGCTGGAGGGAATGGAACCGGGCGTGGCGGTTGTGAGGAGGATGACAAACGTGCTGTGAGTAGATGTGGCGTCGGCACCGTACTGCGAAGGTGAACGCTCCTGCCCCTCTTCGTCAGTACCGGCATATTCCGGGCGTGGCGCAACCAGCGCAAGCCGGCGCAGGCAGGCATAGAGGTGCTCCGGGCCGACGCCGTAAAGCCCCGGTTCGTCGCCCAATGCCAATCGCACTTCAGCGCGCTCGTCGATGAAGTGTTTGACGAGCGATGCGGCAAGGGTGACGCCGCGTTCGAAGCGCGCGCTCATCTCCTTGCCGCCGCTGCTCGAACGCGTATCGAGCGCAATGGTGATGCGCCGTTCATCTTCCGATGTGAACTCACGGACGGTCAAACGGCGGACGCGCGCCGTCGCCTTCCAATCGATGTGGCGTAATTCGTCTTGCGGCTGGTAGTCGCGCAAGGAAAGAAGATCATGGCCGGCGCCGCGCCGCGTCGAGACGAGGCGCCCGGCGTTCATCGGCAGGAGATGCAATATGTCGCTGATCGCTTCCGGTTTCGGGTAGACGATGATGTCGACGTTACGCGCGCCGAGGCGGCGGTGGCGGCGGAAGAGCCCGAAGGGGAATTGCGTGGAGAGCTCGAAGCCGTTAATGAGCACGTGCCCGCGCTGCGGGAACAATTGTTCGACGCGCTGTTCGGCTGCCGCGCGATTCGGTACATAGATGAAATATGCCAGGGCGCGTTTGATAAAGCGCCGACGCCTCCCTTTGCCCTTTTTTTCCGTCTCGCTCGCCGGGCCACGGGCTTCGACCAGAATAGAGAACGATGGGAACAGGCGTTTCGTGTTGCGGAGGATGACGATGACGGGCGCCGGCTCCCCGGCAAAGATGTGGTCGGGAAAGCGCGCGCTCACGACCAGGTCGCGCAGTGAGACGCGTGCCGCCGCCCAGGCGACGAAAAGCGTCGAGGCGAGCACAGAGAAGACCAGGAACAGAAGATTATTGTTGGTATTCCACGCGGCGAACGCCACGATGGCGAGGATGCCGAGAAAGATCAGTCCGCCCCGCGTCATCTCCACCGGAAAATCGATGCGCGAAACTTCGGCGCGCGCCGAACGCGCTAACGGCGGAACGACAAGGATTATCAGGAGCACGGCGATAACGAGCGAAGCGATGGCGGCAAGGGTGACCAGCTCGACATCTTCCGCGCGTTGCGCATAGACCGTAACCACCGCCGTCCCCAAGCCGGTGAGCACCAGCAAGGTGCCTAAAATGGCGTTGCGCCATGCGCGAAGACGGCCCCTGGACGGAAGCGCCCCCGGCTGTTGGTTATCACCTTGGCGGCGAATTGTGCTCATCGGGAGATTCTACAGCTCAAGAGGGATCGTTTTGGAATCAAGGGTGGCCCCGTAAAGACTATTCCTTTTCTCAACGACGGTTAAGCAAACCAGGTGTCGCCCGGATGGAGGCATGGTCGCCCTTAGAGCGGCACGCTCACGGTCTTCATGATCTCTTTCAGCACGGCCTCGGCCTCTTCGCTCCGGCGCAAAGACGAGGAGAAGCGCGAGCTGACAACGAGACGGTGCGAGAAGACCGGGATAACAAGACGCTTAATGTCGTCCGGCACACAGTAGTTGCGTTCCTCCGTGAGGGCCAGCGCCTGGGCCGCACGGAACAGTGCGAGCGTGCCGCGCGGGCTAACACCCAAATCGAGCATTTCCGAATCTCTTGTCGCGACGACGATACGCATCAAATAATCAACGAGCGCGTCATCAACCGAAACCTCTGCGACACTCTGTTGTAGTTCTACGATATCTTCTCCGGACATTACGGCGCGCAATTCTTCGAGCGGCTCGGCGTGTTCGCGGTCGCGCAGTATCTGTTTCTCGTCTGCGACGCCGGGGTAACCGATGCGCAGGCGGAGCATAAAACGGTCGAGCTGCGATTCGGGCAGCGGGTAGGTGCCATGATGCTCAATCGGGTTCTGCGTCGCCAACACGATAAAAGGCTGGGGTAAACGGTGCGTTACGCCTTCGACCGTGACGTGGCCTTCGGCCATCGCCTCCAGCAGCGCCGACTGTGTCTTCGGCGTGGTACGGTTGATCTCGTCGGCGAGCACGATGTTGGCGAAGACCGGGCCCGGCTTCCACTCGAAGACCCCTGTGTGTTGGTTATAGATGGAGAGGCCGATCACGTCCGACGGCAGAAGGTCGGAGGTGAATTGAATCCGTTGAAAGCTGCAGGAGAGGGCGCGCGCCAATGCGTGCGCGAGGGTGGTTTTGCCAACCCCGGGCACGTCCTCGATGAGCAGGTGGCCGCCGGCAATCAGTGTGACGATGGCGAGGCGCACCGCTTCCGGCTTTCCCTTGATGACGCTCTCAATAGCCGCCTGCAGCCGATCAATTTTTTCCACCGCGCTCGTGACGAGTCGCGCTGCTTCCCTGTCTGCCGTTTGCAACCGTCTCATAGATTCTTCGCTACTCCGTGGCTGGCGCTCGGTTTATTTTACATGTTCAAGCCTGCCGCCGCACGCCGGGAAGTGCAACCGGCCAACCTTACTGATTCGACATGGTGGCGCGCAACGGCCGGAATTATTGAACCGGCTTCGGCTCAAGTGACGCCCTATCCGTCCGTGTAGTAAAATCCCAGATGGCAGTCCAGGCTGCGCGCTTGTGCGCAAAACAAAGATTTTACGAAACTATTAATGGCCTGATCCGTGTATAGAATGGCATGGAGCACATATGAAACGAACCTACCAAAAACAGCGTGTGGAGCGTGGCTTTTCACTGATCGAACTGATGATCGTCATCGCCATCATCGGCATTCTGATCGGCGTCGGTGTTCCCGCGTGGCGCTTGATGATCCGCCGGGGCAATGAAACCGCGGCGATCACGCAGCTTGATGCGCTGAGAAAGCTTGAGGCCGATTATATAATGGGTCACAGCAAAGGTGACTATGGAACCTTTGATCAGTTGATCAAGGATGGCGGTCTTGACGAACGGTTTGCGGGCGATAAGCCGGTCGTGAGCGGTTATGTTTATACTTTGAAAATAGTATCGAGGTCGAGCAGCCAACCGGCCGGTTATAGCATTAACGCCGACCCGCAAGTAGCCGAAGGTATAGGGGCGACCGGCAGGCGTCACTTTTACATTGACCCGAATGTGAGCGCTATCCGCGTCAACGATGATGAGCCCGCTAGGCCCACTGATCCGCCGCTCGGCAGATAACGCTGGGGCGCGGCGGCGGTTGCAGGCGCGGGAATAATCTATCGCTTGACGCTGCGGTGCCGCCTTGCTAGCATCGCGCGTCTTATTGAATAATCCAATCGGATGCCCGCTTAGCTCAGTGGTAGAGCGCACGCTTCACACGCGTGATGCCAGAGGTTCGAATCCTCTAGCGGGCACCAAATCCTTCAACCTGACATGGCTGATCGATCACAATCGTATGAAAAGAACAAGCCGGTAAAGAAGCTTTTCCTGAACGAGCAGGAGAGCTTCTGGGATAAGGTAGACATGACCGG
Source organism: uncultured Blastocatellaceae bacterium (assembly GCA_964383905.1). Lineage (GTDB taxonomy): Bacteria > Acidobacteriota > Blastocatellia > Pyrinomonadales > Pyrinomonadaceae > CAYLJO01. The sequence goes on from CAYLJO010000080.1 coordinate 8,500, forward strand.
CGGGGCTAACGGTTGTTGGTTGTGGAAGGGCCATCCAAACACGCGCGGGTACGGTAGGTTCTCATTCAGAGGTAATCACTACAAAGCGCACCGGATAGCTTTCTTGCTTGCAAACGGACGTATTGACGACAATTTACTGGTATTTCATAGATGTGACGTGCGACTCTGCTGTAATCCGGCACACCTCTATCAAGGTGATGTGATGCAGAATGCGCAGGACTCTCTCAGCAGAGGCCGCCATACCAGAATGTATGGCAGTCAAAATGGTAAAGCCAAACTGACTGAGTCGGCGGTGAAATCAATTCGCCGACAATACGCTAAAGGGAATGTCACAAAAAAAAAGTCTCGCTCAGTACTTTGGAGTAGGCGAGACTACCATTTACTACATCTGTAAGGGTGAACGTTGGATTAACCTTCCGCTTGAAGAAACTCAAGATTAAGAAGTTCAAATCCATCCCATGGATTGCATTACTATCCAATTGTTCCTAAGGCAGCTCGCGCGAGTGGCTGCCTTTTGTATTACGACGAGGAGGTAGATTTATTGCAGGATCGGATGGCCGCCGCCGCGGCTGTGATCTGCGGTCCTTTCGTAGAGGGCGCGGTCGTTGTAGTAGAGAATCAGATGCTCGCCCTCATAGCGCACGACGTTCGAGACGCGCTGCAAATCCTTTTCATGTTCCGCGATAATGAAAGCGCAGGGGTTGAAAGCCAGGACCATTCCGGCGGCATAGATGAAGCCGTCCTGATCATAAATGCTGCCGGCGTATTGCGCGGCGGCCACGGCGATATCCGGAGAGTACGCGCCCTGGCTATCTCTCGTCCGTGCCGGGTGGGCGATGAATATTGTGTAGTCTGAGTATTCCAGGCGGTTGCGGTAGCCGTGACGGCGCGCGATGTTGAAAAGCTCCGTGAAGCCGTCATCGATTGCGCGCAACATGTCCGGGCGTGGTGATGAGCGCGCAAGAATGCGCACGCCGCGGGGTGTCCTGGTGGAAACGCTGAACCTGTCCCCGGTGATCTGTTGGGCGCGAGCTATTAGACGCGGGTCAACCCTCCCCTGCGCGCTAATACTTTGCGAGAGGCCGCAGAGCAGCAGCGCGCAGCCTACGGTGGTTGCGATAAGGGACAAGAAATTTCTGTATGAGCGCATCATAACACCCGTTGGAAACGACAAGACCCGCGCGAACCGTTCGATGGCGCGGGTCTCAAAATTGTCACTCGCCGTCAAAGCTAAACGATAGACTCTCCAGCAGAAGCCTCAGGGTTTTCCCCTTTTATTGTCCCTTTGCCCCTCACCTCTTCTACTATTATTCGGCGGCGGGTTAGGCTTCTCCTTAACGACGACCTTCGGCGTTTGATCTTTAGGCGGCGGCTTCTGCTCATTTCTTTTTTGCTCCTGCGCGAACGCGCCGGCCAGCATAATGCCGAGCATCACTGCCGCCATCAGCATTCGCTTCCAGTATCTCATGATTACGTGTGGCCTCCTCATTCTCATGTTAAATCAACATGAGCGCGCATGGGAGGGGAGAAAAAACGCGCCAGCCTTTAGTTTAGCAAGATGGATGCCACGGGGGAAATTAACATTTAACCATGCTTTTACAGCCGGTATTTTATCAAAAACCCAGATCAAGCGCACGGTTTCGAACGCAATTCGCACCGTATCGTGCAGTAGTTTAAGATGCGCCACCGGCTGCTCGGGCGGCCTCTAGCGCCGCACACTAACCCTTGTGCTCCCAACATTTCCGCTCGTATCGTAGGCGCGCAGAGAGATTGTGTGCTCGCCTTGGCCGGTAACGGGGAGGTCAAGCGTGTAATGCTCACGGGGGCTATCGGCAATGCCGTCATCGGGGAAGAGCGCCCGCCACGGCCCACCATCAACGCTCACATCGGCACGCTTCACCCTGCTCGTAGCGTCTTCAACATCGAAAACGACATGGACGCGCTCGGCAGTAATTTGCGCCTCCCCGACGACGCGCACGACCGGAGGCGTGTTGTCGACATCGACGGGCTCGCTGATGCGCTCGCCTGTGAGCGCAAGGCTGGGGGGATTATCGGGAGCGTCGGAGGCGACTATTTTGAAAACGTAGCGACCGTCGGCGAGCGTCGCGCTGTCAATAGTGTAGAAGCTCTCCCGGAGGTTATCCTTCAGCAGATGGAAGGATGTCTCGTTCAGCGAGCGATAGTAAATCGCGTATTCCAATGTGTCGCCATTGCGGTCCTCCGCCTGCCATTGCAGCGAGCGCGCGCCACGTTGAAAGACGCGCCGCGGCGGGACCTGTGCGGCGGCCCCGAACAGCGACGGGTCGAGGCCGGAAGACTCTATATTGGGATCCGTCTGTACCACGGCCGCCTGCTGCAGGCCGACGCCGACGGGCAGAACGGTAATACTAAGCACTTCGGGGGCAACGTTGCGTGGCAGATAAGCGACGCTCACATCTTCCATCCGGGGATTGTTGGCATGGGCAGTTCCTCCCGCCGCTGCGGCACCTGCCGGAGAACGCAGGACTGCGCGCCACTGTATGAAACGCGCGCGCGGGCTCGTCACGGGTGTGCCCGCCGGGTCGCGATACGGCGCGCTCCATTCGCTCCATGTAGCGTCGGGCCGCTCACCGTTCCCCGTGCGTGTCTGCAACTCAACATTGCCGCTCCCGCGCCACCAGATGCGCCCCCATGAAGCGATGAGCTTAGCATCACGCACAGGCGATTCATACGTCCCTTCAGTGACCGGTTCGGATCCGAAGCGAAAGAGCTTGCCTTGATTACTTGACGCCGCAAACACTTCGCGGCCGCGCAGGACGAATGAAGAGATTTGAGCTTCGGGCGATTGCAGGAGCAGCATGTCGCGCCCTTCGTCCATGACGAAATAGATCCGGCCTTTATCCGCCGTACCGATCAGCACGCCGCCCTGGGGCGCGGGTGCTACCGCAAATGCTGTGATCGAAGGCGAGCTCCACAGGACATCCGTGCCGCCGTCGGGCAGGATATGAAAGACCGCGCTGCGCGCATTTGAGAGATCCGAGCGGGCGCGCGCCGCCGGCTGAGAAGCCGCGGTGCCCGCGCCGACCTCTTCGACTGAAGTGACAGTTACTGACACGCCACCGCCCGCCGCGCCTGCCTCAGACGGCTGCGAGTGGGCTGCGGTAGATGACACGCCCGGGGTACGTGTCGTCGAAGCCACCTCGCTCAACGCAAGCGCGTAGATTGATCCGTCGGGGGCGGGCGCCAGCGCGTGGATCTCGCGTAACGGGGAGTTAAAGAGCGCAAACGCCTTACCCTCGGGCGAGATACGTAAGACCAGGCCGCCAGGGTCTGTGCCAGCGATCAGATCTCCCTGCGCGCCTACTGCTAAGGATATGACGTGGGTTTGATTCGTCTCGATGAGCAAAGACGCCTCAGGCTTCGCTCCGGATGAGCGCACGCGGTAGAGCTTCCCCTTATCGCCCGTGCCGACCGCAAGCGAACCGTCCGACAGCACGGCGAGTGACCAGATGTACTTGTCAGGGGGATTGAAATAAATCTGCGCGGTCCCGCCGGCGTCAATGCGATAAACCTTCCCGTCGGGCGAGGTGCCGGCGTAAAGGGCGCCGTCCCGACCGACGGCCAGCGCCGTGACGTCCAACTCCGGCGCTTTGTAGAGCAAAGCGCCCTGCCCATCTGCCGTCACGCGATAGATGCGCCCGTCGTGTCCGGTGCCAAGATAAACATTACCCTCGCCATCAACCGCGCTGGACCAAACGTAAGCCTCGCCCGTACTGTAGAGCGGCGTGAGACGCGGCGAGAGCATCAGCGCCCCCGCGTCGGTAATAGATACCCCGCGAGCTTCTCCCTTCAATAGTTCCGCCCGCGAGTTCGTGTGCCAGACGATCGGCTCGACTGCTTGAGCGGTGGCAGCACACGCGGCAGAGAAAAGAAGAAGTAGAATGAAGCCGGCGGCGCGAGTGGTGAATATCTTGTTGACCATTAGAAAAAATTATAGGGGCCCGGACTTTATTTTAGATGTGCTAATCAGACTTTAGTTGCCAATGTACCTGGCGTATAAGGAGCGCGCCGTCCCAATGTCGTCTGTGCCGCGGATGATCGAACGGGCGTCTTGAAAGACGGTCAGCTCGTGCCCGCCGACGCGAAAGCGCAGGAGGTAGGGGTTGACGCTTACCTCGCCCGAAGCGCGTAGTCTTTCGGCGAGTTTAGGAAGATCGATCCGGGCCGTCTGACCGGGCGATATTTGGACGGCGTTTCGCCCACACAGCACGGCGGCGAATTCGTGCGCTTCAGCTTCGAGCATGTCGAAGCGGCGGCGCGCGCACGACGGGCAATCCGGCGACGGCTTGCCCATCGAGATTCGTCGCCACTCATTACGCCAGACATCAAATTGCATTAGCGAGCGATGCAAGCTCTCGGTTTTTCCCGCCAGCAGCTTTAAAGCCTCGCTGACCTGCACGGCCGATACCACCGAGATGACCGGCATAATAACACCCGCAGTATCACAGGTCGGCGCGCTCGCCGCCGGCGGCGCTTCTTCAAACACGCAACGCAGGCACGGGGTCACGTGCGGCCGCACGGTCATTGTCACCCCGTAAGAGCCGACGGCTGCGCCGTAAATCCAATTAACCTGATGCTTCACACACGCATCGTTGAGGAGATAGCGGGTGGCAAAATTGTCCGTGCCATCCAGAACCACGTCGCAGCCCTCGATGAACCGCTCAATGTTGGTGTGCGTCGCGTCGGCAACTTCCACCTCCGTTTTAATTTCCGAGTTGATTTCTGCAATGTGACCGGCGCAGGCGACAGCTTTCGGCAGACGCTCACGCGCATCGCGCTCCGTGAACATCGTCTGCCTTTGAAGATTTGATTCTTCGACGAAATCCCTGTCGACGAGGCGCAGCCGGCCGACGCCGGCGCGCGCTAAGCTTTCGGCCTGCCCCGAACCCAGCGCGCCGCAGCCGATAATCGCAGCGCGCGACGAGAGTAAACGCTGTTGCCCCACTTCGCCGATTCCGTCAAAGAGTATTTGTCGGCTGTAACGTTCGTTCATAACTTATAATTATAGGGATCCAGATTCGAAATCTGAAATCTCAAAGCGCCAAAGCTCAGGTACAGAATTTGAGATCTCAAAATACGAAGCTTAAATTCTTGATCCCTCCCGGGAATTTGAGTGACCGGATAAGAGGTGCGGAGTTCTTACCCGCCGCGGGCGGCAGCTATTGCCCATCAAGCGGCCGGCGCGCGGCCTCGTGCATCACATCGGCGGGCGCGTCGTGCCCTGTCCACAGCCTGAACTGCTCGGTCGCTTGGGCGACGAGCATCGATAGTCCGCCAACGCTTTCGCACCCGGCCTGGCGCGCCTCGCGCATGAAACGCGTGTCGCGTGGGTTGTAAACGAGATCATAAGCCAAACGCGCCCCGCGTAACTGGCCGGCGACGGCCGGCGTCTCGTTTTCACTGTGACCGCGCGTCCCGAGGGGCGTCGCGTTAATGACGACATCAAAGTTGCTGAAAGACGCATTGACAAGAAGCCCGAAGCCGGCGCCGAACTTTTCGGCCAGCAGGCGTGCGCTCTCGGGCCGGCGCGCAAAGACGGTCACGCTCGCCCCAGCCTGTTGCAAGCTCCAGAGCGCACAGCGTGACGCTCCGCCCGCGCCGATAATAGCGCATCGCGTATCCCGCAGCGTGTCAATCATACCTTGCAACGGTACGAGCACGGCGGCCACGTCTGTGTTGTACCCGTAGAGCTCATCACCTTCGACCACAATCGTATTGACCGCCCCGATCCCCCGCGCCGAGCGGTCGATCCGATCGAGATGCTCGATGACAGCGCCCTTGTGCGGCGCGGTGACGCTCAGCCCGCGCAGGTTCCAGTCAATCTCACGCGTGCGCGGATTAACCATGCGCCTCATGAATTCGTGGGCGTTACGCACCTCAAACGGCAGATAGGCGGCATTCATGCCGGAGGCCGCGAACGCCGCGTTGTGCATGTGCGGCGACACGGAATGCATCACCGGGGAGCCCATCAGGCCCATGATTTTGGTCTGCTGATCAAGCCGGTGAATCCGGTAAAGGTCGCGTAGGTCGGTGGCGGTGAGTTGCCCGGGCGCGGTCGCATGCGCCGAGTCTAATGATCCGTAGGTGAGGAATGCGCCGTGTGACGGGCCAAGGATCCGCGTCGCGACTCCGGCGTTGCCCATCGCGAGGGCGATGATTTTGCGCCCTTCATGACGCGCACGATCCAGTAGATGAAAAATCGGGATGCAGTCCGTGATCTCGTCCGCTTGAACGGCGATCTTCAGAATGCGCGCGGGCGTGCACGTCATGCGCTCGTAGATTTTTTCCAGGTCGAAGGGGACACCGGTGAAGTCGTGGTGCGAGCAGACGATACGGCTCCAATCGCGAGGTAATTCTCCTCCCGGCAGCGCGCCGTCGATGAGCTTAAGTAAAAGATCGAGCTCGATATCGATAAAATCTGTCTCCAAATCAGAACGGGACAGGCTCAAGAAAGCGCCGCGATCCGCGTCGTCCAGTGCGCGTTGGCCTCCCTGCTCCGCCGGACGGAATGTGAGGATCACAGGACGTGAGCAACTGGCTAAAAGCGATCTGAGATCTGGCGCTGTTTCGTCAAGCTTAGCGTCCTCCAGGCAATCCAGCCGCAGCTCGATAATGTCCGCGACTTCGGCGGCGCGGGCGACGGCCGGAGGCAAATCGCGAGCGCGCGTCTCGCAGATTGGGACACAGATGCGTGCGGCGGGCGTGTCTTTCATCAAAAATAGCGTGAGGCGATGCGCGCTCTCCTTTTGCCATAGCGAGAGCCGCCTGCATCGCCTCTGCTTAACAGAGGATCAAGTGAAGCAGAACCGAGTGTTCGCGTTTCGGTTGCTGATTAATTTTACTGGCCCTCGCCCGTGGCGAACAATTCGTGAGACAAATAGCGCTCGCCGAAATCGCAAATGATCGAAACGATACGCTTACCCCCGCCCAGCTCCCTGGCGACTTCGCGCGCCGCCCAGGTAATCGCGCCTGACGAGATGCCACAGAAAATGGCTTCCTCACGTGCGAGGCGGCGGGCCATCTCCAGAGAATCGTTGTAGTCGACCGGGATGACCCGGTCAACGACTGACGGATCATAGTTGCGCGGAATAAATCCGGCGCCGATGCCCTGAATTTTGTTTGGCCCTGGCTCACCGCCGGAAAGTACGGGTGATGACGCAGGCTCGACGGCGATCACGCGCACATGGCCTCCCACGCGTTCTTTCAAGACCCGGCCTACGCCCGCGATCGTGCCACCCGTGCCGACGCCGGCGATAAACGCGTCGATCCGCCCGTCCGTATCTTCAAGAATTTCTTCAGCCGTCGTGCGACGATGCACCTCCGGGTTTGCCGGGTTGTCGAATTGTGATGGCGTCCAGCTATTCGGTGTCGCCTCGGCGATCTCCGCGGCTTTTTTGATCGAGCCCTTCATCCCTTCTGCGCCGGGAGTCAGCACGACTTCCGTGCCAAGGGCGCTAAGCACGCGGCGACGCTCAACCGTCACGGTGTCGGGCATCGTCACAATCAACCTGTAACCTTTAACGGCGGCGGCGAAAGCGAGCGCGATGCCTGTGTTGCCTGAAGTCGGTTCGATGAGGACAGTTTCGCCTGGCTTGATCTTGCCACCGCGCTCGGCGGCCTCAATCATCGCCCACCCGATGCGGTCTTTCACCGAATCCATGGGATTCTGCGATTCGAGCTTAGCGATCATCTCGGCGGAGTTGGGATAGGGGATGCGGTTCAAACGCACGAGCGGCGTGTAACCGATAAGCTCCAGCATGTTGCGTGCAATCTTGGGGCGTTGGGGCATCTTAGTCTCCTTGAAGAAAAGAGAGGATGGAAGTGAATCCCGCGAATTTTTCGAGTGAATATACAGCGCCCCGCAACGAGAGCGCAAGGCACGGTAGTCGTTGGCGCGTCGATGAATACCGCCGTTCAAACCTTCTTTTCAGGATTTTCGGCCGGCGCGCCAAAATGTCTCGTCGGCGCTTCGACGCCGAGATGTCTTGTCGTGCCTTCGGTGACGCTCGGCACCGGGGGCATGAGTTCGGAAGTGTTGCGCGGCGGGAGCGAACCCGCACGTTGGACCGGCGGGACGGCTGTTGTTGCGGGGCCATAAGGCAGCTGCCGGTTTTCTGCATGTTTGGCACGCATAATCTCCGCGACGCCGCCACCCATTAAAGTAAAAGCCGGGATCAGCATCCAGAACCACCAGCCCGTACCCATTACTGAAAAGGAGAGGGCGATGCAGACAACCAGGAAGCCAAGGCCGGTAAAGAGACTTTTAACACCTTTCTCCATACTTGGCGCCTCCCCGTGCCTGCGCCGCCGCCTTGATTTGCGGCCTCCGCTTTCACCATCAGACTCCGCCGGGCCGGTTGCCGGTAGATGACTGCTCATCGCTCGCGGCACGAGGCTTATGTTTGAGCCACAGGCCCGGCAGAATTGCGCGCCATCAATGTTTTGCGCCGCGCAGTTCGGACAGTACATCATTTGACCTCCAGCCTATATTGACACTTTACTCCTGATCGAGAAAGGTTTCCAACCTGCCCCCTCACGGCCGGTGGTACCGCCTCGTCATTTCATCCGCGATGTAATCCGGCGATGGTTCGCTGCCGGATAGCTTCATAAAGCGCTATGCCTGCGGCGACAGAAACGTTAAGCGAGGTGATATGCCCGTGCAACGGGATAGAGACCAACGTATCACAGCGCTCACGCACAAGGCGATGCAGGCCGGCCCCTTCGCCGCCGAGAACCAGCGCACAAGGCTGTGTCCAGTCCCACGCCGTGTATGCGGTCTGTGCTTCCGCGCTCGTCCCCACCGTCCAGATATTTCTCCCTTTTAACTCCTCAATTAATCGTATGAGGTTGGTGGCGCGGGCGACCTGAACATGCTCCAAAGCCCCGGCAGCCGCCTTGGCCACCGTCTCGGTCAGACCGACCGCGCGGCGTTCCGGGATGAAGACGCCGTGCGCGCCGGCGCACTCCACCGTCCGCAAGATCGCCCCCAGGTTGCGCGGGTCCTCGACGCCGTCCAGTACGACTGCGAGCGGGGGGTCGCCTGTTCCCACGCGCGCGCCGAGGGCATCGAGAAGATGGTCTGCGTTTGCGTAACGTGCGGCCGCGAGAGTTGCGACGACGCCTTGATGGTTTGCGCCGCCGGTCAAGTGCGCGAGGTCTCTGCTTGGAGCACGCCGGATAGGGATGTGCGCCTCGCGCGCCAAGTCGAGTAATTCACGCAAGCGAAAGGGACGCGCGCCTTCGGCAACGGTGATGTGCTCGATGGGACGCTGCCCTGCGCGCAGGGCCTCCAGTACGGGCGCAACGCCATAAAGCTGGGCGCTCACGGTGGGCTCAGCAACGGCCGACACGCGCCGCGCGGGTTGACTCACCCGCGGGACAGGCGGGCGGAGAACTCCTTTCTCCTTTTTTTCCGGGCCGGGCCTTCGCCCGCGTTGTCCCGTTGGAGGTGGGCGAAGATGTCTGTCTTCCTCACGCTTCATTTCGCGGTCGAATCGTTCCACTCCGGGTGTGTGAGCTTGAGATAATGGCGTAGGCGCGAATAGCGCGTGAACTGCGTTTCATTGTCGCTCGCGGTGACCGACTCCGTGTTGTATCTGCCGGGCCCGCCGCGCCGCCAGCCCTGCGACTCCGTGCGTTGCTCAAGCGGCCAGACGGGCGCCAGGGCGTAACGCACACGGTGATAAGAGTCATCGTATTCGGCACCCGCCGCGCGCGAGCGCAGAGCATCGATAAGAGTTGAGAAATTCTCCGCGACGAGCAAGCCCTTCTTTTCGCCGAGGCAGGAGAAATCAAAATTATGAGAGGCGACGCGCCAGCCGCCGTGGCGCGGGGCCAGATAAATATCGAGCAGGGCTTCATCCTCACTCAACTCGCGGGCGTTGACAATCCCGCTTTTTCGACTGCGACCCTGGCGTTCTTCCACTTCAACGCGACGCACAAAAAGTCTTCCCACCACGAGCAGTAAAACGTCCTCCAACGCGACCCGCAGCTCTTCGGCGCTGCCGACCGGGCGCACACCAAGCGAATCGTCGGCAAACGCGAGCGCGCCGATACGCCTTTGCGGAGAAGGGTCGGTAGCCAAGTCGTGATCGGCAACAATCAGCGTACTTACCCTCAGCGCGTCGAGCCTGCGCTTAACGAGAGATGCTTCGTCAAAAGTTGCGGCCCTCGCTAATGGCAAGGGCTCACCCGACTCGATGATGCGTTGCAGATCTTCAACGTCGAGCCGCAGCAATTCGGCCATCTCTCCTAAGGGTGCTGCCGTCATGCCGGTCGTTCGATTCGGCACCAGTATGACATTGTACCCTGGCTCCCATTGTTCCAGACGCCTGAGCGTCGGCTTTTGCACGACAGCGCTGTCTTGTGTAATCGGGAGCGCGGCGGCACAATAAAGACAACTTGTTCGCGTGGGCGGGTTGGCGCGCAAGCATGCTTCGCATGGAACCATTTGGGCGGGCGAAAAGCCGCGCGGCTCTGAATGTAGCAGCTCGCTTTCGTCCGGCGCCGGGACTTCTTGATCGTCGTGGGTCAAAGGTTGATCTCCGAACAGTGATTATACGACGCGTGACCCCAGTTGCAACACATCCGGGCTCATGATTGAAAGGCCGGCATGTTCCGGTATAATTCTCGCGTCGCCGGCGCAGGATTTTCTCTCAATCTTTTTGACTCACTCTATATTCATGGTGAGCGGCGTGAATCAAAGAACGAAGCTCGAGCCGAATTTGCGAGTCGCTTTATGTGTGATGCTCGCTTTGGTGACGGGCGCGTGCGCCGGGGCTTCGCGCCCGGATGCGGCGGGGCCCCGCGCGTACGAACCACCTTATCCGATCATCCTCAACGACGACCCGGAACGTCGTGTCTCGGCGCTTGCGGCTTGGGCTGCGCTGATGCGCGAGCAGGGTCTGGCCAACGCGCCCGCTCCCGAATTCCAGCCCGTGATAGATACCGTGCGCGGTCTGCCCACTCTCCCCACCAACGCCTCCCTACGTTTGCCAAAAGTCGGCGAAGGCCCAACGATGACGGAAGAAGAGACGCGTGAATCGCTGCGCCGTTTTATCTCTGCCCAAAGCAGACTGTTTGGCTTTGATCCCATGCAACTCTCACTGGTCGAGCGCACGGATGCGGCGGACGGGACAAAAAAGGCCCGCTACGCACAACGCCCTTTTAGCTATCCCCTGCGTGGCGGCTACGGCGCGCTTGAAATAAGCTTCGCCGCGGATCGCCGCATCCTCCAGATTTCAAGCACGATTATTCCCGAAGCCGAGCGGCTAGGGCGCGCGCTCGCCTTAGTCCGGCCCCGCGAGGCGACGGTCGATGACTTTGTCTCGCGGATCGCGGGTCAAACTTTTACGTACCGGGACGCGGCGGGAAACCAGCAGGCTCTCAACGCCGCCAAGGACCAAATTAACGTGCGCGGACTGGTCGTGTACCCGATCGTTCGAACGGGTACGACGCCGGCGCTCGAAATACACTTGGCCTGGGAGGTCACGGTCGGGACTGCGCCCGCGCGCACAATCTACTTTGACGCGGTCAGGGATGAGATCATCGGCGCCGCCTAAATTACCCGGATATGTCGGCGATGATGGAACAGTCAGATTTTTCACTTGACCGCCGATGCCTCGCGGCGGCATCCTATCTGATAGAATATTGACAATTTTAACGGAGCACTTTATCGCATGAATTTTGATCCGACGAATAATATATCCTGGCAGTTCGGGCACCGCGGCCGAGTCGCTGTTTTCATTGACGGAAACAATCTTTTCCACGCGGCGCGTTTTCACAACATCGATATCGATTACAACAAACTCCTGCGCGTGCTGCTGGGCGACGGAAGATTGCTGCGAGCTTTTTTCTACACCGGCGTCGACGTCGGCGCGGAACGCCAGCAAGGTTTCCTGCTCTGGATGCGTCGCAACGGTTTCCGTGTAGTTCAGAAAGAACTTAAGACTTTTTATGACGGCACGCGCAAAGCCAATCTCGACGTCGAGATTGCCGTCGACATGCTCTCGCTCGCCGGGCGTTACGATACGGCGGTGCTCGTTTCCGGTGACGAAGATTTCGTCTACGCCGTTAACGCTGTGGCGTATAAAGGCTGCCGGGTGGAGGTCGCCGGCTTCCGCTCCAATACGGCGCCGAAGCTAATTGATGTCGCAGATTACTTCATCGACCTCGGCGAGATTGCCGACAAGGTGCGCAAGGAACTTCCGCACGGCGTGCGCGAGGACGAGCGCGGGTTGCCCGAAGTGCCGCCGACCGCGGCCTTCATGCGCGACGGTGCCGATGCATTGCCCAACGGCGACGGCTTTGAATCGTCCCACGCCCGCGTCATCATCGGGGCCTCGATCGATGATGAGGCGGATGAGTTTGGGCCTCCTCCTGAGTTTATACGCATTACAGATGAGCAGTGAAAGCTGATTAATTACCGGCCACCGGCTTATGAAGGTTTTCAGCATCGATGAAGCAAATGCCCTTTTGCCGACCGCGCGCCGTATCGTTCGAGCCATTCAACGCGCGCACGGTCGCCTGCTTTCCCACCAGGAGGCGGCGAAGCACGCGGCCAAAGGCGCTGAGCTTGGCGGGGGCGGCATGCCCGACGGGGCAGCCTACATCGCCCTTTTAGCTGAACTTTCTTCACGCACCGGCGAGCTTGAATCCTTAGGCGTCCAGCTCAAAGATTACGAGCGCGGCTTGATAGACTTTCCTTCAATGCGTGGCGGCCGCATGGTGCTGCTCTGCTGGCAACTGGGCGAAGGGGATGAGATAAAATGGTGGCACGATTTGGACGCCGGCTTTGCGGGAAGACAACCACTGTAAAGGCGAAAAGTAAAAGGCAAAAGGACAAAAAAAGACAGGGCAAAATGGCTTTTTGCCTTACTTTTCCTTTTACCCTGTCCTTTTGCCTTAACTTTTGCCCTTCCTGTATCTTGCAGGTTTCAAGCGGCCAACCACTGTTCCTAGTATATTTTCTGGTTGACGACTTAAAGTAATCTCTGATAGTATCCGCCGCGACTCCGCAACGGGCTTAGGTTTATAGTTTTGACCCGTCGCCTAATTAATCAATTTTAAGGAATTCCGGACGGAGGCTTCTTACTATGCAGTGTCCCTCGTGCCGCGCCGTTTACTCCAATGGTCTAGACGCTTGCCCACGTTGTAAGACGCCGGCAATAGCATCACCTCCCGGGCCCCAAGACGGATCAGTTGACTCCGCGCCTGGGGAAGTTGTCGCCGAGGCTAGCGCAGCAGCCCCAAAGCACGAGATTGACGGGCCGGAAGAGGTAGCTGTACCGGCGAACTCAACTCTGATCGAATTTCCTGGCGCGGCGCACCCGCCGCGACCGCAGTGGCGGAAGGAACTGAGCGAACGCGTGCGCGAGATTCAAGAGCGGCGCGCGCGCGAAGCGGAGCAGGCAGCGCAGCGGCGATTAGAACAACCTGCCCTCGATATGCCTCAGTCACAACCGCAGCTTGGTCTCGTACCACCGCCCGGTGCGCCAGCGGCTAACCCCCTGGTTGCAGCGGCGCTACGTCGCATCGAACGCGCGCGCCAGCCCTTACCACCCGCACCGCGCCCGCGGATGATGGTGAGTGGCGCAGCGGCGGCGACCGCCGCCGCTGTCGCGACCGTCGCCGAAGAGCAGTATCAGAACCAAGCTGAATTGGCGACCGTCCCTGTACCACGGCAAGCGCAGCCGCCGCCGCCGGAGAGCGCCATACCGGCAATGACTGTGGAGCCGGTGCGAGAACGCCCCCTTGTCGTCGTGCCAGCGACCCCCATTCCAAAAACCGGCGCGCCAACCAACGCAGCACCGACAATAAAGTCGGACGCGGCAACCAGTGACGTGAAGCCCAAACGCGTTATCGTGGATACTGAGGATGACATCACATACGCGCAACACGACGTGCTGTTAACCGATGCGGATCCCTTCGAGGAGCTTGGCGATGAACGCGCACCGCTCGCCGCTCGTCTCGCCGGCGGCATAATAGACCTTTTTGTTATTGTGTTCGCTTCATCGCCTTTCGCGGCCATTATTGAGTTGGAGAACGGCAACTGGGCAGACCCGCGTGTGGCGGCCTCGATGGGTGGCATCATGGTCATCATAATGTTTCTGTATTTGACAGCTTCCACCGCGCTCGCGGGGCGCACTTGGGGCATGTCGCTGGTCTCGTTACGAACCGTCGACGCGTCCACCGGACTGGCGCCGACCACTAAACAGTCTGTCGGACGCGCGCTCCTGTACATGTTTTCGCTCATCACTTTTGGCCTGGGCATTTTGTACGCACTATTTGATGTCGAAGGACGTACCGCCTACGATCATCTTTCAGGCACAGCCGTCGTGCGCGAATAAGAGTTAACATATGAAGGGGACAGGGCTCTGCTCCGTTGACAGGGGCAGGGCCCTTTTGTTTACCTGTAATCGGTATGGAGATGCGCGATAAATTTTACTACTACTCGTTGTTAACCTTTAGCATCTTTCCGTAATGAACGATCAAACCCTCCAGGCGATTGTTGAAGAGGTCGCGCCCACGCTCGTCGGCCGCAAGGTGGGCAAACTCTTTCAGCTTTCGCGCCACGCAGTTGCTATTGATTTTCGGACGGATGATGGTCGCTACCTGTTCCTCAGCGTCGAGCCCGCACAACCACGTATGTATATGATCGCGCGCCGCGTGCGGGAGCTTGAAAAGCAGTCTCTACCGCCCACACCGTTCGCGCTCGTACTGCGCAAGTATCTCGGCGGAGCTACGCTAGTCTCCCTCACCAAAGATGAGACGGATCGCGTCGTGCGCTTCTCTTTCGCCGCCCGGGATGAGACCGGCAATACGCACGAACGCACGCTCGTCGCGCAACTGACAGGACGCGCGGCAAATCTTTTTCTGCTCGACGAGCGCGGCCATATCATCGACGCCCTTCGCAGCCCGCCCGCCAACACCGGGCAGGAGGTCGGCGTCAAGTATGAGCCCCCCCCGACAAACACGGTCGGCGCGGCTCCTCAGTCGCCTTTGGCGCGGGCGTCATTCAAGACTCTCTCCGAGGCGGCAGACGATTACTACCGTCGGCTCGAAGCCGAACGTCTCTTCAAAGCACGCGCCGCAGCCGCACATCAGCGTCTGCGTAAAGAGATCGCGCAGCGCCAAAAACTTCAACGCTCGCTGATGAATGACCTTAGAGCCCACGGCGATGCGGAAGGGCATAAACGCATCGGCGATCTGCTGCTTGCCAACATTGCGAACGCGGAGCGGCATGGCCGCACCGTACGTCTTACGGATTATTACGCTGAGGGCGCGCCCCGCATCGAACTCGAAATTGACGAGAACTCCACGCTGCAGGAGGAGGCGGCGCGCCGCTTCTCGCGCTATGCGAAAGCCAAGCGGGCGGCCCTCGAGGTCGGACGGCGGCTCGATGCGCTGAAAGCTGAATTAGAGGCGCTTCATGCGCAACAAGCTGAGCTCGAAAGAATCATCGCCGCACGCGATGAGGTGGCGCTCGAGGTGTTCGGTGACACGAACAAAAAGGGCGTTGGCCGCGCGGCGTCAAAGCAGAAGAGCACTGAGAGTGTGCCGGGCGCACGCCGCTATCGTTCAACGGACGGCTACGAGATTCTGGTCGGGCGGGGCGCGCGGGATAACGACCACCTGACGTTCCGCGTGGCCCGCCCTTCTGATCTCTGGCTCCACGCCGCCGATTATCCCGGCTCCCACGTCGTCGTGCGTAACCCTTCGCGCGCGGACGTTCCGCACCGCACCCTGATCGAGGCGGCGCAACTGGCAGCCAATTTCAGCCAGGCCCGGCGGGACGCAAAAGTCGCCGTCCACTACACGCAACGCAAATTTTTGTCGAAGCCGAGGGGGGCGGCGCCGGGTCTCGTCCGCATGTCAAGCTTTCATACCCTGATGGTGGAACCGCGCGAGAGTGTCGAGCGCATCTAAAGCGGTGATCATCCGGATGTAAGGAGCGCGAAGCAATTGGTCCGGCCGGTGTTATAGCTACTTGCAATTGGATGCGACGTGATAACCGCAGTGGCTGAACCAGCCTGTGCAGTCATTAGGGGTGACAAGTTTGAGGGCCGCTAGCAAAGCTTGCTCTAGCTCGGCACGAGTGCGTGCTTTAGCTGCACGCAAATAGGTTTTGATCTTTGACCACATCAACTCGATCGGCGAAAAGTCCGGCGAGTAGGGCGACAACCAGATAACCTGTGCGCCGTGCTCTCGCGCGACCGCTTCAATCCGGCTGGCGCGATGTGCGCCCAGGTTATCCAAGATCAGGATGTCGCCAGCTTCAATGGTCGGGCTTAAGACTTGCTCGACATAAATGTTGAAAACCTCTGTGTCGACCGCGCCTTCGACCGTGAACGTGGCCGTCGGCCCAGCGAGTCCGAGGGCACTGATGATTGAAGTCTGTTGGCCGTAATTGCGCGGCACGCTTTCTGTCACGCGCTCGCCCGCCACGCGCACGCCCGTAGAGCCTGGTGAGAGCCAGATGGCTGCCGGCTTCATC
Source organism: uncultured Blastocatellaceae bacterium (assembly GCA_964383905.1). Classification (GTDB taxonomy): domain Bacteria; phylum Acidobacteriota; class Blastocatellia; order Pyrinomonadales; family Pyrinomonadaceae; genus CAYLJO01. Next base: position 25,034 of record CAYLJO010000080.1, read on the forward strand.
AATGGACGAGAAAGCGCCGCGCATCGAGCGGCGCGACCCGTCGCCAGTACCAGGCCCGCTTGTAGTTGTTGCGCTCCGATGAGACTAAGCCCTTTTTTTGCGCGGCAAGTCGAGGCGGGCCAGCGCGCGGCTGATGGTCGCATGCGAGACCGTCAGTTGGGCTTGTGCTTGCACATGGGCAAGAAGTTCCGCGAGCGAGACATCAGGAGGCTTTCGTACCTTCGACTGTAAGAGGCGCAACTGTTTGATCTCTAAACTGGGGGCGCGCCCGCCGCCATGCGGCAACGGGGACAAATCGCCCATTGAGCGCCATTGGCGGATCATCTTTTTGACAAAGCTCTGCCCGACATTAAAGAGGGCAGCGATCTCGGCAATCGAGCCTTGCCCTTGTTCGTAAGCGTTGACCACCCGTTGCCGGAGGTCTAAAGAGTAGGCTTGCATAGCCTTAGTTTAGTCAGTCAAGATGGTCGCACGCAATTGCAAGTAGCTATAGAGGCTGTTCAAAAAGCTGTCTCTTAACGCTTTAACCCTAATCGTTGAC
>CAYLJO010000081.1:0-25499 GCA_964383905.1 uncultured Blastocatellaceae bacterium
AAGCGGGGCACCGGATCCGGCTCTACATCTCGAGCAGTAATTTCCCCAGGTTCAACCGCAACCTCAACACCGGTGAGCCGATCGAAGGGGCAACACGGGTCGAGCAAGCGCAGCAAACCATTTATCACGATGCGAATCGTCCATCGTCAATCATCTTACCCGTCATCCCCCACTAAATCGAAACACAAGGATCGCATCAGAGTGGAGCTGCTAACATCAATTCTGAACTCATTAATCTTTCCCCTCTGTGATCCTCTGTGTCCTGCGGTGGTTCATATCGCCTTTCCCTCCCCCCATCATTCGTTAGATCATCAAACTAAAAAACTATGAGCCGAAAAGAAGATTCGAAAGTATCGCGTCGAGCCTTACTCAAGTCGGGGACCGGCTTTGGACTCGCCGTCCTGGGTCTCGGCAGCCGCCTCGTTGCCGCCTCGCCAGGCGCTGAAGATCTTGCCGGGCCGAAGACTGCGTCCGACACCGTCATCGGAATGAAATTCGCGGCTTTGAATGTTGTACGGGTGGCCGTCATCGGAGTCGGCGGGAGGGGCACCAGTTTGCTCGGTGACCTCCTCGCCATTGACAACGTTCAGGTCACCGCGGTCTGCGACATCGTCAAGGATAAAGTTCTGAAGGCCCAGGCGATGGTCGAAAAGGCGGGACAGAAGAGTCCCGGCCTCTACTTCAGGAACGATCACGACTTCGAGAACCTCTGCCGGCGAGACGATATTGACCTCGTCTACATCGCGACCCCCTGGAACTGGCACGTCCCCATGGCCCTGGCTTCACTGAATAATGGGAAGCACGCCGGGGTCGAAGTCCCGGCCGCGACAACCCTGAAAGAGTGCTGGCAACTGGTGGACGCGTCGGAAAAGAACCGCCGCCACTGCATCATGCTTGAGAACTGCTGCTACGGCTACAACGAGATGATGGTGCTGAACATGGTTCGGGCCGGGGTTTTCGGCGATCTCACACACGGGGAAGCGGCCTACATTCACGACCTCCGCCAGATCCTCTTTTCCAATGAGGGTGAGGGCCTCTGGCGCCGGTTCGAGCACTTGAACCGGAATGGCAACCTTTATCCTACTCACGGCCTCGGCCCTGTCGCACGCTACATGGATATTAACCGCGGCGACAGGTTCGATCATCTCGTCTCGATGAGCTCACCCGAGAAGGGGCTGAGTATCTACCGCGACAGCCATGTCCCGGCGGGCGACCCGAAAAGGAAGGAGACGTACCGGTGCGGCGACATGAACACGAGCCTGATTAAGACGGCGAAGGGGCGCACGATTATGCTCCAGCACAACGTTACCAGCCCCCGCCCTTACGATCGCATCAATCTCGTCTCGGGCACCAAAGGGATCTTCCGCGACTACCCGGCCCGGCTCTATATTGACGGGCAGGAGGGGGATGAGAAGTGGACCACGCTCGACAAGTACAAGGGCCGGTATGAAGACCCGCTGTGGACTAAGGTCGGCGAACTGGCCCGGAAGCTGGGCGGGCACGGGGGTATGGACTTCATTATGAGCTATCGCCTCATCCAGTGCATGCGCGAAGGCCTTGTGCCGGACATGGACGTGTACGACGCAGCCGCCTGGAGCGCCCCGTCCCCCCTCAGCGAGATGTCTGTGGCGCAGGGAAGCATACCCGTTAAGTTCCCCGACTTCACCCGCGGGCGCTGGAAAGAGAGGGGCTGACCACTCGGGCCATTAAATCAGGACGCACCCCTTTGACGGCATCGTACATGGCGTGTCTCCTTCCCGGCCGGTCGGAATTCTTCTGCTGGATCTCTTTTGTTTGTTCTTTGTTTCCTCTCGGGTCCTCTGCGGTTCAATTTTTTGTTTGCGGTTCGGTCGCACTCATTTGAGAACCGCTATAGAAGGCCAGCACGTTGTCTTATTGATATACCTGTCGAATCCGCTTGGAGCAGGTCTCACACTCTGATTTCAATGTACTCTTTGCGCAATCTCTCCACCACCGCCATCAGCCGCCCTACGCGTTGCGGGTCAACGCCGTTGGCCCAGTGCCCTTCTGCTTTGAAGTACGAGCCGATGATGAAGCCGTCGGCAACGGCGTAAAAGCCGGCGATATTATCCGCGTCCACGCCTGAGCCTCAATCAGCCCTTCATCGGCGATGTGTGCGAAGGCATAACCTTCGGCGCGAATAAAATCCAGCCCGGCGGCATGCGCGACGGCCATCGATTCGATGTTTGCGGCGGCCAGAATCTGAATCCCGACCGGCAGCCCGCTTTCAGCCTTCACGGCCTGGCCGATCACGGAGAGCGCCGCCACGACCTCCGGCCCGACCGCGCCTTTCAGGTAAGGCAGGTCGTGCATGTTCTCAATCATGACTCCATCGACGCCGCCCGCACGGTACGCTTCTGCTTCGCGCACGGCCGATTCCGTCAGCTCGTCAACACTTTGCCTGCCGGCAGGCGTGCCGGGCAGCGCGCCGGCATGGATCATGCCGATCACGGGTCTTTGGTTATGGAAGAGATTCTCCAGCACAGTGGACCCCGAGTCTAAAGCGATCGCCTGTTGGCGCTCTCCATCTTAGCGGAATCAGGTGCTCACTTGACATCCTTACCCAGACGGACGGGAGCAGAAGAAAATCCGGCGGTAAAGGCGTATAATCTCGCCATCGGTCAATAGTGGAGACGAAATCTTAATGAGCCGTAGTCATTAAGTTAAGTATGCTGCCGGAAGGTGCTGTCATGGTACTTGCAGAGCCACAACCGCTCTACACCGTCAAAGAATATCTCGCTTTGGAACGAGAATCTGTCGAACGCCATGAATACCTTGATGGACAAATCTATGCGATGGCCGGTGAAAGCCTCGAACATGGTGACATTTGCATGAACCTGAGTCGGATCATCAGCACTCAATTATTGGGCAAGACCTGCCGTGCATTGTCGAAAGACATCAAAGTCCGTAGCGGAAATGTTCTGCCATCCCGCCAAACGATGAAGGGCCTATTCTCCTATCCTGATCTGGTGGTCGTCTGCAGAGAGCCACAGTTTCATGACGAGTACCGCGACATTTTGCTCAACCCGACAGTCATCATTGAGGTCTTGTCCCCTTCAACCGAAGCATATGACCGTGGCGAGAAATTCTTGCGCTATCGCACACACTTAGCCTCGCTGACCAATTACCTGCTCGTTGCCCAAAACAAACCACTCATTGACCATTACCGCCGGAAGGGTAATAACCGTTGGGAGCTAAGCTCAGTGGAGGGACTTGAGGGCAGCCTTTACCTTACCTCGATTGACTGCACATTGCGTCTGGCCGACGTCTATGACCGCATTACTTTTCCCGCTGAGCCTGCCGAAACAGCTGACAAAGAGTAAGATTGGATTCCCATCCATCGTTGGAGATGGACGCTCGTGCTATTGACGTAGTGCGCCTCGTCGGAGAGGAGAGATCAAACTTCGACACAGCATTGCGCAGTGCGCCCACGCAGCCTGCCGGGATCTTTTCAACATATTAGAGCAGTTTGCAATAGTAGGTATGGACGAGTCATCATTAAACAGCGGGGAGCTGCCGCCATCTATTCTGAATTTATTTCGCTTCCCCTCTGTGACCCTCTCCAGCCCTGCGGTGGTTCAAATCACCTCCTCCCATACATTCAGGTGAATCATTATCTGACGGATGAAATCTCAGCCCTTTCCCTCTCCCTGGGCTGGCGATAGGCCGCAGACGTATCGTGACCTTCTTCCCGCACTGTGATATTCACCACGACCCTATTATTGCCGCGAGATTCTACACGCGTCCAGAGAAGAAGCTTTTCCTGCGCGCCAGGTTTTTGAATTCGCCTGCGGTATCACATTTGACGACCCTTGGCAAGGCCCATCCTGAACATGCCCCGTCGCCACGTCTCCTCTTGACAATCTACAGGTGCCGCTGTATGCTCCGACTTGTAGAATATCTAGAGGTGAGCTATGGTGAAACAGAAGACTGACCTGCTGCAAGGCACCCTCGACCTGCTCGTGCTCAAAATCCTTGCCCTCGGGCCCACCCACGGTTGGGACATCACCCAGCGTATCCAGCAGATCTCTGAGGACGTCCTGAGGGTCAACCAGGGCTCGCTCTACCCGGCCCTGCACCGGCTGGAAGCGCAGGGCTGGATCAGTTCCGAATGGGGGGGAGTCAGAGAATAACCGGCGCGCCAAGTACTACAAACTGACCGCGGCGGGCCGGAAGCAGTTGGCCGAGGAGCGTGAGACGTGGGCACGCTTCTCCGTCGCCATTGAGCGCATCCTGCAAACCACTTGAACCGGAGCTTTTTCATGTTGAGCAAACTGACACGCAGGCTGTGGGCGCTCTTCAAGAGATCAGAGTTGGATCGCGAGTTAGATGAAGAGTTACGCTTTCATCTGGAGCGAGAGATGGAGGAGAACGTCCGCAAAGGGATGAGCCCGGGGGAGGCCCGCCGCGCAGCACTGCGAAGTTTCGGCGGGATGGGGCGGGCGAAGGAAGAGTGCCGCGAGGCGCGGGGCGTGCGGTTGATCGAAGACTTGTGGCAAGACCTCTTTTACGGGGCGAGGATTCTACGGAAGAAGCCCGGCTTCACGCTCGTCGCCGTCCTGACGCTGGCGCTGGGCATCGGCGCCACCACCGCGATCTTCAGCGCGGTCAACCCTATTCTGTTCGAGCCCTTGCCGTACCCGCACGCCGACCGGATCGCGGCGATCTTGGAGGTGGGCAGCGATGGGTCGCGCAACGCTGGAACGTTCGGCATGTATCGCGGGCTCGTGGAACGGAACCGCTCGTTCGACGCTCTCGCCGTGTTCAGGCCCTGGCAGCCGACCATGACCGGAGAGGACCAGCCGGAACGCTTTGACGGGCAACGCGTGAGTGCGAGCTATTTCCGGGTGCTGGGCGTGCCGCCGGCACTGGGGCGGGACTTCCAGGCGTCCGACGATCAGCTCAACGGCCACAGGGTGGTGATCCTCAGCGACGCGCTGTGGTGGCGGCGCTTCAATGGTGACCGCACGGTCATCGGACGCCAGATCACACTCGACGGCGACCTCTATACCGTCATCGGCGTGATGCCGAGCAGGTTCGAGAATGTGCCGGCAACCTCGGCCGAGCTGTGGGCGCCGTTGCAGTACGACATGTCTTTAGGAACCGCTTGGGGACATCACCTGCACACAGTGGGACGGCTCCGGCCAGGGGTCAGCGTGGATCAAGCGACGCGAGAGATCAATGCGCTCGGGCACGCCGTGCTCGATGAGCAGCACCCGGAGACGTATGGCCGCGATGTCGAGTTCATCGCTGCTTCGCTGCAGGACGAAGCCACGCGCGGCATCAAGCCGGCGTTGCTCGCCGTTCTCGGTGCGGTGATCCTGGTGCTCCTGATTGCTTGCGTGAACGTGACGAATCTGCTGCTGGCGCGCGGCGCACAACGGCGCGGCGAATTCGCGATGCGGGCCGCGCTGGGCGCCGTGCGAACTCGACTGATCCGGCAAGTGCTCACGGAGAGCCTGCTGCTTGGCGCGGTCGGCGGCGCGCTCGGACTGTTGGTGGCGGAGTTCTGGGTCAGCGCGTTGATGGCGCTCGGCCCGCCGGGACTGTCGCGGGCGAGCGCGATCCGTGTCGACGGCACCGTCTTCGCTTTCGCACTCGGCAGTGCCACGCTCATCGGCCTGCTGGTCGGGCTGATTCCGGCACTGCACGCCTCGCGCAGCGACCTGCACACAGGCTTGCAGCAAAGCTCACGGCGCGCCGCCGGCGGCCACCAATTGACGCGCCGTACGCTCGTCGTCGCCGAGGTCGCGCTCGCCTTCGTGCTGCTGGTGGGCGCCGGGCTGCTGTTGCGCAGCCTCCAGCGCCTGTTCGCGGTCGATCCGGGGTTCGTCGCCTCACACCTGCTCACCATGCAGGTGCAGACTGCGGGCCCGCGGTTCGACAAGGAGACCACCGATCGGTTCTTCGCCCGGGCCCTGGAAGCGGTACGCCAGGTTCCCGGCGTCGGCTCAGCGGCTTTCACCAGTCAGTTGCCGCTGAGCGGCGACGATGACGAGTATGGCGCGCGCTTCGAGGGTGACGACCCCAAAGCAGCTTACAACGTGTTTCGGTACGCGGTGAGCCCGGGATACTTGGAAACGACCGGCATCCCACTGCGCCGCGGGCGCCTCCTCGACGAGCACGACGCCGCGGGCGCGCCGGCGGCCGTTCTGATCAGCGAATCGCTCGCGAAGCGCAAGTTTCCCGATCAAGACCCCATCGGCCGGCGTGTTCACATTGGTCCCACTGACAGACCATGGTTCACTGTTGTCGGTGTGGTCGGCGACGTAAAGCAGGTCTCCTTGGCGATGGGCCAACCGGACGCAGTATACATCACGACTACCCAGTCGTGGTTCGTAGATAGGGCGCTGTCGCTGGTGATCCGCGCGCGCGGTGACGCGGCGGCACTTGCGCCGGCCGTCAGACAGGCGATCTGGTCGGCGGACAAAGATCAGCCGATCGCACGAGTCGCCACGATGGATGATCTGCTCGCCGCGTCGGCAGCCGAGCGGCGCTTCGTGCTGATCCTGTTCGAGGCGTTCGGCGTCGTGGCGCTCCTGCTCGCGGCCACCGGCATCTACGGCGTGCTCTCCGGCAGCGTCACGGAGCGAACACGCGAGATCGGGGTGCGGCTGGCGCTGGGCGCGTCGCGCGGCCAGATCCTCGCGCTGGTGGTTCGACAGGGCATGGCGCTCACGGGGGTCGGCGTCGTGGCGGGGCTGTGTGGGGCGGTGGCCGCGAGCCGCGCCCTCATCTCGCTGCTGTTCGGCGTCTCGCGGCGCGACCCGGTCGCCTACCTCGGCGTGATCGCACTGCTGGCGGGCGTCTCCGCGGTCGCCTGCTGGGTGCCCGCGTGGCGTGCGGCGCGGGTTGATCCCTCGGTCACGTTGAGGGCGGAGTAGTCCTACGGTTCTGGGGTGCCAGCTCAATAGCAGCCTTGTTCGCTGCAAAACGGACTCGCCAGCAGTATCACTTTTGGCGGTAATGTATTTCGCCAGTTTCCGGCTGCTTCTCGCGGGTATAGAGCGTACCGCAAGTCTGACAGGTTGCAAGGCACGTCGGTGCGACTGACCGTTACCATGAGACGGATTACCTGAGTGCCGAAGAGCCGGCGTCCGAGTGGGGCGCCCGGCCTGTCGCGGGGTATTGGCCGAGCCTCAAATTGGCGGGCTGTCACCAGCGTCTAACACATCTATTTCTTTCCGCCATTCAGAGCCGAGCCGGCCTTGCAGCAAACGCACACAACGGTTCCATCGAAGGATCGCATCGTCATTATCCTGGGGGCTGATCTTCTCTGCTTCCTCGAAGTAATGCATCGCTTCCTCGAAGAGCACCCGCAGCGCGTAGGGCGAGCGGCCGGCGCGCAGTTGCGCCTTCGCCCTTCGTTCGTGCAGCAGGCCCGTGTAGTAGATCTGCTCGTAGCGGTCCGTGAGGCGCTGAAAAACAGCCTCCGCCTCGGCGTAGCGGTCCTGCGGGTCGCCGGTAAACTGGTCAGTGATCGCGAGGCCCAGCAGCCGTAGGGCCGCCTGATGGTCGGGCTCGACCGCGAGTATGTCGCGGCAGATCGACTCGGCCTCACCGGGCTCATTGAGATAGCGATAAAGCTCAGCCTTCGAGATGGCTGCGGCAACTGCGCTCTTCGAGATGGATTTTAGCTTTAGTTCCACAGGGCCTCCTTTGCTGGGGATGCGCGTCGTCGGCGACCGTCTACTCTCACCACGGCGGCAGGCTTCACCGATCACGTCCGATCCCCGGAAGAACCGTCCACGTTTCGCAGCCAGGCGCCTTGGCCTGGACACCGGCCGACCCCTCAACCCCGATGTTCTCACCCGCTAATCAGACATTATATCGGACACCTCGGCCCTCTCAACGCAGACGCCTGGAATAATATCCTCCCGCGCGGGGCCCCTTTATTTTGCCTTCCGATTTTTCCCTCTGACCTTGCGCATAAACCAGCGCACCGGGTCATAAAAGTCGTCAACCACGCGCTCTTTGAGCGGAATAATCGCGTTGTCGGTAATGTGAATACCTTCCGGGCAGACCTCGGTGCAGCACTTGGTGATGTTGCAGAGGCCGATGCCGAGCTCGTCCTTAAGCAGGCGGGTGCGCGACACCCCGTCGAGCGGGTGCATCTCGAGCGCGGCCGCGCGGACGAAGAAGCGCGGGCCGCCGAACCGCTCTTGCTTCTCATGGTTGCGCAGGACGTGGCAAACATTCTGGCATAAGAAGCACTCGATGCACTTGCGAAACTCCTGCACGCGGTCGATATCCTGCTGCTGCATTTTCCACTCGACGTCGCGGCGCGGCGTGAACGGCGGAATCTTTTTGTTCACCTTGTAATTCCACGACACGTCGGTGACCAGGTCCTTGATCACCGGAAAGGCCTTCATCGGATAGACCGTGATGGGCGCGTCCTGCGGCAGGGCATCCATGCGCGTCTTGCACGTGAGGCGTGGCCGCCCGTTGACCTCGGCCGAGCACGAGCCACACTTGCCCGCCTTGCAATTCCAGCGCACGGCGAGGTCGGGCGCCTGGTGCGCCTGGATGTAATGCAGCGCATCGAGCACGACCATGCCGGGCGCAACCGGCACTCGATACTCGACCGGTTGTCCGCCCTCGTGATTACCGCGAAACACTTTCAGGATCGCATCCGCCATCGCCCTGACCTCCGCAATCATTTTCGGGAGTTAGAGGCTCCTAACCGGCATCTAACCTTGATCATTTGTCCTCGGCCAAAATCCGCTTCAACTCATCCGGCATCTCAGGCGTGGGTGATTGGTCGAGCCGCATCGCGTCTACGTCACGCGAGATGATATTGTTCCGCTTGCCCCAGCCGTCATCGTAGTCGGGATAGTCAATGCGGCTGTGCGCGCCGCGGCTCTCCTTGCGTTCGAGCGCGCTCAAAGCGATGGCCTCTGAGACTATCAGCATTGATCGCAGGTCGCGCGCCAGATGCCAGCCGGGATTGAAGAGCCGTGACCCTTCGACGCGCACCCGCGCCGCCCGCTCTTTCAACCTTTGAACTTCCGCTAGCCCGGCACGGAGGTCCTCCTCGTTGCGGAAGATGCCGACGTAGTTCTGCATCGCCTCTTGCAGGTCGCGGTGTATCTCGTAGGGGCTTTCGCCATCCGTGCGCTCGAACGGCGCGAGCATCTCGCGCCCGGCCTCCTCGATCTGCCCCGCATCAATTGACGGTGGCCCGACTCGCTTGGCGTGCTCGACGGCCGCCAGCCCCGCCCGGCGACCGAAGACGAGCAGGTCCGAGAGGGAATTGCCGCCGAGGCGGTTTGCCCCGTGGAGTCCGGCCGCCGCCTCGCCGACGGCGAAGAGTCCGGGCACAGTCGACTGGGACGTCTCGGCGTCAACGCGAATGCCGCCCATCATGTAATGACAGGTCGGGCCGACTTCCATCGGCCCCTTGGTAATGTCGACGTCGGCGAGTTCGCGAAACTGATGATACATGCTCGGCAGCTTGCGCTTCACGTACTCGGCCGGTTTGTGCGAGATGTCCAGATAAGCGCCGCCGTGCTCGGTGCCACGACCTTCACGCGCCTCCGTGTAGATCGCACGCGCCACCACGTCGCGCGTCGATAGCTCCATCTTCTTCGGGTCGTAGCGTTCCATGAAGCGCTCGCCGAGCCGGTTGCGGAGTACGCCCCCCTCGCCGCGCACCGCCTCGGTGACGAGGATGCCTTGCACGCCCGGCGGCCACACCATGCCGGTCGGGTGAAACTGCACGAACTCCATATCCATCAACTCGGCGCCCGCGTCGTAGGCGAGCGCCATCCCGTCGCCGGTGTACTCCCACGAGTTTGAAGTGATGCGGTACGCCTTGCCGATACCGCCCGTCGCAACAACGACCGCCTTCGCTTTGAAGACCACAAAGCGGCCTTGCTCGCGCCAGTAGGCGAACGCGCCCGCGACGCGCTCGCCATCCCGGAGCAGTCGCGTCACGGCGCACTCCATGTAAACATCCACGCCCAGGTGCACGCCGCGGTCCTGGAGCGTGCGGATCATCTCAAGGCCGGTGCGGTCGCCCACATGGCACAGCCGCTTGAACGTGTGTCCGCCAAAGGCGCGTTGCAGAATCTCGCCGTCGCTCGTCCGATCAAAGAGCGCGCCCCACTGCTCAAGCTCGCGCACGCGGTCGGGTGCCTCCTGCGCATGAATCTGGGCCATGCGCCAGTTGCTCAGGAATTTCCCGCCGCGCATCGTGTCCTGGAAGTGCGTACGCCAGTCGTCAGCCGTGTCAACGTTAGCCATCGCCGCCGCAATGCCACCTTCGGCCATCACGGTGTGCGCTTTGCCGAGCAGTGACTTGCAGACCACACCGACACTCGCGCCGGAGGCGAGCGCTTCGATCGCCGCACGCAGGCCCGCGCCGCCCGCGCCAATGATCAGCACATCGTGTTCGTGTGTCTCGTATTTCTCCATCACAATAATCTGAAGTCGCGTACTGCGCCCGACGCTACCAGTCTCACGTATAGATCGGCAAAACCGACTGACAGCAGGCTTAGCCAGGCGAACAGCATGTGGCGCTCGTTGAGAACGCCCGCCCCGCGCCACGCCGCATAACGTGAGCGACCAAACGCCGCGCACGAAAAGCAATCGACGTTGCCGCCCACCAGGTGTCTGAGCGAGTGACACGAGAAGGTGTAGAGCGTGAGCAGGATAATGTTGCCCGAAAGCACGAGAGAGCCGACGCCGATACCGAAGCGTCCGCCGAACGAAAAGGCGCGGATCGCGTCGTACCAAAGGATGACGAGGAAGATTAACGCGAGATAGAGAAAATATCTGTGCAGATTTTGCAGAATGAGCGGGAACGCGGTCTCGCCGCGATAGCGGTGCTCGCCCGGTTCACCGACGGCGCACGCCGGTGGGTCAAGGAAGAACGCGCGGTAGTAAGCTTTACGATAGTAGTAGCATGTCACGCGGAAGCCGAGCGGCCCTCCCAGAATTAGTAACGCCGGAGAGAGTGGCCACCAGTGGTGCGCCGGGTCGATCAGCGGTGAATAAAATGGCGAGAGGTATGGCCCCCATTCGTAATACGTGCCCTCGAAAGCTCTCAAGGTCGCGTAGACGCCGAATAAGCCGAGCACGATGACCACCGGCACCGGCTCGAGCCACCATGCGTCGCGCCGCATGGTGGCCCCAAAGCCCTGGCTCACTGTTGTTCGAGATTCGGCCATAGAAATTCGGGCGGCTACACGATCAGCCTCAGCGGGCCTCGGCCGGCCACCCTATCTCCTCTCACTCGAGATGGAAAACGGAATCTGCCAACAAACTACCCCCCGGGGTTACACTTGGATATCTTGGTTCTCACTTCGGGATTGCCTTGAAAGCTGCTGGTTGTCCCGGCGCGCCCCGGAAGCCTGATCAAGGGGTCGGCCAGCTACTCTATCCACCGCGTGTCGCACCATTTTAGATGAGTTCGTCTGAATGCACCAGAGCGTTGTAGAGTTAGAGACAGTTAACCATATCTTTGTCTCAATGTTTCGTAGTAACGCTCTTTGTTTTGATTAGCATCCGGCTCCTTTGCTAAGAGCGGAGGTTCGCGAAACGCTTGGTGGCAATTGCCTGACTCCTAAAAACAGATATATTCTTTATGTCATCTGCTGATGGCGGAAGCCCGAGAACCTCGGCCTGCAGAATGCTTATTAGTCAAATATCGAGGTGCGGAGAGATGGAAAAATTGATCGTAGACCCAGATGGAAAACTTACGATTCCGCAAGAAATCATTAAGAAGCGCGGCCTGCGTCCGGGGGATGAGCTCACACTCATCGAATCTGCCGATGGGCTGCTCGTCTATCAGGGCGGCGTCGATCCGAAGAGTCAGACGTGGTGGAGCAGCCTGAGCGACGAAGAGCGTCGCCTTGCCCGGGCCGAGGCGCGCCGCTACGAAGACCTAAGTGAAGAAGAGCAGGATCGTTTGTGGGATGAGGGGGCCGAGTCATTAGAGGCTGAAGCTGAGGAAGACGAAATTGACCTTCCAGCCAAGTAGCGTCCTCTTTGACAAAGGCGTGATCCGAAGGGTCTATAAGCGCCGGGCACGACTGGCTCTGGGAGTGCCACCAACATTACTTCAGGTCGAAGCGGCTAACGCCTATGCGCACACGTCTACGCTCACCAATCTTCTCTACATTACCGAACAGACATCAAACATTCTACACGTACGCTCCAAGCTTTTTGCTGCGCCAATTTTGGCTGACACGCGAATTCTGAGAAAAGCTCATTACTTACGTCGCTGGGCACGACGCTTGAGAGAGTTCTCTTTTTCGCCGGAAGATGCAATGGTTCTGGCCCACGGAAGTTTTGGCCTGGATTTGGACTCACAAACAATTGGCGTTGATGCGGTCATTACTACTGATCTCAAGCTGGCTGCGCGTTACCAGGAGAAATATACGGAAATCGAGGGCCGCTTTAAGGATATGGTTTCAAATCTTCCCGAACTCTACAGAATGTTATCGCTTCCTCAGGTAATGACGACAGCCACCATTCTAATGATTACCTAGAAAGACCTAAACATGACCGACACCGAAATCAAAAAGACCCTCTGGGTTGCTACCGATAAACTCTGCCACCCTTCTACTCAATTATACCATCTGCTTCACATCAGTTGCCACAGATCATCATCGAGCAGGGGTTTAGCCATCGGTCATTCTCCATCCGTATCACTGCCTATGCTAACCTACTGCTCGATAAAACGAAATTCATTTTGTTAGGAGTTCTAAATTGTTTGGAGAAATAAGAAGCACTCCGGTAATATTCCGAGCCGCTCCAGAATACTCCCGGCACCGCAACTAAAATGAGCGACATGATTATAATCAAATCACTTGAAGGCGGCGAGTTTGCGGCATACCTGGCACAGCCCGCGGGCGGAAACGGGCCCGGCCTCGTGCTCTTGCAGGAAATCTTCGGGGTCAACCGGGAGATGCGCGCCGTTGTCGATTGGTACGCCGAGAGAGGATTCGTCGTCGTCTGCCCTGACCTGTTCTGGCGGCAGGGGCCGGGGGTCCAATTGACCGACAAAAGCGACGAAGAATGGCGCCGGGCCTTTGCGCTTTATCAAGGGCTCGACGAAGCCAAAGCCGTGGAGGACGCGGCGGCGGCCCTGGCCTTTCTCCGCCAACACCCGGCCTGCAGCGGAAAAGTCGGTGCCCTGGGCTTTTGCCTCGGCGGCAAGCTCGCGTACCTGTTGGCCGCGCGCTTTCGCCCCGACTGTTCAGTCGGTTACTACGGCGTCCGCATTGATGCCGCTCTCGATGAGGCCGTGAATCTGCGCTGCCCGCTCATGCTGCATATCGCGGGCAAGGATCAGTTCTGCCCGCCGTCCACCCAGGCCAAAATACACGAGGCCCTCAACACCTGTCATCTCGTCACACTCCACGACTACCCGGAACAGGATCATGCCTTCGCCCGCGTCGGCGGAGCGCACTTCGATGCTCAGGCCGCCGAGTTGGCGAATCTGAGAACCCTGGAGTTCTTTGTGCGGCACCTTGTCGGGTCAAGCTCTACTTCCGCCAAACAGGCCCTCTTCGACCTGTGGGACGAACATATCAAATATGAGTTTGCCACCCGCAACACCGAAGATACGCTCAGGACGATGATGGAGGACGCCTACGTCAACCACATCCCCGTGCTGACCGGAGGTGTCGGGCGCAACCAACTGCGTGACTTCTATTCGCAGCACTTCATTCCACAGATGCCGCCGGACACCGGCATGACGCCCGTCTCGCGCACCGTCGGAGCCGACCGCATAGTTGACGAGATGGTCTTTGAGTTCACTCACACGGTCAGGATGGACTGGATGCTGCCCGGCATTCCGCCGACGGGCAAGCACGTCAAAGTCCCGCTCGTCGTGATCGTGCATTTTCGCGACGGCAAGCTGGCGCATGAGCACATCTACTGGGACCAAGCTTCTGTTCTCGCCCAGCTCGGTCTGCTGGACACCGAGAGCCTACCCGTTGCGGGCGTCGAGAGCGCTTTGAAGGTGCTTGACCCGAGCTTGCCGGCGAATCAACTGATGGAGCCGCGCCGATGAACGCCGGCGATGAGAAGGAAAAGGGAGCGACGACATCGGCGGTAATTGTCGGTCGCTTGCGGCGCGATCTCGGCCTGGTGGAATCCTACGCCGCTTTGATCGGAATCCTGATCGGGGCGGGAATCTTTACGGTGACGAGCCACGCTTGGGCGCTCACCGGTCCGAGCGTGATTCTCGGTTATATTGTTCTCACACCCGTCATCCTCGCCTCCTCCGTGGCCTATTCGGCCTTTCTTTCAACGCCCCTCGGGCGTGAGCCCGGCGGCGAGTACACACACATTTCACGGACCCTCGGCGGACACCGGATCGCATTTATCGGGGCATGGCTCAAGATTATCTCTTACATCGGCGCCGAGGCTTTCCTCGCCGTTGCCCTGGCCGATTATATGATCGAATTTGCCGGCGGCCGTCTTCGCCCGGAGGCATACCGCTTGCCGCTGGCCCTGTGTAGTCTGGTCTTTTTTTACCTGATCAATGTCATCGGGGTGCGCTGGTTCGGTCGCATTCAGGTCTTGACGTGCGCACTGCTGGGCCTCTCGTTGGTCGTCTTGATCGGGCCGGGCTTGTTCGCCATCCGCTTGTCGAATTACAGGCCGTTTATCACGCACGGGCTCGGAGGCTTCGCGGCGAGCCTCGTGCCGCTATTCTTTTCTTTCGCCGGGTTCGAATCGCTGGCTCAAACCGCGGGAGAGGTGAAGGACAGCACGCGACAGTTGCCGCTGGTCTTTCTGAAAGGAATCAGTGTGACGGCTATAATATTCGTGCTCATGTCGGTCGTCGCCTTCGGCGTTTTGCCCGGAGGGCGCTTACAAGCCAGTAACGCGCCGATGGCGGAGGTCGCCTCCGTCTATCTTCCGGTCGGGGCGGCATTGTTCGTGACCTTCGGCGCGATTATGGCGATCACGACCTCTATGAACCCGACGATGCTGGTCCCCTCGCGGCTGGCCATTATCCTGGCACGCGACCGCCTGGTCACGAATTGGGTCGGGGCGATTAATCCTCGCACGGGCACGCCGATTCGTGGGCTGACTCTGACGCTCGTGGCATCGGCTTTCCTGCTCATCAGCGGGCAGCTTACGCTGGCTTTGAACATCGCGGTCTTTGCGCTGGTGATCCTCTACTTCATGCACAGCCTGGTCTTCCTGCTGCTGCCGCGTTGGAATCCGCAACTTTACAGCCTGATCAGAGTTTCTATCCCTTTACCGCTCCAGCGGGCGGCGGCACTGCTTTCCCTGGCGGCAATGGGAATACTCGTAGCGGTCCAGGTGTCTCAGGACTTGCGCATCCTGCGTGAACAGAGTCTCCGGCAGAGAATCAGCACCCATTCACTGACGAGCCTTGAGCTGGTGCTGGTGTGGGGCATGGTCGGGGCGGCGCTCTACGTTTACGCTCGGTGGCGTGGCATACGGGAACCGCACCATAACTTGATGATTCTGGACAAGCCTACGCTCGGACCGGTGGAGATTAGGGATGGAGATTGAAGGTAAAAGGGTGCTGGTGACGGGAGCCAACCGCGGCCTCGGTCGCGCCCTTGTAGTTGCGTGTGCCCGTGCGGGCGCGCGTGAGATACTGGCCGGCACGCGCCAGCCGGAGGAGATGGGTAATCTTGTGGCTACCAATGTCAGAATCAACCTTTAATCGTCGTCGCGAAGAATTCCCCACCCTGGCTTCGGGGATTCACCTGCTGAGCCACAGCCTCGGGCCGGTTCCGCGCGCAGCGCGCGCGAGCATGCTGGCCTACACAGAGGCGTGGGAGCGCCATACCGGCGAGGATGCCTGGGCGACCAGCTGGTGGGAGCTCTCCCGGCACGTCGGTGATCAGATCGCGTGCATCCTCGGCGGGGCACCCGGCTCCGTACAGATCCAACCCAATACATCCATTGCCCTCTCGACGGTGGCCTCCTGCTTCGACTTCGGTTCCGCTAGGCGCAGTAAAGTAGTCACGACGGCGCTCGACTTTCCGTCGATGGGGTATATCTGGGAGGCTCAAAAGCGCCTCGGGGCCAGTGTCCACATCGTTCCGTCAAATGACGGTATCACTACCCCTTTAGAACGGATCCTTGAAGCCATCGACGAGACGACCTGTCTTGTCGCCCTGTCACATACTTCCTACCGCAGCTCCTATCGCGTTGACGCGCGGGCGATTGTCGAGCGCGCGCATCGCATGGGCGCGCTGGTCCTCTTGGATGTGTACCAGTCGGCGGGCGTGGTGGAGATGGACGCCGCCGGTTGGGGGGTCGACTTCCTGATCGGAGGAACGATCAAGTGGCTGTGCGGGGGGCCTGCTTGCGGCTACCTCTACGTGCGGCCCGACCTCCACAGAGAGCTGCAGCCGCGCCTCACCGGCTGGGTGGCGCATGCCGAGCCTTTCGAATTCTCCCGCGATATGCGTTATGCCAATTCGGTACGCAGGTTCGCTCAAGGGACGCCAAGCATTCCCGGACTCTATTCTTGCCTGGCCGGTCTGAACATCGTCGAAGAGGTCGGGCTGCCCGTCATTGCCAAAGAATCACAGCGCAGAACAACCTGGATGGTCGAGTTCGCTTTAGAGCGAGGATGGCATCTGAACAGTCCGCAAAGAGGCAGCGAGCGGGGAGGCTCGGTCATGATCCGCGTCGAGGATGCGCCGGAGATGACGTCTCGCCTGGCCGAGCGAAGGGTGTTCGTCGATTGGCGTCCGGGAGTTGGCTTGCGCCTGTCACCCCACTTCTTCAACACGGATGAAGAGGTGCATCAAGCGATGTCGATCCTCGCCGAGTTGATCGGCCGGTAGGCCGTCTGATCTCAATTTATGTCGTAGCGCGCGCCGGGACTGCCCGCCGGATAAAACAGACCGAGGAGCCGGAGTTCATCCCGTCCCCTATTTTCGACGCAGTGAACCTGGCGCTTGGGTAAGTAAACGCATGATCCCGCGCCGATCTCCGTGCTGGTTTCGCCGGCCCACATCCGGCCCGTCCCGCGCAGGATAAATAGGACCTCTTCATACGTGTGAAAGTGGTCGGGCGCGCGACCCGGAGGGATTGAGCCGACGAACTGTGTCACCCGCGCGCTCCCGACTTCCGTATCAACCAAAACGCGGTACCAGCGGTCGGCCGTGGGGACAGCTTTGCGCTCGGCAAGGCGCACGACGGGTGGCCGCGCAGGCGGTCTGGCCTGCCGAGAGTGAGACGTCAAGGCCGGAACAATCGCCGTCCCGCCCAAAGGCTCCGGGCACCGTGAGCTGATGAGGACGAGCGGCCCCGGGCCGGGGTTATTAACGGTCAAGGTCTCACCCGGCCGGAGATAGATGCCGGTCTCCGCGTGAATTTGATAAGGCCAGCCTTCAATAAAAACGGTGGCTTCTCCCTCCAGGGCGTAAAGGATCTCGTCGCAGTCCTTGTTGCATAGCCCCGGCGAGAGGCCGGGCAAAAACTCCATGATTCGAAGTGAGATGGCTTGTGCGCCAGCCGCCCGGCCCAACTGGTTCCATATACGCAATGTCCCTTCCACGGCCGGCGTGCCTTCCCTCCCGCCGGTAACACGGCAACCACCCTCTAGAAGAACGATCATTCTTACCTCTTCCTGATCCTGGCATTCCCTGCAAGCCGGGGCCTGCCGTTATCTCACCACCGGAGGTGCGCGCTTTTATTGTGCGAGGAGTGATTGGTAAACTCAATCGCCAACTGTTTTAAGAATCGCAACGTACGGCAGGTTGCGGTAGCGTTCGGCGAAATCAAGGCCGTAGCCGACGACGAAGGCGTCCGGTATCTTGAAGCCGAGATAGTCAATTTTAACGTCGCGCTGCCGCCGCTCGTATTTGTCGAGGAGCGCGACGAGCTTGACGCTTGCTGCGCCGCGCTGGCGCAGGTTGGCGAGCAGATAGGAGAGCGTGAGCCCCGTGTCAACGATATCCTCCACAACGAGGATGTCGCGCCCTTCGATCGGCACGTCCAGATCTTTCACAATCCGCACTTCGCCCGAGGTGCGCGTTGATGCGCCGTAGCTTGAGATCGCCATGAACTCGATGCCGAGGCGCAGATCAATCGCACGTATCAGGTCGCTGATGAAGATGGACGCCCCCTTCAATACGCCGATCAGCAGAGGGTTGCGGCCCGCGTAATCGCGCGCGATCTCTGCGCCCAGCTCGCCGATGCGTATCTGAATAGCCTCGGCGGAAAAGAGCGGCTCCAGATTTGGGTTGCTGAACTCCGACGTGATGTGAGCGGAAGAAGTGGCCAAGATTATCTCCAATCAAAAATTTGATGGTTTGATCGTTTGGCTATTGATTCATTGATTAAATTACAAAACCCGGTTAACGTTTGCGTGCGCCCTCATGCTGCGACATACTAAAGAAGCTCTCTCCGCAGGTCAATGTTTCAAGCGAAAGGGAAAAGAGTGAAAGATTCGATACTGTGTGCATGCGGCACCGCCCTATGGCTGCTGTGCCTGATCTCGCCCGGCGCGAACATCGCTATGGGGCAGCAGGCCGGGGCCGAAACCGCGCGCCCTGCGGCCCCATGCAGTGCACCGACTCCTGCGACAAGCGATAGCAAGCCTTCGGATTCATCTGTCGAAATTCACGCGCGCGCGACGGAGCGCGCCATTGATGCGAGCATCCCGGATGATCCGGCGGTGGATGCGATGTTAGCGCCTTACAGCCCTAAGGTGCGCGCTCTCAATGTGGTAATCGGACGCCTTGCGGGCGATCTGAAGAAGGAAGGGGTGGGCGGCGGGTCCCTCGGCAATTTCGTCGCCGATGCAATCCGGGCGAGCGCCCAAGGCAAGCTCGGCAAATCCGTTCCGCTCGCTGTCACTAACACCGGCGGGCTGCGCAAAGATGTCATCGGGGCGGGCGACCTGCGCGCGCTCGATATTTTCGATCTGCTCCCGTTTGAGAACGCGCTCGTCACAGTTGATCTGACCGGCGAGCAGCTCTTGCGTTTCCTCGGCACCATCGTCGCGCAGCGTGACGCCCAGTCCGGCGCCCTCCTCCGCTATCGAACTACTGCCGAGAAGAAAAATGAGCTTATTAACGCAAAGCTGATCGGTCCGGGCGGGGCTTTGTATCCGGTTGACCCGGCGGCCATTTACACCATCGTCACGAGTGATTATCTTGTCAAGCGCGGCGGCAATTACGCCGTCCTGAAGGAGGGCCGGAACGTACGCCCGTTGGGTCTGACACTGCGCGATGCCGTGCTTGAATACGTAAAAGCAGAGACGGCGGCGGGACGACCGCTCAAGCCAACGCCGGGTGGGCGTTTCATCTCTGAACAAACGGGCGCGGCGAAGACAGAAGGTAAGCAATGATCACCCGACGCAAATTCTTAAGCACATCAATAGCGTGTGGCGCAGCGCTCTCTTTCTCGCGGAG
The DNA here is from genome assembly GCA_964383905.1 of uncultured Blastocatellaceae bacterium. Classification (GTDB taxonomy): domain Bacteria; phylum Acidobacteriota; class Blastocatellia; order Pyrinomonadales; family Pyrinomonadaceae; genus CAYLJO01. The sequence continues at coordinate 19,395 of CAYLJO010000081.1, forward strand.
CGCTTTCTCATCGTTCGCTCCGGCAAACTTTCCGGCACTCGCTGCGCCGCTCCTTGAGCCCGGACCGGGCGAGACGCTGCTCACCATCCTGCACACGAACGACGTGCATTCACAGATTGATCCGCTCCCGGCAAACGACAAGTACGCGGGCAAAGGCGGAGTGGCCCGGCGTGCCACTCTGGTTAAGCGGGTCCGACGGGAGAATCCTAACACCCTGCTGGTTGACGCCGGCGATGCGTTCCAGGGGACGCCCTACTTCAACTTCTTTCGCGGCGAAGTGGAGTACAAGGCCATGTCGGCCATCGGTTACGACGTGGGAACTTTAGGCAACCACGACTTCGATAACGGCGTCGAAGCCCTCGCCGCAGCGATGAGGTTCGCTAACTTTGATTTCGTTTCGGCTAACTACGACGTGCACGGCACAGCCATCGAGAGCCGCGTCAAGCCTTACGTCGTGCGCGAAGTTGGAGGCGTGCGAGTCGGCATCTTCGGGCTGGGGATTAACCTGGTGGGTTTGAATGCGCCGGATACTTTCAAGGGTGTAAAATATCTCGACCCTGTTAACACGGCGCGCGGGTCTGTGCAGGTTTTACGCGAGCGCGAGCATTGCGCGATGGTCGTGTGCCTCTCACATCTGGGTTACTATGAACACCCGGAAAAGGGTGAGACCGGCGATTCGCAAGTTGTTGCGCAGGTGGACGGCATAGATTTTATCGCCAGCGGCCACACGCACACTTTTATGGAAAAGCCCGTGCTCGCCAGGCAGCCTTCCGGCAAAGAGACCGTGATCTTTCAGGTGGGTAAGAGCGGCATTTACCTGGGCCGCGTAGACTTCCTCCTGCGCGCAGGAAAAGTAACGGCTTCCGCCGGGCGTTTATTGGACTTACGCGATACATCATAAAAAAGTGGTCAGTAATCAGTACTCAGTAATCAGCCAAAAACTAACTACTGAGTACTGACCACTGAGGCCTGATTACTGGTTTATGTCCGACGATCAGGAAACTCGTGACCGCGTACGCGCTCTCGTTCGCGACGTACTTAACAGTGCGATTCCCGCTGAAGAAGAGATGGCCTCCGGCGGCGCGGCGCCCGCCGGCCCGATGTCACCGGGAACGGCGGGAGGGTGCTCATCCGTACCGAGCCGGTTCATTTCTATCGCGCCTGAGAAAGCGTCAAACCCTGAACCGGATCCGGCCTTCACGCGCGATGAGTCCTCCAAGGCGGTCATTACCGAAGACGACGTGCGTGGCTTAGCAGAAGGCGCGCGTCTGCGCGTCGCGGAAGGCGCACGCCTGACGCCGCTCGCCGCCGACATCGTGCGCGAGCGGAAAATTGAGCTGGTCCGCCGCGCCCCGCGTCGCGGCTCACGCGCAAACAAACTCGTCGCCGTCGGCGCCGATCACGGTGGCTACGCGATGAAGGAGGAATTAAAGAAGTTTCTCGGCGAACTCGGCCAACGCGTCCGCGATTATGGCACCAACTCCGAAGAGGCCGTCGATTATCCAGACATTGCCCACGCCGTTGCGCGCGCCGTCGCCGACTCTCAGGCAGACGTCGGCATCATCATTGACGGGGCGGGCGTCGGCTCCGCGATGACCGCCAACAAAGTTCCCGGCGTGCGCGCAGCCGCCTGCTACTCTGTCTCAGTCGCGAAGAATTCCCGCGAGCACAACGACGCCAACGTCCTCACCCTCGGCAGCAAGACGATCACCGGTGCCGAGATGCGCGAGATCGTGCGCGCCTGGTTAACTACCGAGATCAAAGAGGAGCGGCACCGCAAACGCGTTGCGAAGATTGACGCCATCGAGCGACAATACAAGTGTTAAACCTTATACTTCGCCAGAGATACATCTCATAAGGGCAATTGCGTAAATGTTGTATTCGCACAATGGCAGTCTTGAACATTGAGGAAGTCAATAGGTGATGACTAAAACTGTGGATATTCAAGAAGCCCAATTGCCGGAATTGCTGGCATTGGCTTTAGAGGGTAATGAGGTAATAATTACGGAAAACAACAAACCCGTAGCGCGATTGATTCCCCTTACTTCATCAAATAAGCCCCGTGTGGCTGGTTTGAACAGGGGCAAGGTGTGGGTGAGCGAAGATTTTGATGAACCGCTGCCGGAAGAATTCTGGACGGGAGCAGTATGAAACTGCTACTGGACACCCACGCTTTTATATGGTGGGCGAGCGAACCAGAGAAACTTTCACCGAAGGTGCCTGCTTTATGCGAAGATGGAGGAAACAGCCTGCTACTGAGTGTGGTCAGTGTCCGGGAGATGCAGATAAAACTCCAGTCGGGTAAGTTGAAACTCAATCTTCCCTTACGGGAGTTGACTGAGAGCCAACAACAAACGAACGGTTTGCACATTCTATCAATTAATTTGGAGCACGTTCTGGCATTAGACGCCTTGCCTGCTCATCATAAAGATCCATTCGACAGGCTATTAATTGTGCAGGCTAATGAGGAGGACGCGTCTCTTGTGAGCATGGATCATGTGTTTTCGGATTATCCTGTGAAATTGTTGTGGTGATTAAAGGGCAGAAGAACGCTTAATATCTTTGGATAGGTCCAATACGACTTGGAGTAAAGATATGACAACCGAAAGCAAGGAAGTAATGCGCCGTTGGTTTGAGGAGGTCTGGAATAAGGGGCGGGAGGAGGTGATTGACCAGTTATTTGCTGAGGATGGCGTGGCTCATGGCCTGGCTGATGAAAGCGGCAGCGAGCTGCGCGGCCCGGAAGGATTTAAGCCCTTCTTTCATAAGTTCCGCGGTGCTTTCCCTGATATTCAGGTAGTAATCGAGGATGCAATCGCGGAAGGGGACAAGGTCGCCGTTCGCTGTAGCGTTCGGGCCAGGCATACCGGAGAAGGACTTGGACTGGCCGCGACCAACCAGCCCGTAGCGATCAACGGCATGTGCATCGCCCGCGTTAAAAACGGTAAGATCGTCGAAGCCTGGAACAACTTCGACTTCATGGGCCTTTTTCAACAGATCGGCGCGATCTAATCAGCAACGGACTCGCTGATTTCGCCGTTAAATCCCCTGAGATTCAGGAGCATTTGCACGGATGCCATATTCACACAACGGCGACCTTGAACGCCTCGTCGAGCAGATTACGGATGTGATCGTCGCGCGCCTGAACGGCGACGTGGACGCACAGGCGGCGATGTGCGGCTGCACAAACGAGTGTTTCAACCGCTGCCCGGAGCGGATGCACAGGGTAGTGGATGCGGGCGCGGCACGCATCGGGCTGGTGCTCGGCGAGACGGCCTCCGCCAGGGATTGGGCCAGCCTGATCGACCACACGCTCCTCAAGCCTGAAGCGACCGGGGACGACATCCGGCGTTTGTGCGAAGAGGCGGCGCGTTTTCATTTCGCGTCCGTGTGTGTGAACCCGACGTGGGTACGCGCGGCCGCCTGCCATCTGCGCGGCACGGGCGTCCCCGTCTGCACCGTGATCGGCTTTCCGCTCGGCGCAACACTCCCGGACGTGAAGGCTTATGAAGCGCGGCGCGCGATCTTTGACGGCGCGCGCGAGGTGGACATGGTCATCAATATCGGCGCGCTCAAGAGTAATGATGATTGTGCGGTCGAGCATGACATACGCTCGGTCGTCGAAGTCGCACACGAAGTCGGCGTCACCTGCAAGGTGATCATTGAAACGGCGCTCTTAACGGACGAGGAGAAGGTGCGCGCATGTCTCGCGGCTAAGCGCGCCGGCGCAGACTTCGTTAAGACCTCGACGGGATTTTCCAAAGGCGGCGCGACCGTCGCGGATGTGGCCTTGATGCGCCGGACGGTCGGCGCTGATCTTGGTGTCAAAGCCTCGGGCGGCGTGAAGGGCCTGGAGGACGTGCGCCGGATGGTCGAAGCGGGCGCCACGCGCATCGGCGCCAGCGTCGGCGTCAAGATCGCGCAGGAAGCCGCCGGCGCCCGACCGGCGGCTATGGCAAGCGCGTACTGAGACTGCTGGGCACACACTCTGCGGGAATTAATAACGGTAGAACAGAGCCCTTCTGGCCGGCAACCATCATCCCGGCGACATTTCCCGCGAAATACTCTTCATCCTTGTCTTTCGGCGCCCTTTCCTACTATGCTTCATGCGTTCTCAGACATTCGAATCAAGAGGAAAAGTCATGACAGCAAGGCATAATGTGCTGGCAGTGATTCTCGGCGGAGGTGCCGGCACGCGACTATTTCCGCTGACGCAGATGCGCTCGAAACCCGCCGTGCCGTTAGGCGGTAAGTATCGTCTGGTTGACATTCCGATCTCGAACTGCATCAACTCTGATGTTGTTAAAATCTTCGTCCTCACGCAGTACAACTCTGCTTCTTTGAATCGTCACATCGCGCAGACGTATCGACTCTCCCCTTTCTCGGATGGCTTCGTTGAAATTCTCGCGGCCGAACAGACGCCGGAGAGCCCGCATTGGTATCAGGGGACGGCGGATGCGGTGCGCCAGGTCTTGCCGCATATCAGAGACTGGGGCATTGGTACGCTTCTCATTCTCTCCGGCGATCACCTGTACCGCATGGATTACCGTAAGTTCCTCGCGCGCCATTTCGAGACGGATGCCGATGTCACCATCTCCGTCGTCCCGTGCACGCCGGATGTCGCCGAAGGGTTCGGGTTGCTGAAAACCGACAGTAGCGGGCGCATTATTGAGTTCAGCGAAAAGCCGAAGGGCGCGGCGCTCGAAGCGATGCGGGTGGACACGAGCAGCCTCGGACTCAGCACTGAAGAGGCAAGCGCGCGCCCTTTTCTCGCTTCGATGGGCATCTATGTTTTCAAGTATGACCTTCTGGAGACACTGCTGGATCAGGACAGGTCGTGGGTTGATTTCGGGCGCGAGGTCATTCCGGCCGCCATCGAGTCTTACAACGTGCAGGGGTTTATGTTCGACGGCTACTGGGAAGATATTGGCACGATCGGCGCTTTCTATTATGCGAACCTTGACATGGCGACACTGGTGCCAAAGTTTAACTCCTTTGATACCGAAGCCCCGATCTACACCCGGCCGCGGTACCTGCCTCCTTCAAAGATGCACGACTGCGAGGTACGTGATTCCATCATCAGTGAAGGGTGCATCATGAGGGGCGCGCAAATCGCTCACTCGGTAATAGGGTTGCGGAGCCGCATCGAGCAGGGCACGCACATCGAAGCCTCAATCATCATGGGCGCGGACTATTACCAATCCGTTGAGGACATGCAGGCGGATGTTACCCGGGGCATTCCGCGCATCGGCATCGGCGAAGGCGCGATGATCCGCCACGCCATCATAGATAAAAACGCCCGCGTCGGCGCAGGCGTGCGCCTCATTAACGAGAGCCGGGTTGAACACGCGGACAGCGATGACGGCAGCGTCTATATCCGCGATGGTATCATAATCGTGCCGAAAAACGCCTTGGTTAAAGACGGCACAATCGTATGAAAGGATGAACGCCGCAGCGATGAACGGTGAATAGAAGCAGGATAGCTACAGTCTTTCTATTCAGCGTCCCTCGTTCATAGTTTGGAGATGGCCAGAGGATGGGAGAGTAAAGCGGTAGCAGATCAGATGGAGGAAGCGGGTGAGCGCGCGCAGTCGCGCGCCGCTGCCCAGTTCGATGCCTCGCCCGAGGAGCGTGTGCGCCGCGAACGGCTCGAGTCGCTGCGGCTGTCCCGTGCGCGCACGCTGCAACAACTCGAACGCGCCACTAATAGTGCGTATCGCGGAATGCTTCAACGCACGCTCCGAGCGCTCGAAAAAGAGATTGAAGAGTTAAGGTCAGTCGACCGGCGCGAAACCAGGTGAGACGCTTAGCGACCACTCATTCTTCGCTGGCGTTATTTTGCACGCCGATGACAGGATCGGCGCTGAGAACGGTGCTCATTCCCTGGTTCTCTTCCTCTGCGGTCGGCGCATCGGGTTCATCCGCTTCGCCTGACTGCCCGGCGCGGTTTGCCTCTTGATAAGCGGCCTGCTCTTCGTCTTTCGCCGCCGGCTGTCCTCGCGGTCTCAATTCGTGTTGAGTCTTCATTACCGTCCCCGAAAACTTAATACCTGATGTTACGCAGAGAAGAGAGCAATGATAAACTTGACAGATGAACAAATCACT
>CAYLJO010000082.1:0-2462 GCA_964383905.1 uncultured Blastocatellaceae bacterium
TTGACTCGAGCGCCGTCGTCGCCCTCATGAGCGAGCAGAGCCCCGCGCCGGTCAAAACATTTTCCATAGGCTTCGAGGAGCAGGACTTCAGCGAGCTCCATCACGCGCGGCGGGTCGCCGAGCACGTCGGCGCAGACCATCACGAATTTATCGTGCGCCCCGACGCCCTCGAAGTCTTGCCGACGCTGGTCGAGCACTACGGTGAGCCGTATGCCGACTCGTCTGCGATCCCGACATACTACGTTTCCAGGGAGACGCGCAAGCATGTGACGGTCGCTTTGAACGGCGACGGCGGTGACGAATGCTTCGCCGGGTACGAGCGATATGCGGGCATGAGTCTCGCCGAGAAGTACCAAAAATTACCGGGCGTGTTGCGGCAATCGGTGATCGAAAATGCCGTCGAGCTGCTGCCGGCTTCAGCCGACGACCGCAACCGCATGGGACGTGCCAAGCGCTTCATGCGTGCCGCCTCATTACCCAAGGTGGATCGCTACCTGCAGTGGGTAACCGCCTTTGGCCCTGACATTAAGAAGGAACTCTATTCGGACGGTTTCCGGCGCGATATGGAAAGGCTCGACGTCGCGCGGTTTCTGACCCCGTGGTTTGCGCGGGCCAACGGCGCGGGCGTCGTCGATGCGGCGCTGCTGGCCGATACGATGACATACCTGCCGAACGATCTGCTCGTGAAAGTTGATATTGCGAGCATGGCCGTCTCGCTCGAGGCGCGCTCACCTTTTTTAGACCATCATGTGATAGAGTTTGCCGCGAGCCTGCCGGAAAAGTTGAAGCTTCGCGGGCTGACGACCAAATACCTCTTGAAGCGCGTGCTCAAGAAGCTGCTCCCGGTGGAGAACCTGAACCGCCCCAAGATGGGATTCGGCGTGCCCGTCGGCCGCTGGTTCCGCGGAGAGATGCAAGGCTTTCTGCGCGAGACGCTGCTGGGGGAAAAGTCCCTCCAGCGTGGCCTTTTCAACCCGGGGGTGGTGACGCGCCTCGTTGAACAACATACGCGCGGCGAGCGGAATTATGCGCACCAACTCTGGACGCTGTTGATGCTCGAATTGTGGTTCAAGAGATTTATCGATAAGTGAATCATTAAACAGAAGACAATCATGGATTGTCTTCTGACTGACGGTGATGGTTTCCCATCTGCTTTTTGGGGAGGACGACTGAGTGAAGGGCGTGGTATTGGCCGGCGGATTAGGCACGCGATTACGACCGTTAACGGCTGTGACCAACAAGCACCTGCTGCCTGTTTACAACCAGCCGATGATTTATTACCCGATCCGAACCCTGGTGAACGCAGGTATCAGGGACATCATGATCGTCACGGGCGGGAACTCGGCGGGCGATTTCCTCAGGCTGCTCGGCAACGGTAAAGCATTCGGCCTCAAGCACCTCAATTACACCTATCAGGAGGGCGAGGGCGGCATTGCCGAAGCGCTCTCGCTCGTCGAACATTTCGCGGCGGGCGATCCGGTCTGCGTTGTGCTCGGTGATAACATCATCGAAGGCAATATCAGCGCGGCCGTGCGCGCCTATCGTCACCAGGGCGGGGGCGCGAAGATTTTGCTGAAGAAAGTCCCGGACCCGCAGCGCTTCGGCGTACCCGAACTCGACGGCCGGCGCGTTCTGCGCATCGAAGAAAAGCCCGAGCTGCCGAAATCCGATTACGCGGTCGTCGGAATTTACATGTACGACGACGGCGTCTTCGACATTATTCGCACGTTGAAGCCCTCGGCGCGCGGCGAGCTGGAGATTACCGACGTCAATAACGCCTACATTCTGCGCGATGAGATGACGTGGAACGAGCTCGAAGGGTGGTGGACAGATGCCGGGACTTTTGAGAGTCTTCTGCGGGCGTCAAACCTGGTGGCCGAAACCGGCGCCAACAAAATGGAGTTGAAGCATGCAGAGCAGGCCGGCGCAAATGTCTGAGCGATTCAAACGCGGCGCGATCCGCGACGTCGTCGTGCGTGACCTGCGCAAGTTCGTTGACGAGCGTGGGTGGTTGGCCGAGCTGTTCCGGCACGATGAGCTCGCCCAGGAGTTTCACCCCGTGATGGCGTATATTTCCTCGACCGAGCCCGGCTTTACGCGCGGACCACACGAGCACGTCGATCAGGCCGATCTCTTCTGTTTCATCGGCCCGTCAAACTTCAAGCTGCGCATGTGGGACAACCGCCAGGACTCGGAAACGTACAATCATGTGATGACGCTTTACGTGGGGGCGGACAACCCGAAAAGTGTGCTCGTGCCGAAGGGGGTCGTTCACACGTACCGCAACATCGGGAGCACACAGGGCATCGTCATCAACTGTCCCAACCGCCTTTACATGGGCCACGGCAGGGGCGGGGGGGTTGACGAGATACGGCACGAGGACGATCCCGATACCATTTTCAGGATAGATGACTGATTAGACCCATAATCAGTGGTCGGTAATCATTCCAAACAGACCGGCT
>CAYLJO010000082.1:2562-25426 GCA_964383905.1 uncultured Blastocatellaceae bacterium
GATGACTGATTAGACCCATAATCAGTGGTCGGTAATCATTCCAAACAGACCGGCTGCTAATTACTTCCGATGAAAATTGTGCGCATCATCGCCCGGCTCAATGTCGGCGGCCCGGCGCGTCACGTCGTCTGGCTGACCGCCGGGTTGTCTACCGCGGAATACCGTTCAACACTTGTGGCCGGTACCGTCCCGCCGGGCGAAGACGACATGAGCTACTTCGCCGCCGCCGCCGGCGTCACGCCGCTCATCATTCCGCAGATGAGTCGTGAAATCTCTGTTAAGGATGCGCTAACGATCTGGAAGCTCTACCGGCTATTGGCGCGCGAGCGGCCCGACATAGTCCATACCCATACGGCCAAGGCGGGTACGGTGGGGCGCGTTGCGGCCCTACTCTACCGCTGGCTGACTCCGGCCACACTGGTGGGCCGGCCCCGCCGTTGCCAGGTCGTGCATACTTACCACGGTCACATCTTTCACAGCTATTACGGCGCTTTGAAGACACGCCTCTTTCTGGCCATCGAAAAAGTTCTGGCACAACTGGCGACAGACCGGATCGTTGTTTTGAGCGCGCAGCAGCTCCACGAGATACACGAGACCTTCGGCGTCGGACGTGCCTCGCAATTTGCCATTATCCCGCTCGGGCTCGACACCAGCATGTTTGCCGATTGGCCGGAGCGGCGGCGCATCATGCGCGACGAGTTGGGAGCAGGCGAGAAGGACTTGCTGGTCGGCATCGTGGGGCGCTTGACCGAGATCAAGAACCACGAGCTGTTTCTGCGGGCCGCCGCCCGGTATCGGGAGATTCGCACGGAAGAAACCGATACACGGCGCGTACGCTTCATAATCATCGGCGACGGTCAGCTGCGACGCAGACTGGAAGAGCTGGCGCTCACGCTCGGCCTCGGCGGCGGCGACGCCACTTTTCTGGGGAAGCGTGATGACCCGGAGAACTTCTACCCCGCGCTCGACATTGTGGCGTTAACTTCGCTTAACGAGGGCACGCCGTTAACGCTGATCGAGGCGATGGCCAACGCGCGGGCGGTGATCGCGACGGCGGTCGGCGGCGTGGTCGATCTGCTCGGAGGGGCGGTCGCCCCGCGGGAGCATGACGGCCGGTACGTAATCTGTGAGCACGGCATACTGGTTACAGCGACTTCTGCGGAGGGGTTTTCGCGCGGGTTGTCACGTCTTATTACAGACGAGGCGTTACGTCGTGAGATGGGCGAGCGCGGGCGGCGCTTCGTGGCACAAAAATTTTCCAAAGAGCGTTTGCTCGCGGACGTGATGAGTCTTTATCGCGCATTGGTCCATCCCGGCGCGGTCACGGCGCCCGCCCATTCACAGGAAGTACATATCTCGTCCGAGCATCGTGTTTGAAAGGAGCGTAAAGTTTGCGAGTATTGATTACGGGAGGTGCGGGGTTTATCGGGTCACATCTCTCGGACGCTTACCTGGAGCGCGGCGACGAGGTCTACGTGATCGACGATCTCTCGACGGGCAGCATCGAGAACATCCAACATCTGAAGAACCACCCGCGTTTTCATTACACCATTGACAGCGTCCACAATCAACCGGTGGTTGCCGAACTCGTTGATCAGTGCGACGCGATCTTTCACCTGGCGGCGGCCGTCGGCGTCAAGCTGATCGTCGAAAGCCCGGTCAGGACTATCGAAACGAATGTCCACGGCACGGAAGTCGTGCTCGGGCTCGCCAACAAGAAGAAGAAAAAAGTTCTGATCGCCTCGACCTCCGAGGTTTATGGGCTGAGCACGGAAGTGCCGTTTCGCGAAGACGGAAATCTGGTGATGGGCGCGACCACCAAAGGGCGCTGGAGCTACGCCTGCTCGAAGGCCATCGACGAGTTCCTGGCCCTCGCCTACTGGCGCGAGAAGAAACTGCCGACCATCATCGTCCGGCTCTTCAACACCGTCGGCCCGCGGCAAACGGGGCAGTACGGGATGGTGATCCCGACCTTCGTTAAGCAGGCGCTTTCGGGACGCCCCATCACCGTCTACGGCGACGGGAAGCAATCGCGCTGCTTCGGTTACGTCGGCGATGTGGTCGGCGCGCTCGTCAATCTCATGGATCAGCCGGCGGCAGTCGGTCAGGTCTTCAACATCGGCTCGAATGAGGAAGTGACGATTCTTCACCTCGCCGAGCGGGTCAAGCAACTGACACAATCAGATTCGGAGATAGCTTTCGTGCCATACGATGAGGCTTACGAAGAGGGGTTTGAGGACATGCCTCGCCGCGTCCCCGACATCTCGAAAGTCAACGCCCTCGTCGGCTTTCGTCCTGAAATGTCGCTCGACGGCATTCTCCGGAGCGTCATCAACTATCACAGCGGCCGATCCAACGCCTCGATTAAGGCCGCTAATTTTAAGCTCTGACGCACTCCGGCGCTTGATTTGTCCTGGCGAATCGAATAGGGTTTCAGGTTCGCCGCAAACAGGGCTCTAATAATTTGCTGTTATTCATGCTGCTTACTTCATCGCAACTCATGGCAGTTGCTGCCTCCTTTGTGCTCGCGCTCGGGCTCACGCCCGTCGTGCGCGCGTTGGCGCGGCGTTGGGGGATGGTCGCCCAGCCTAAAACCGACCGGTGGCACAAGAAGCCGACCGCAATGCTCGGCGGTATCGCGATCTGGGTCGCCGTCGCGGGCAGTTATTTAGCGTTTGTGCCGCGTACCCCGTACGGCGTAGTGGTGATAGGCGCGAGCACATTCCTCTTCCTGGTCGGACTGGCCGACGACCTTTTGCACGCCAAGCCCTATCAGAAATTGATCGGGCAGGTGATGGGCGCGGCGTTCATCATCTATTACGGATTGAGCCTGCCGTGGACCGCTTCGGCGCCGTTGAATATGGCGTTCACGATTTTCTGGTTGATCGGCATCACCAACGCGGTCAACCTGCTCGACAACATGGACGGGCTGGCCGCCGGGGTCGCGGCCATCGCTTCCACTTTCCTGGCGATCAGTTTCGCCGCCGGCGGCCAATCGGTTGAGGCCTTGATGCTGGCCGTGTTTGCCGCCGCGCTGGTCGGTTTCCTGGCGTACAACTCCAATCCGGCCTCCATTTTCATGGGTGATTGTGGCTCGATGTTCATCGGCTTCTTTCTGGCGAGTAGCGCCCTGATGAGCGCATCGGGCGGCCGTTCGCGCAGCTTTCTGCCCGTCCTTGCCGTGCCGATCCTGATCCTGTTCATCCCGATCTTTGACACGACTCTCGTCACCGTAGTGCGCAAGCTTTCGGGGCGCGCCGCGTCACAGGGCGGGCGCGACCATACTTCGCACCGCCTGGTGGCGCTGGGGATGTCAGAACGCCGCGCCGTGTTGATGTTATACGGATTCGCCGCGCTGTCGGGGTTGCTCGCGCTGCTCGTGCGCCAGACGAAACTAGATGTCAGTCTCGCGGCGATTCTCGGGTTCACCGTTGTCCTTACGCTGCTGGGGGTTTACCTGGCAGGCGTCAAAGTTTACGAGGATGAGGAAGTAAAGGCGGCGCGCGACGCGCCGCTGTTTGCCTTCCTCGTTGACCTGTCCTACAAGCGCCGCATCTTCGAGGTGATGCTCGATGTCGTGCTGATTATCCTCGCCTATTACAGCGCTTACGCGCTCCGGTTTGGCGCGATGTCTGAAAGGGGCGAGTGGAGAGTATTCCTGCGTACGTTGCCCGTTCTGGTCTTCGTCAAGATGGCGGTGTTTCTCGTGATGGGCGTTTACCGCGGCATCTGGCGTTACACCAGCGTTGATGACCTCGTCGTGTTTGCCAAGGCGGTGATCATCGGCTCAATCGCCAGCGTGCTCGCCGTGCTGTTCGCCTTTCGCTTTGAAGGCGTCTCACGCGCCGTCTTCGTGCTTGACGCGCTGGTGCTGCTGCTGGTGCTGGCCGGAAGTCGCATGGCATTCCGGCTGTTTCGCCAATTGCTCCCGGCGCCGAACGCCCGCGACGGCTGCCGCGTCCTGATTTACGGCGCGGGCGACGCCGGAGAACTGCTGCTGCGCGAGTTGCTGAACAACCCTCGTCTGCAGTATGCGCCCGTCGGATTCCTTGATGACGACCCGAAAAAGAAGGGTAAAGTAATCCACGGGCTGCGCGTCTTCGAAGGCAACGGCGCTCTGCGGAGCGTCTGCAAATGGCAGCGCGTAGACGAGATACTGATTTCCAGCTCGAAGTTTACCGAAGAGCGCGTGAAAGAGATTTTGCGTGAGTGTGAAGAAGAGCGAATCACGCTCAAGCGCATGCGCATCCGGATCGAGCATCTTAGCGAGTAAAAGGGGTGGGTGAATCGCGATTTAAGATTTCTGGTCGGGACAAAGGAATCACAAATCAACAATCGCAAGCCTAAAATTCTCATCCGTGACTGAGGCTGTATCATCTCAATTGAAACTAATAAGGGTGCGCGCGCCGCTCGCGCGCGCACTCTTGATTGTGCCCGTCGCGCTCCTCCTCGCGGGGGCGTGGTACGTGGGGCGCTGGTGCGTGGGCGACGCCATGGCCGAGTACACGTCCGGCATGGAGGAAGGTGGGGTGGATACCGCGCGCGCAGCACTGCGTCTCGCTCCCGACGACCCGCTGACCCACTGGAGGCTTGCCGACCTCGAGATAAAGAGTCTCGATCCCGGTCAACTGCGCGAAGCTGTGCGCCAATATGAAGCAGCGGTCAGCCTTTCGCCTAACGATTATCGGCTGTGGGTTGACCTCGGGCGGGCGCGCGAGCAGGCGGGCGACGCGGACGGGGGCGAGCGGGCCCTGCGCCGGGCCGTCGAGCTAGCCCCGGCGTATTCGTACCCGCGCTGGTATCTGGGCAATCTATTATTACGGGAAGGGCGTATCGAAGAGGCCTTTGCGGAGCTCAGGCGCGCCGCTGATGCCGACCCGACGCTGCATCCACAAATCTTCAACCTGGCGTGGCACGTCGGCAATGAAGACGTACAGGCAACCATGAAATTGGTCGGCGACTCTGTCGCCGAGCGCGTGCAGCTGGCAGTTTACCTCATGGGTTACGGGCGCGCGGGCGACGCGCTACAGCTCTGGTCGGCCCTGAGTCCCGCGCAGAAAAGAGAGCAGCGCGCGGCGGGCGAAACGCTGCTCAACGCCCTGCTGGCAGCAAAACGTTACCACGCGGCACTGGAAATTTATCGAGACATTGCCGCCGTAAATGCCGCGACGCCGGCGGTCGGCCAATTTCTCAACGGGGGGTTTGAGGACGATCTGGCCATGGCGGACGCCGGCATTTTCGGGTGGCAAGTGAAATCCGTTGCGCAAGCGCGGGCCGCCGTCGATGCCACCATTCATCACAGCGGCGGGCGCAGTTTCCGCATTGTTTTCAAATCGCCGACAACCCTTGAGTTGAGCAACCTCTCTCAACTCGTCGTCGTCGAGCCTTCGACCGCGTACCGTCTTGAATGCTATGTTCGCACGGCAGATCTAAGAAGTGTGGTTACGCCCCGGATCGAGGTCGTGGACAATGTGGATGGCAGCTTGCTCGGCGCTTCCGCGCCGCTCCCGCCGGGCAGCAGTGATTGGCAGCCGGTTGCCATTAATTTTAAGACCGGGGCGAAAACCGAAGCGTTAACCGCGCGCGTTGTTCGCGGGTCGTGCGGCGCGGATCCGGTGTGCCCTATTTTTGGCAGCGTCTGGTATGACGACTTCAATCTCCAACGCGCCCGCTGAAGCGCCGGCCCGCGACGGGACGCCGGTGGCGCGTGCCGCGGCGGCAACCCCTGGGTCGGGAGCCCATGCTGAACCGGAGCAGACGCTTGCCGGCAGCTTTGTCTTCCTCACGCTTTGCCTCGCAATAGCGCTCACAACACTGGCCTACGGTACGGTGCACTACTGGTCACTGGCGATTTTTCAAGCGAGCGCGGCTTTCATTGTTGTCCTCTGGACGGTGGACGCATGGGGCACAGGGGTGCTGCGCATCAGCCGCAATCAACTGCAATGGCCGCTCGTGGGCCTGTTCGTGATCGGCGTTATTCAACTATTCCCCCTCGGCAGCGCGCCGGACGCCGCCCTCCCGGTCGCGCCTGCGAAGAGCCTCTCGCTTGACCCCTACTCGACGCGGTTCGTGCTGGTCCAGCTTCTCGCGTTGATGATTTATTTCGCCGCCGCCCTCGTTTTCACAGACAGCCCGCGGCGGCTGCGCGCCCTCGTGCGTACCATCATTATCTTCGGCTTTTTCCTGGCGATCTTCGGGCTTGTCCAGTCTTTCACCAGTCCGACCAAAATCTACTGGTTCCGCGAGTTGCCGCAGAGCGTAGCCTTCGGCCCCTTCATTAACCGCCATCACTTTGCGGGTTATATGGAGTTGACGCTCGCGCTGCCACTCGGCCTGCTCTTCTCCGGCGCGGTGGAACGCGACAAAAGAGTGCTTTACATCTTCGCCGCCGCGCTGATGGGCGTCGCGCTCGTCATGACGGCTTCGCGGGGCGGCATCATCAGCCTTGTCGCCGAGCTCTTTTTTCTCGCGGCGGTGACGGGCGTCAGGAGGAAGCGTGAAGCAGACGGCGCGACGGAAAAAAGCGATCGTACGCGCGCCGCCGCGGTGCGCGCGGGCCTCGCCTTCGCGTTTATCATCGCCCTCTTCGCAGGCGTTGTGGCGTTCGGCGGTGAAGACTCTTTGAGCCGGTTCGTGGGGACGGTCAACGCGGACGATCCGACGACCGGGCGCACCCATTTCTGGGGCGTCACGCTCGACGTCATACGCGATCATCCGTGGGTCGGCGCGGGCCTCGGCGCCTACAGCCTGGCCTATCCACGCTACGACTCGCATAACGGTCTGTTTCGTGTGGAGCAGGCGCACAACGATTATTTGCAGGTGCTGTCGGATGCGGGCGTGGCGGGCGCGTTGCTCGGGCTTTTTTTCATTGTCACGCTGTTCCGCGTAGGCTCTGAGCGCAGGGAGACAAAAGACCTGTTCCGGCGGGGCGTCGCGACGGGGGCACTCGCCGGATGTTTCGCCGTGCTGGTCCATAGCTTCTTTGACTTTACGCTGCATACCACTTCAAACGCGCTGCTCTTTTTAATACTGGCTGCCCTCGCCACTCTGAACGGGCGCGTCGAACGCTCCGGGCAACGCCGGCACCGCCGGAGGCGGCATCATTCACACCCGAGCCTTCCGCCCTCGCCCGCCCTTCACGAACAGGGCCACGGAAGCTTGAGATTACCCGCGCAGGATCGGCGATGAAAAGGAGTCTGCTTCAATTGATTGTGTGCCCGCTGTGCGGCGGTGTACTTAACGGCGAAAGCTTCAAAGAAGGGGGTGGCGAGATAATAAGCGGCGTCCTGACCTGCGGGGCGTGCGGCACAGGTTACCCGGTCATCGGCGGTATCCCGCGCCTGCTCCCGCCGGCGCTCCAAAGCATGTTACGTGAGGCCCACCCCGAATTCTTCAACGCGAACCGGAGGCGTTTGCCCGACGGGTTGTCGCCGGAAGTGAGCCAGGAGGGGCACCCGGGGCAGGGGCCGCCGCTCGAAAGAACTGAAATGGAGCGGGCGCTGGCGGCGCAGCATAGAACGGCCCGAAGTTTCGGCTACGAGTGGCAAATGTTTTCCGAGATGCTGCCGGAGTACGAGTCAAACTTTCGCTGGTACTTTGAGCGCTTCGCGCCGGCCGCCTTTGTGGGTAAGCGTGTGCTCGACGTGGGCTGCGGGACGGGCCGCCACACCTTTCATATGGCGCGAAGCGGCGCGCGCGAAGTGGTGGCGATGGACCTCAGCCAGGCGATAGAGGTAGCCGCGCGCAATAACCGCACCCACCCCAACGCTCATTTCGTGCAGGCCGACATCTATCACCCGCCGTTCCCGCCAGACTCTTTTGATTTCATCTATAGCCTGGGCGTTTTGCATCACCTGCCCGATCCGGAAAAAGGGTTTCGTGCCTTGCTGCCGCTGCTGAGGCCGGGCGGATTCGTGAACATTTACCTGTATTGGAATCTGGAAGGGGAAGCCGCCTGGCGGCGCTCCGCGCTCCGCGCCGTGACCGATCTTCGCCGCCTCACAACGCGGCTGCCGCACCCTTTACTCCAAAAAATATCGTGGCTCATTGCCGCCGGATTTCAACTCGCCCTGGTCCTTCCGGCCCGCGCGCTCGACCGATTCGCGGCGACCAGGCGGCTTGCCGACCGCGTGCCGCTCGGACACTATCGAAAATACTCTTTTCGTGTGCTTTACACAGACCAGTTCGACCGCTTCTCCGCGCCGATCGAAAATCGCTATAGCCGCGCAGAGGTTAACGCCTGGTTTGAGCGCGCCGGGTTGGGAGACGTTGTCGTCCTCGGAGGTGCCGGGTGGCGGGCGTCGGGAAAACGCACGGCAGCAAATCCGGAGCCTGAAAAGAAAGAAGGCGCATCAGCGCACGCGGACGCCTTACCCTCAGTTGTTGCCGCACAGAAAATGAGAACTGACCCGCCCGACGTACTCCGGCAATAGAGCAGGCCGTTCTCAGGGCGCTTGACTTCAAATAGTTGTATACTGTCGCCGACAGGCTATCACTTTATCTCCCCGGTAGCGCCACCACCTGGATTTTAACTGGCCGGCAAACGAGGAGAAGACTGCGCGTGACTTCGGCGGCAACCGCTAAAATGGCTGGCGCGGAAAGCGGACCGGCGCCCGGTTTGGCGACGCTCCCCAAACTCTGTCTCACCGCCATCCATCGACACGCTAAGCTGGATGCGCTCAACCACAAGCGCGCGGCCGAGTGGCTTCACATCCCCGCCGAAACTTTCATCAGGCGCGTCCGACACGTCGCGCTCGGCCTCGCGGAACTGGGGATCAAGGCCGGCGACCGCGTCGCGCTTCTTTCCGAAAACCGCCCGGAGTGGTCGATTGCCGATCTGGCCATGCTCAGCCTCGGCGCGGTCAACGTGCCGATCTACACCACACAGGCGGTCGAGCAGGTACGTTACATCCTGACGGATTCCGGCGCGCGCACGCTCTTTGTTTCAGGGGGCAAGGTCTTCAAACACGCGCGCGGCGGGGTCGAAGGCGTTAAAGGGCTCGAAAATATCATCTTCTTTGACGAAGAAGCGGCGGAGGGTACGGGGCGGGCGATAACGCTTGACGCGCTCGAGCGGCGCGGCGCCGAGCGCGACCGCCTTGAGCCCTACGCCTACGAGGCGTACATGAGTGCCGGGCGCGGGGATGAGCTCGCCACGATCATCTATACTTCGGGCACCACGGGTGAGCCGAAAGGCGTGATGCTGACCCATCAGAACTTTGTCTCCAACGTGCTTGCGATCTCGAACGAGTTGCCCATCTCCTCCACAGATACGGCCCTCTCCGTCCTGCCGCTCTCACACATCTTTGAGCGAACAGTCTTTTACGTCTTCTGCTGGACCGGCGTTTCCGTCTATTACGCCGCCTCGTTTGAGCAGGTCGGCGAACACTTGCGCGAAGTTCGCCCCACGATCATGACCGCGGTGCCACGGCTCTTCGAGAAGGTTTATCACCGCATCATTAAGAAGGGGACGGCCGAAGGAGGCTGGAGAAGCAAGATATTCCTGCGTGCCCTGGATGTCGGTCAGCGTTACGCCGAGCTGAAAAGCAGGCGCGAAACGGTGCCCCCGCTCTTGCAGCTCCAGCAGGAGGTCGCGAGCCGCCTGGTCTTCTCGAAGTGGCGGGCCGGCGTGGGCGGGCGCCTGCGATATTTTGTTTCCGGCGGCGCCCCCCTTTCACCCGCCCTCTCTTATGCTTTTTTGGCGGCGGGAATCCCCATCTTCCAGGGCTACGGGATGACGGAGGCCTGTATCGTGTCGGTCAATCGTCCTGACGATAATCGCATCGGCTCGGTCGGTTTGCCGTTCCGGGGGATTGAGGTGGCGATCGCTTCCGACGGTGAGATTCTGGTACGTGGGCCGGATGTGATGCGGGGTTACTACGGTAAACCGGAAGCGACGGCGTCCGCGGTGACCAGAGACGGCTGGTTCGCCACCGGTGACGTCGGCCACATAGACGAGGGCGGCCACCTTTACATCACCGACCGCAAGAAAGACCTTTTCAAGCTGTCGAACGGGAAATACGTCGCGCCGCAACTGATCGAGAGCTTGATTAAACAGAGTACGCTGGTCAATCAGGTGGTGGTGGTCGGCGCCGGACGCAAGCAGCCGGCCGCCCTCATTGTCCCTGAGTGGGAGGCGCTGGCGAATGTGACGCAGGAAGCGGGCGTGCCGCGAACATCAACGCGCGCCGAATTGAGCCGCGACCCCGCCGTTATCAAACTCGTGCAGCGTGAAGTGGCCGGGTTGACGGCCGGGCTGGCGGACTACGAGCGCGTGCGCCGCGTCGCGCTATTACCCAGGGAGTTCTCCATAGATGGCGGGGAATTGACGCCAACGCTCAAAGTTAAGCGGCGCGTCGTGGAAGAAAAATATGGCGACCTGATGGATGAATTATACAGCTCATCCTCTTAGTCGTTGATGAGGCGGGAACGCAATTTCGCCCGCCAAGTCTTCGGGTTAATGCGCAAATCGGGGGGTTGACCGGGCGGAAAAGCAAAATTGGTCACCGGGGCTAAGAGTAGGCGTCGGTGAGCGTCAGGCCCTCTTTTTCATAGGCCGTCTCGCGCAGAGTTTCTATCGCAGGGGCGACGTTCAACAGCGATTCAGCCAGGCGACGCAGGTTCGAAGGGATATCGACTAGGGTGAACTCTTCAACCTCAGTCGGGGCATGCTCCGTCAGCAGTTGAAGCTCCGCGCCGCAGAACTCGCAGGCCTCCGTGTGGCCCGCGATCCACATTCTCTGTTCCAGCAGGAGAGACCCGGCGAGGTATGAAAGCAGCAGCTCCGAAGAAGGGCAGGTCGCTTGTTTACTGAAAAATCTTGGTTCGCTTAATAAGGTTGCGCTTGGCGAATTCATATACTCCCCCACTCACTACTCGCACACTTGTGTACTGTTGGTCTAACTACGGCGCGCCCACCCGGAAGGGACACAGACAAATGTGCGGCTCGGCTAGGGGCAAGAAATCAATGTGAGCCAAGGCTGTAAATCCTGGACGGGCGCTTCGCCTGGTCAACTGAAAAGAAAGCATTAATACTCATCGACTTCCACAAGTTTATCGCCACCCGAGGGCTTTTTTGTCGAGTATTTTCAATGTTTTGCCGCCCGTGTAAAAAGATGTTGCTCATTTCCCGTTTTGCTGATAACATATTTTTTGTCAGTCAGGGAGCCTACTCCTTGACCACCCCTTCTTGGATGATCGCGCCCTTCCCCTTTGCGGTCGTCCGGCGCCACTTCCGATAAGGTTCACATGACAAAGACTTGCGGGTCGCAGAGGTTATCTGATTGGTGACAGGCACTCGAACATACACCATCAAGGAAACGTGTGCGCCAACTCGAAAAATGGTCGCCACGCCTCGTCGCTCCTTTCAAACTTGGCAACAAAGAGCCACTCTTCTACAGGGCCACTCTTCTTTAGTCACCTGCCATTAGCAGACTCCCCTAACACGGTGAGTGAGCGGAGCGAGTTCGTCGCAAGCAGCGTCAATGTTCATGGGCGTTCAATCTTTTACAGTGTGTGGGCCGAGCGACCGGCAGGTCTGAGAGGTTGCCCGCCTTCAAAACAGGCCTCGTGCTTAAAGGGCTTCGGGAGAATTTACGAGCTCGGGGGATCGCCGGGGTGGAGTGATAGCTTCGGTAAAAGATTGATGCCACCAAAGAAATTTCGCTAATGCTTGACCAGCCCTGCGCCTCTTCAAACTGCTAAAAACTGTGAATTCCACCGGTAACAACCATCTGCCTGATCCCTCGGCGAGCACCGTCGAAGAGTTGCCGCGCTCGCGACGCTCCGCCACCGATCGCTCTTCCCGGAGCTATCACTGGATCTCGAGCTTACGCTCTTCAGACGTCAGTCGCCTGTGGGCTGAGCTGCATCGCCTGGTCTGCCACCACCCGCTCGTGCGCGCTTCGCGCAGCGCCGGCCTGCTGGTCGAAGAAGGCGCGCACAACGCCTATACGGATCTGACGCAAGAGCTCTTCGTGCAGCTCCTCAGCAAAGGTCGCTTCCAGCATTATCTTGACACGGGGATGACCGACATCGAGATCGAGTGCGAGATTGGGCAGATCGAGTTAACGAACCTTCTGACGTCCGAGCTGCGCAAACGCCACCCGGAATCCTACCGCCTCGCGCGCCGCATCTCAACCATCATCCAATCGAGCGCCAACTTCCGCCGCTTTGATAGCACCGGCCGAGACGTTGAGCCGCACCGGCGCCTCGCCGACCGCGTCTATGGCTTGAGTGAATGGGCCGAGGGGAAACCCAGGCGCGAGAGCCACGACCTTGAGCAACGCATCCAGATGATCCCGGTGCGCCAGCGCGACACGCGGCTGGTCGGGTGCACGGGCGATTCGCAGGTCGTCATCAGCAACTCTGATCTTGAAGATTTAATCATTTCCGTGCTCGACGCCGCCGACGCCCCGGTCGATGTCCGCACGCTCCGGAGCCTCGTCATGTCGCGGCTGCCGGTCATGGATATTTACCTTGTGCCGCTCGGCGGCGACGACAATGACGAGCGCTCGAACCAGTTCGAGCCGGTGGACGACGGGGAGAATCCCGAACAGGGCCTCTTGCGCCGTGAATCGGAGCGCGAAGCCGCAGGATTTGTTGATCAGTTCTTGAAGAACCTGCACGAGACCGTGCGCGGCAAGGTTAAACAATACAACCGCATGCTCGGCGTTTTGTGGCATTGCTATTTGAGCCCGGATCACTCGACGCAGATCGAAGTCGCGGCCATGCTCGGTGTTTCGGATTCGCTCGTCTCGGATTATCGCCGTCGCATCGAACAGGAGTTGCGCGCGCTCTCCTTCTCCGAGATTGAAGAGGCTCGCCGTTTCGAAATGGCGTTGCGCGAGCGCGTGCGCGCGTTGGTGCTTGCCGGCGAGGAAGAGAGCATCGCGGTTTAGCTTGCTCTCCTGAATGAAACCCCGCCTCTTATTTTATCGTTCATCGGGCGCGGCCAATTTGACGGCCGCCCTCTTTCCGTTTAGAGTTTTAGAACGCTTGACTCGCGCACGCAAAAGTGCGCGGCGGTGATCAGGGCCAAAACACCTGGTTTTCGAGCAGATTTCTCAGGTCTTAAAATCCCCGGCCTGTCGCCTGCCAACCGTGGTTAATTGAAGACTGTGCAAATTAAAGTTCAGTGGAGTCAAGCACTTAGCAATTTAACCGGGAATGCCAGGAAAATCGGCTTGAATAGCTTTTTCAAGGAAAACCTATGAATTATCAGGGGCACTTCCTCTTGAGACTCCCATGCCGCTGACCATCGGTTTTTGTTAAGCCGTTGAAAATAAACAAGATCAATTTGCACAGCCTTCGGTTAATTGTGTCGCCGTCTTTACTGCTCTCAGCGCTGCCCATTTCCTTGGCCGATTGAGCGGCCCAGGTTGCGTTGGGAGTTTAGTCTTGATTAGGCTTTTATATTAAGGCGGTGTCGGGGATGCCCTTGCGTGGCGCGTCATGCAAGGGGCTTTAACGCGCAAAGATGAGCGCGCCCCGCAGTTTGAAGGGCGCGCACGGCATGTCCCATGGCGAATAGCAATTGCCCACAGGAGGTGATTGATTGCACAGCGGACTCCGCGCTATCGCGATCTATCGATTTTCAGCGGTGTGATCTACCGGGGCTGGCAGGTATTCTATGACGAAGATCGGACACCTTCTCATTTTCGTATCCGCGATCTTTCTCTTTTACATATATCTTGGCTATCCGGCCATACTGGCTGTTCTGTCGCTGTTCCGGCGCAGGACACAACGGCCCTCTCCTGGCTATACCCCCACTATTTCGGTCCTCATCGCCGCTTATAACGAAGAGGCGAGTATTGCCGCCAAGATTCAGAACACCCTCTCGCTGGAGTATCCGGCGGATAAGCTGGAGGTGCTCGTCGCCTCCGACGGGTCTAGTGACCGGACGGACGCGATAGTTAAATCCTTCACCGACGCGCGAGTCCGCCTGCTCAGAATCAACGACCGGCGGGGGAAGACCAACGTGCAGAATGAAGGGGCTAAGCATTGCCGGGGGGAAATTATCGTCTTCTCCGATGCGGCTGCCATGTATCACCCCCAGGCTTTGCTCTACCTGGCTTGCAATTATGTTGACCCCGGGGTGGGTGCCGTGAGCGGGCGGTATAAGTATTTCGATCCGGAGGACCAGTCTCCCACCAGCCTCGGCTCGGTCGCCTTCTGGAGCTACGAAAATATTATCAAGAAACTGCAATCACGCGTCAGCACCCTGACCGGGTGCTCCGGCTGTATCTATTCAGTCCGCAGAGATCTCTATACGCCGCTGCCGTTGGAGGCTTGCAGCGACCTTGTTGAGCCCCTTCATATCGTTAAAAAGGGTTACCGCGTCGTCTTCGAAGAGCGTGCGCTCGCCTACGAGGAGACCACCAAGTCGGCGTCCCAGGAATTCCGGATGAGGGTTCGCGTCATCAGTCAGGGGTTCTACGCCTTCTTTCTGATGCGCGATCTATTGAAGTTCTGGAAATACGGGTGGGTCTCATTCCAGTTGTTATCGCATAAAATCTGCCGCTGGTTGATTCCCCTCTACCTGGCACTTTTCTTTACCGGTTGCTTGATGCTGGCGGACCGGCCGTGGGCCTTCTCTTTGCTCTTACTTCAAATAGCGTTCTACGCCTTCGGGGCGCTCTCGATGCTCGTCCCGCTCCAACTGCGCTGGAAGGTCCTGACGATTCCGCTCTACTTCTGCACGATTAACGCCGCCATTCTGGTCAGTTTTGTGCAGTTTTTACGGGGCAACAAGTACGCCGTCTGGGAGACCCAGCGGAATTAAATAAGAGATGAAAATCGAATTTCTTACTCAAGATGACCCGCTCTACATCCTGCCTTTTTTTGAGGAGTTTTTCCAGCATTACGGGTCTCAATTCGAGGTCATACAGATCTCCTCATGCCGGGCGATGGGGCGGCGTTCACGGCCGCAGTTGGCGAAGGAGCTTGCCTCCCTCTACGGCCCCGTCGGCCTGACGCGTTTATTGGCGCGCTATGGCGTCTCCCGCCTCATGGGGCGTTTACCGCGCCAGGAAGGTGCCGAGCGCTTTTACTCCATGGGCCAGCTATGCAAGGCGTATGGTATTGTATATAAGCTTATCGGCAGTCCTAATGACCCGGCTTATATAAGGGAGTTGTCATCGCGCCGGCCCGACCTGGTCGTCTCTGTCGCCTGCCCGTATATTCTGAAGAAGGAGTGCCTCGGCATCGCCCCCTTAGGCTGCATCAACATTCATCACGCCCCTTTGCCGAAGTACAAGGGGATGATGCCGACATTTTGGCAGATGTATCACGGTGAAAAGAGGGTCGGCGTGACGATTCATTACATGTCCCCGAGGGTTGATGAAGGCGAGGTCCTGCTTCAGGATGACATGGCGATTGAATCGGGCGAAAGCCTGGATCATCTTATTCGACGGGCCAAGCGCCACGGGGCGCACTGTATGGCAAAAGTCCTCCGGCAGATTGCCTCAAATACGCAAGCCACCATACCGCTTAACGGGGCGAAGGGGAGCTACTTTACGTTCCCTACCATCGAGGAGGCCCGCGAATTCCGGCGCCGGGGATTCCGCGCAATTTAATCCCTTAAGCATGCTATACTTTTTTTCAGCAGTACAGGTTTCAAAGTCGGATGATGAATAATGCCATATCGATTGACGTAGAAGACTGGTTTTGCGTTCACAATTTAAGTCAGGTGATCGGGAAGCAGGACTGGGATAAGTGTGAGTTGAGGGTTTATGAGAGTACCAGGCGGATTTTAAAGCTATTTGATAAGCATCAGACCCGTGCCACATTCTTTATTCTCGGCTGGGTCGCAGAAACATTACCCGAATTAATCCGCGAGATTGAAGGGGCCGGTCATGAGATTGCCGTCCACGGGCACAATCACCTGCTGCTCACCGAAATTACGCCGAAGGAATTTGAGGACGATCTGGTCAAGGCGCTGCAGGCTTTGAGCGATTGCGGTATCAAACGCGCCCCGTTAGGTTTCCGCGCCCCGTCCTTTACAGTCGTTGAAAGGACCCGCGAATGGGCCCTTAAAATTTTGGAGAAGTATAACTTTCGGTACGACTCATCCGTGTTCCCGATCGGTTCCCACCCCGACTACGGCGTGGTCGATGCCCCTTTGAGCCCCTACAAAATCACCGACAGTCTCTACGAATTCCCGATGAGCTGCCTGGAAATGTGGGGCAAGCGGCTTCCTTTCAGCGGCGGCGGGTACTTCCGTATCTTCCCTTACGCTTACACCCGCTTTTGCATGAAAAAGTGCAACGCCCAGGGGCGGCCGGCCGTCTTCTACCTGCACCCGTGGGAGCTGGACCCTGAGCAACCGAAGATCAAACTCCCCCTCTCGAAGAAGATTCGCCACTACTACAATCTCGACAAGACTGAGAAGAGACTGGATACGCTCTTGACCGATTTTCGATTTACGACCATCAGAGAGGTCCTTAGTCTGTAAACAAAATTGTAGGGGCAGGGGCAAGTCCTCGGCCCGCGTAATTGTAGGGGCAGGGCTTGTCCCTGCCCGCGTTTTCTAAGTTTTCTAAGTGAACTTTTTGACTATTGCCCATGCCGGATAACTTTTATCAAGAGGATTACGAGCCGGTCAGACGCCCTTCCGCGCGCCCGTCCATGGCTTGGTGGGGGCAGGAGGCAGATAACACTGACCCTGTGGAGCCGGTTGTGCGTTCTCATCATTCCTGGCCCGAGGGCGCGCCGGCGAAGGTCACGGAGGATGAGGTCCGGAATGTCAGGCCCAAAGTCGCGCTGGCCGCTGATCACGAGAGCCAAATCGCAAAAGAAGCTGAGTTCGGGAGCAACAGTCCCACCACCTCTTTACCTGAATCCGATGGCGCGCACGAAGTACGAACCCAGTCGGGGACCATGTCCCCGGCTTCGTCCGACCCATTGCCTGCGAAAACCAAGGGCTGGTTTGTCAGGCGCGGGCATCTTATTTCATACTTCGGCCTCTTTTTCTTCACCCTTGTGCTGTTTACACGGCCGTCGGACTGGTACCCGAATGACCTCACTCTAAACCTCGCATATTACACAGGGCTGTTTACGCTCGCCGTGTTCGTCGTCACGCAATTACTGCGTGAGGGCAATTTGACGGCGCGCCCGCGCGAACTCTATTTCGTGCTCGCCCTGCTCCTGGCCGGTTTTCTCTCGATACCCTTCGCCGACCAGGATCGTGCCTATGCCTTCGAAACTTTTAAGGAGAACTTCCTCCGGGCCATTCTCATGTTCATCGTGCTGGTGAATGTCGTGCGGACTGAGCGGCGTCTGCGCTGGCTGTTGCTGCTTGCGCTCGGCGTCGGCCTCTACCTGGCGATCAGTGCTTTGAGCGACTACTCGAAAGGAAACCTGGGCGTTGAAGGCTATCGTGTCCAGGGTGCCATCGGCGCCATGTTCGGGAATCCGAACGATTTGGCGGCGTACCTCACCGACATGGTCCCCGTCGCCATCGCCTTCCTTTGTATCTCGCGCGGCCTTGTCCGGCGAATATTTTATGCATTGGGAATAGCCGTGCTGGTCGGAGGAGTAGTCGTCACGTTCTCGCGGGGTGGTTCCCTTGCCCTTATAGCTATTGTCCTTGTGTTGACCTGGAAATTAGGGAAGCGCCACCGCGCATTGTTTATGACGCTGGCGCTCGCGGTGTGCATAGGTTCGCTGGCCGCGGCCCCTGGTGCTTATCGCACACGACTGTTGTCAATATTTGACAGCAGTTTGGAAGTGGCTGCCGGATCGGCGGAGGCCCGGCGCCACCTGTTACAGGAGTCTATCAAAGTCGCGCTCCGGCACCCCGTACTCGGTATCGGCATGGGCAACTTCCGGGTGATTTATAAACTCATGACGCACAACTCTTATACGCAAGTTGCGGCGGAAATGGGATTGTTCGGCTTCTTCGCTTACTTGCTCTTCATCATCACGCCGCTGAAACGTCTGCGGGAGATCGAGCGTGCGACGTATGGCGACCCGGCCCAGCGGAGATATTATTTCATGGCGGTCGGTCTGCAGGGGATGCTGGTGGCCTACATGGTGTCGAGTTTCTTCGGGGCGAGGGCTTATTACTACAATATTTATTACCTGGTCGGCTACGCGGTTAGCTTTCGCATGATCTATTACACCAGGATTGGTATACCTTTCGACGCGCCGGGTTTACCGCAGGCAAGGGACGCGGAGCTGAAGCGCGTGGACAGCACACATCAAGCGGCCGCTTGATGTAGGCGGCGCTATTGCATACAGAACCGCTCCGCGAAACTACCAATGCCGTTGGCACCGGGCCGATCACGATAGTTTGATTTAGCGATGAAATCCGGCAACAGTTTCACGGATGTCTTTGGCTAGAGTTTTAGAATGTCTCAATCAAACGTTACGAAAGCTTCATTGAGTTCGCGCGCCTTCTGGCTGATGTCTGCTAAGTCAGTAGCGTTCTGCTTCAGCTTTGCCTTGCCGTTGTTGTTGACGCGCCGCTTAAGCCAGACTCAATACGGTTTTTATAAGGGTGCCTTCCAACTGATCAACACCGCTATCATCTTCCCCCATGTCGGTTTCGGGATCAGCGCCTACTATTTTATACCGCGTGAGCAGCGACCGCAGCAGGGGGCGGTGATTTCCAACGTCCTCTTCTTTTACTGCGCCACCGGCCTGTTAGCCGTTCTACTGTTGTGGTTCTTCCCGCATCTATTGATACCCTTGATCGGCGGCGAGGTCGGGCCTGAGTTGGTGAAATATGCGCCTTTAATTGGCTGGGCCATACTCTGTTGGGTAGGGTCGTCATTTTTAGAGGTCGTCGCCGTCGCCAACCAGGAATCACACCTGGCGACCGCCTTCATCGTTAACGCGCAATTAACGAAGACGGGATTTTTATTCCTCGCCGCGCTTTGGTTCGGCTCCATCCATGCCTTGCTCTGGGCGGCCATCATTCAAGGCGTCGTACAGGCTACGGTATTGCAAGTATACCTGCGCTCGCGGTTCGGGTCTTACTGGCGCAACTTCAACCTCCAGATGTTGAGCAGCCAGGTGGCCTACGCGCTGCCGATGGGTGCGGCGGGTATGCTCTCCTTCGCCATCGCCGACATGCATAACTACTTCGTGCTCCATCGTTTCAGCGCGGCGGACGTCGCGGTGTATGGCGTCGGGTGTTTTGTGTTCCCCCTCATCGGGATCATCACCGACTCGGTCAGCGCCATCTTGATTCCGCGTCTCAGTTACTTGCAGAAGCAAGGTGCGACGCGCGAGATCATCATCACGACGGCGGGCGCGATGCGCAAATTGGCCGCCATCTATTTCCCCTTGTGTGCTCTCCTTCTGGTGACGGGACACGAAATCATCGAATTCTTATTCACGAGGAGATACTTGGCCAGTTGGCCGGTGTTCGCCGTCACCGTGCTGTGGATGCCATTCCTGATATTTGTCTCCGATCCGATCTTGCGGGCATACGCCCAGCACCGCTATTTCATGCTCAGGGTGCGCGCCGGGCTGGTCGTCGTCATGATTTTTGCCCTGTGGTGGTGTACCGGCGTATTCGGTTACGTTGGCGCTATTGCCGTGATGGTTGCCGTTCAGGTGCTCGATCGCTTGATCATGACGGGAAAGGCCTGGCGTACTCTCGGCGTGTCGCGGGAAGACGCCATCCTGCTTAAAGATCTGCCAAAGATTGCCGCCGCCACGCTCGCGGCTGCGCTGGCAGCAGCGGCGATGCGGACTGCGCTGTTGGGCTTTCGGCCGTTTTTCTTACTGCTGATTTGCGGAATCGTATTCTCACTGGTTTACGTCTTATGTTTTGCGCTCATGGGAATCGCCTCGGCTGCTGAGCGAGAGCTTTTGAGTCGCTATCTGGGACGAATTATATCCACGTTTCGTCGTGAACGGTATGAACAGGTGCTTTAAGATTGTACGCTGCGCACACAGCTTTCGGCGCCAGCTTTCTCATTTGGTTATGTATGGGTAAGAGTAGACCCGCCGCTGCCGAAGACACAGATGTCACAGCACCACGTTGGATCGGTCCCACCGTGCTTCGATACGGCGGTGAAGGATCGGGTCACATCGCCGCCGGTAAATGACGGCATGGGCGACTAAAACTCTGTTGGAAATCAATCGCTAAGGATGAACTGAAGGGTGAAAAATGCAGAGATGATGCAGACCGGTGACAGCGGGACGAAGCCTCGTTTACGCGTCGGCCTGCTGGTAAATTCTTTGGCGCAGCCGAGGTGGGTAAAAAAAATAATAGAAGACATCAATGCCTCTTCCGTAGCCGAGATCGTACTTGTCATAAAGAACGAAACCACTGAGCCGCCTAAGCCGTCCAGAATACGACAATACTGGGGGAATAGGGATCGCCTGCTATACATCCTTTATTCGAAGCTTGATGAGGCAAAATCTAAAGTCGCGTTTGATGGATTCGAGACCACGGACATCGCTCCGCTGGTAGAACATTGCCCGGTCATAAATGTTAGACCGCAAATGCAGAAATTCACCGACCGGCTTCAGGAGGAGGACGTCAAAAAGATACTGGAACACAGGCTTGATGTCGCGCTCCGCTTTGGTTTTAGAATTCTCAAAGGGCGGGTTTTAGAGATCGCCAGGTATGGCGTGTGGTCCTACCACCACGGCGACGGCCTGGTAAATCGTGGAGGGCCGGCCGGTTTTTGGGAAGTCCTGGAGGGTAATCCAATTACCGGCGTGATGTTGCAGATACTCACGGAGGACCTTGATAACGGTAAAGTGTTGTACAGGTCCTGGTCCCCGACGATCGATAAGTTTTCCGTACGGACTAACCGGAATCACTACTACTGGAAGTCGTCCGCTTTGGTGATGAGAAAGTTAAAGGAACTCTATCAGAGTGGTAGCCTCAGCCTTGACGACGGTCCTCCTTATAGCCCGTATTGCAACCGGCTCTATAAAATACCGACCAACTCCGAAATGGGACCTTTGCTGGCGAGGATGGCCGGCAGGTACGTGGCCAGCAAGACTGAAGACCTGCTTTATTTTAGGCAATGGTCTTTGGCGTATAGGTTTAGGTCCACCCCGGATGACCCGAACAACGCGTTCTTCAAATTCAAGTTCCTGGTGCCCCCGAAAGATCGGTTTTGGGCCGACCCCTTTCCCGTCAAAGTCGGCGATAAGTATTTCGTCTTTATTGAGGAATACACTTACGCCGAGGGAAAAGGTTTCATTTCCGTCGTTGAATTAGGCAAAAAGGGAATGCTTAAGGAGCCTGTCAAAGTTCTGGAAAGAGACTATCATCTTTCGTACCCGTTCATCTTCGAGTGGCAGGGCGATTACTACATGATCCCCGAAACGGCTTCGAATAACGCGATAGAGCTTTACCGTTGCGCTTCATTCCCCGGCCGCTGGGAACTTGAAAAGGTTTTGGTGGAAAACATCAAGGCGACCGATGCCACCATCGCCGAGATAGACGGTATGTGGTGGATGTTTGCCAACGTTGCGGAAGGGGATGTCCCGAGCGACTGGAATGAGCTCTACCTTTACTACGCGGTCAGTCCATTCGGGCCATGGACGCCCCACCAACGTAATCCTGTCAAATCTGACGTAAGGGGATCAAGGCCCGCGGGGCGCTTATTCCACTGGCAGGGAAAGCTGTATCGGCCGGCGCAGGATTCTTCGCATCATTACGGCTATGCCATTTCGATCAACAGAATCAATCGGCTGAGCAGGTGCGAATTTGCCGAGGAAGAGGTCTCAAAGATTCTCCCGCGTTGGAAGAAGAACGTGGTTGGCATTCATACGCTGAACAGTGATCATGATCTGACCATCATAGATTGCTTAATGAAAAGGGGTAAGAGATATTCTTAAGGTTGGAAGATGATTTGCCGCCGATGTGTAATAGCTTTTGTCTTGAGCAGAAGTTGACGACATGTCGCGGCAAAATTTAACCTAAATTTAATCTAATAAGCTAACTGGTCGCCCCTGAAAAAGTCCATTTGGGAGGCAAGAATCGCTTATAAACGATCTGCTGACCAAGAATGGCAAAACACAGCGCTGGAGGCTTTGCTCAAATTGCCAGGTTTTGCCAGTCGAGATGCGAAATCCGGCAATTTCACAGCGCGATGTTTCAAATTTACTTCTGTCTTTTCAAAGGGTTAGGACTTTTTCAGGGACGACTACCTGTCGAGTTTCACGACCTCTAGATCCAAAAAGTCTCACGACATTCGTTACAGTTTAGATCAGGTTTGTCTCACCACATCCGTTACATTTCTTGACTCCATACTGTCCTCACAGGAGGCAGTATGGATAAAGAAGAACTCTCTTGGCGTAAGTATGCCGTCAAACTCTATCTCAAGGGGCTGCGCCCCACAGACATCCTCAAACGCATCCCTCGCTCCCGCGTCTGGCTCCTCAGATGGATCAAGAGGTTTGAAGAGGAAGGCTCTAGAGGTCTCGCCAATTGCTCTACTGAACCTTATCACTTTCCTCAGGCTTACGACTCTCTGGCTCGAAGGGTGGTTCTGCGAGTCCGCCACACCCTCGAGCGTCGGCAGGTCGGGCTCATCGGAGCACGAGCCTTCCAGCAGGAAATGGAAAACCACCGACTGCTCAATCCTCTTCCTTCTCTCTCTACGATCAACAGGTGGCTCAAAGCCGCCGGAGCGATCAAGTCCGAAGAACCCCCTCCCAAGAAGGTCTATTATCCTGAACCTCAGATGGAAGTTGGGAGGATCAGACATCTCATGGACTGGACTGCTCGCTACCTCACAGGAGGTGAGAAACTCTTCGTCTTTCATAGCCTAAGTAACCTTTGAGAAATTCGGGGCCATTAGATAATATAATGAACTTACCGGATGCACCACTTAGATGCTCAGACACATGCCCTCTCCGAAACCTACACCAGAGACAAGAGCGCACA
>CAYLJO010000083.1:0-25407 GCA_964383905.1 uncultured Blastocatellaceae bacterium
TATCTGATCTCGGCTTTTCAAGATGCTATTGCATAATCTATTTTTCAAAACCGTAAATCTCCTCCGCCAACCTTCTCCTTGACAATCTAGGGAAGGGTATGGCATACTCTCCCCTAGATAAGCTAGGAGAATGTGACGGTGGGCAAAAAAGGCGGCCTGTTGCAGGGCGCTCTACCGGCCGGAGGAACGCTGGCGGATCAGGAGTGAGTGGGGAGGTTGGAGAACAAGCGGGCGCGCCCGCTTCTACAGGCTTACGGCGGTGGGCCACAAGCAATTGAGCGCTGAAGAGGAGAACCGGCGGCGGGTAAGTGTTCGGCATCGGCAGAGTGGCGCAAACAGTCTGAAGGGGCATGCTCATGATGACGTGGCTGAGGGGCTTGTACGCTCGTGCGCGCGCGACAGTGCGCTCGGAAAGGATTCACCTGGAGATCGACGAGGAGTTGCAGTTCCACCTCGACATGAAGACCGAAGAGAACATCGGGCGTGGCATGACACCCGAGGAGGCGCGGCGAGACGCTGAAGCCAGGTTCGGTAACAGCCTTTGGATCAAGGAACAGGGCTACGAGGTGCGCGGCGGCCGCTGGTTAGCGACCTCTTGGCAGGATCTGCGCTACGGCACCCGCATGTTGCGCAAGAACCCGGGATTTACGGCCGTCGCATTACTGATACTGGCGCTCGGCATCGGCGCTAATACGGCCATCTTCAGCGTAGTGAACACCGTTCTGCTTCGCCCACTTCCTTACAAAGACCCTGACCGGCTCGTGATGGTCGAGGGCCACAACCCTATGCGGGAATCTCAGACCAGCGTCTCACCCGGAGACTTTGCCGACTGGCAAACCCGCAACACTGTCTTTGACCAACTCGCCGCCTCGACGGATGAGGTCTACACTTTGACCGGCGCAGGCGAACCGGAGGCGATCGTCGGCTATCACTTCGCCGCCGGTCTCTTTCAAGTCCTGGGTGTAAACGCCGAGCTGGGACGCACCTTCCTGCCTGAAGAAGATCGCCCCGGCAATGATCAATCGGTCGTCCTCAGTCACCGGCTGTGGCGGCGTCGTCTCGGTGGAGACCCGAAGATCGTCGGACGGGCGATCACCTTGAACGACAAACCGTACACCGTGGTCGGGGTCATGCCTCCGGCATTCGGGGAGCAGCAGAATGTCGAGTTATGGACGCCGTTAGCGCTCGAACCCAAGTCGATGAGCGATCATCAGTTCCGGTTCCTCCATGTCGTCGCACGGCTTAAGCGGGGTGTGACGCTACAGCAAGCGCAATCTGAGATGAGCGCGATCGCTCGCGACATCGAGCGCCAGCATCCGGATACCAACGCCCGGCAGGGCGTGAGGGTGGTGAGCTTACGGCAACAGTATGTCGGTGACGTGCGGCAGGCGCTCCTCGTGATGCTCGGGGTGGTCGGCCTTGTGCTCCTGATCGCCTGCGCCAACGTGGCCAACTTGCTGCTCGCTCGCGCCGCCGCACGGCAAAAAGAGGTCGCCATCCGCCTCGCGCTCGGTGCCTCAAGGCTTCGTCTCATCCGGCAGTTTCTGACCGAAAGCACCCTGCTGTCATCCCTCGGCGGGGCTTTAGGCTTATTGCTCGCCCACTGGAGCATCAATCCGCTGCTGGCCCTCTTCCCGAACCACATTGAAAACCTGAGCATTCCAAAGGTCGAAGCGATCCACATCGACGCTCGCGTGCTCGGCTTCACATTGCTCGTTGCGTTGGTGGCGGGTGTGCTCTTCGGCCTCGCTGCGGCGCTGCAGGCTTCACACACCGACCTTAATGAATCGTTGAAAGAAACGGGCCGGAACTCGACAATAGGTGTACGCGGCGGACGCTTGCGCAGCTTACTTGTTGTTTCGGAAGTAGCCTTGACCCTGGCGTTATTGATCGGCGCGGGGCTCTTAATCAAGAGTTTTGTGCGTCTAAGCCGGGGTGATCTGGGGTTCAACC
Organism: uncultured Blastocatellaceae bacterium; assembly: GCA_964383905.1. Classification (GTDB taxonomy): domain Bacteria; phylum Acidobacteriota; class Blastocatellia; order Pyrinomonadales; family Pyrinomonadaceae; genus CAYLJO01. The sequence continues at coordinate 1,954 of CAYLJO010000083.1, forward strand.
CGAAGGGCGTTTTGACGATGTATACCTTTCTTTCCCCCTCCAGGTACGGGAACCGGGATAGGAGAGAAGCATTCGTCGAGGGTGTGCTCCAACGGGTCGGAAGGTTGCCCGGCGTTCAGGCGGTTGGGGCCATCGATTTTCTCCCGCTCAGCGGGTTTCAGAGAACCGTAGCGTTTAACGTCGAAGGTCGCCCGCTTCCCGCGCCCGGAGAGGAGATCCGGGCAGATTACCGGGCTGTCGCGAAAGAGTACTTCCGCACGATGGGCATCCGCTTGCTGCAGGGGCGCGACTTCACTGAACGGGACCGCGACGGGGCTCCGCAAGTGGCGATCATCAATGAGTCGCTGGCGCATCACCTCTTCGGCGCGAATGATCGCGCGCTCGGCCACCGCCTCAACCTCGGCAGCGAGGCGAAGCCCGACTGGTGTGAGATCGTCGGCATAGTTAGCGACGTAAAATCTTTCGGCTTGGACCGGCAGACCCACGACGAGATTTATAGACCCTACGCGCAATCTTCGACTCCTTTAATGGCTTTCACCGTTCGCACCAGTTCTGATCCGCTGAGCCTAGCCAATATAGTGCGCAACGAAATATGGTCGGTAGACAAAGACCAGCCGGTTGACAAGGTGCTGAGCATGGGGCAGCTGGCCGCCGAATCGCTCGCTCTGCGTCGAGTCAGTATGCTGTTTGTCGGCGGCTTAGCCTGTTTGGCTGTAATACTGGCGGCGATAGGAGTGTACGGCGTCACAGCTTATTCGGTGGGGCAACGGACGCATGAGATCGGCATCCGCATGGCGCTCGGCGCGCAGGAACGAAACGTGCTGGTGATGGTCATGAAGCAGGGGATGAGGCTAGCCCTCTACGGGGTCGGCCTTGGCTTATTAATAGCTATTGCGTTGACCCGTTTGCTTGCCGGCTTGTTATATGGCGTCAGTGCAACGGACCCGTGGACGTTTCTTGCCGTCGCACTGATGCTCACCTCTGTAGTTGGACTCTCCTGCTATCTCCCGGCGCGGCGCGCGACGAAGGTTGATCCGGCGATTGCCCTCAGGTACGAGTAGTTATTGGTGATCTGGTGTGAGCAAGCGGCGGGTGCCTCTATGTTGGGCGGAATTTGGGAACACCTAACTTTCGCCCAACATAGCATGGTAACGCTCTGTTACCGATGCTGCAGAGGATCACGGTGGGCTTGGCAGTATTCAGACGCATCTAAATTTACCGGGAAGGGAAAGCCAGCCCCCACCTTGAAATAGTTACCACAAAGATTACCTCCACGGTGTTCTTTCAATGAGACGTAAAGCCGCGGGGTCATATTACGAGGGCCGACCTCCGCACGGCTGGCATCGGCATCACCGTCCCTCACGGCCACCCCACCCAAATGGGCGGCCCCACTATCCCCACTATTCCGACCCTTTCTCCCGGCGACGACGTGCAGGCGTTCGTTGACGCCCGGATCGCGGAAGGCGCGGACTACATCAAGATCATCTACGAGCACGCATTGCCCACTATTCCGACCCTTTCTCTCAGCGCGGCAAACGCTGAGACGGCAGTCGGCGCGTTACATCACGCGGGCGTGCCGATCCTCGCGGGCACCGATGCGCCCGCCCCCGGCACCGCTCACGGGCTGAGCCTCCACCGCGAGTTGGAGCTGCTCGTCCTGTCGGGGCTGACGCTGCTGGAAGCCCTGGCTTCGGCGACCTCCGAGCCGGCCCGGGCATTCGGCTTCTATGACCGGGGTCGCATCGCTGAAGGCCGGCGCGCGGATCTGCTGCTGGTCAACGGCGACCCGAGCATCGATATCACCGCCACGCGCGACATCGTCGGAGCCTGAAAACTCGGCCTTCTCCACCCATGTCCCACAAACCGGGGATCAGAAACTTGCCGGAGGCGTTCACGACAAGAGTGTCTTTCGAAAGGCGGACTCGTCCCGTCCGGCCGAGTTCGACGATGCGGTGGCGGCTAATCACCACACTCATTTCAGGCTTTGCTGCCGCGCCGGTATCGTCAATCACCTTGACGTGAGTGAAGACAAGAGGCCTCTGTCCGCTGGCCGGTTTCTCATCAGGTGTGCCTCCCGCCTGAGGGCGCTTAAGAAATGTCCCCGAAGATGAGCTCATCTTAAGACCTAAGTGGCTGTAATCAAAGAGAGTTCTAGGGAATCTTAAGATGGTTAAGAAGATTAATTAATCTTCTTAAGTCTTAACCTCTTGAGGGCGAGCGGTTTAGGGCGATGGGCGATTGGCTGTCGGGCCTCTATCCTGTCCGCTCACTTAAGATGGGGTCTTAAGAGGAAAATTATCGCTGAGGCAGCGGCCATTGATTGAGCCGGAGTAACCGTTCAGTTGGTGAGAGAACGAAGATGAAGTTACGGATAGACGCCGCTCAGATTTATCACTATGCTCTGCTCTGATGTTCAGCCAACTCGGCATCAGTACTGAAGATTGGGAGCGCACGCCCCTCGCAGTGCAAACCGTGGTCATCTCCTTACAGCATCAACTCCGATTGCTCCAGATCCGCCATACCGGTTACGAACGACAACTCGCCGCTATCGGCCAACAGCTTGCCCAACTCGATGACTTAAAAGCTGAACTGGCCGAGTTACGGGAGCGCGTCAACCAGAACTCGCGCAACTCATCGCGCCCGCCTTCAACTGATCCGCCATACCAGAGCCCACCGCCGAAGAGTGAGCCTGCTAGGCGCCGTCATGGCGGGCAGCGCGGCCATCAGGGGCACGGGCGCTCACTCAAGCCGGTGTCGGAAGTTGATCACATTGTTGAACTGCGCCCTGTCAGCTGTGGGCGCTGCGGTCACCTGCTGCTCGGCGATGATCCGCATCAGGCGCGGCGACGGGTCAGGCGCTGCTTGAGCAGAGCCGGGAGATGTTTAGGCTCTGGCACCGGGTGCGAGACGGGCAGCTTCCGCACGCCGACCTTGAAGCCGCGTTGAGTCCGGTTCGGCGGCGGATCAAGGAGCTGCTTGAGTACGGCTCGCGCTCAACACATCCGAAGACTGGGCGCACCTGCCAGCTAATCTTAAAAGTGGAGCCGTCTTTGTGGACGTTCGCGCGGGTCGAGGGCGTGGAGCCGACGAACAACGATGCAGAGAGGGCACTGCGGCGGGCGGTGCTCTGGCGGAAGAAGTCTTTCGGGACACAGAGCGAGACTGGTAGCCGATTCGTGGAGCGGATACTGACTGCGGTTACCAGTTTGCGCCAGCAAGGGCGCGATGTGCTTGAGTATCTGACTGCGGCCTGCGCTTCAACCGGACAGAGCGGCGGTAGCTCAGTGCGCTTGCTACCGGAGGCACCGTAGATTCGCGCCCGTCCAGACTGTCCCTCTATGTTATAATTGCGCCGAGCTATAGAACTTCAGAGCCCAGCTCACCCACATGAGTCTTTCCCCTGGCGCACGTCTGAATCGCTACGAAATTCGCGCGCAGCTCGGCGCAGGCGGCATGGGTGAGGTTTATCTCGCCTGGGACTCGCAACTCCGACGACCCGTCGCACTCAAGATCCTGCCCGCAGAGTTTAGCCAGAGCACGGGGCGACTGCATCGCTTCACACAGGAAGCCTACGCTGTCGCCGCGCTGAATCATCCGAACATCACGCACATCTACGAGATCGGTGAGACAGGCGGCCACCACTTCATCGCGATGGAGTGCATCACGGGTGAGACGCTGCGTCAACGCATCAACCGTGCTCGGATGAAGATCGACGAGGCGCTCGACATCGCGCTCGAACTGGCCTCCGCTTTGGCCGCGGCGCACGCCGCAGGGATCGTCCACCGCGACCTCAAGCCCGAGAACGTCATGCTCCGCAGGGACGGCTATGTGAAGGTTCTCGATTTCGGGCTGGCCAAGCTGACCGAGCATCACGCCGTCACCGTTGACACCGAAGCGCCGACGGAGCCGCTGTTTCAGACAGAGCAGGGCGTGGTGATGGGCACCGTTGCTTATATGTCGCCGGAACAGGCGCGCGGGCTCGTGGTGGACGCGCGGACTGACATCTGGAGCCTGGGTGTGGTGCTCTACGAGATGGTTGCCGGGCGTCTGCCCTTTGACGGAGCGACCAAGAGCGACCTGTTGGTCTCCATCCTCAGCGACAAAGAGCCGCCGCCGCTTTCGCTCTCTACGCCGGAGGTGCCACCAGAGCTAGAGCGGATGGTCGCGAAAGCGCTGACGAAAGATCGCGGTGAGCGGTATCAAGACATTCGGGAGATGCTCCTGGATCTGAAAGAGCTGAAGCGGGCGCTGGAATTTGAGGCCGAGCTGGAACGCTCGGTCCAGCCGCACGGGAGTGCCTCGGCCAACCCGCAGGCGAGCGAAGCAGAGGCGGAAACAGTACTGGATGAGCCGGCCAGCACGGCTCAGGTGAGCCGAGCGGCCGCCACTTCGGTTCTCCATCTGGTCAGCAGCATCAAACGGCACAAGCGCGGGGTGGCCTTGACTCTGGCCGCAGTCACCCTCCTCACAGTAGCCAGCATCACCTACCGCTACTACTTCGCACGGGGAATCGATTCTGTTGCCGTCCTGCCGTTCGCCAACACGAGCAATGATCCGAACATGGAATATCTCTCGGACGGCATCTCTGAGGCACTGATTAACAGCCTGACCGAGTTGCCGCAGTTGCGAGTCGTCGCCCGTAGCACGGCCTTTCATTACAAGGGTAAAGAGGTTGACCCGCAGACAGTGGGACGTGAATTGAACGTGCGGGCGGTGCTGATGGGGCGTGTGCGTCAGGTCGGTGAGTCGTTGAATGTCCAAGTGGATCTGGTTGACGCGCAGACGGGCGCACAGCTGTGGGGCGAGGAGTACGAGCGCAAGGTCTCGGACGTGCTGGCGGTGAAGCAGACGATCGCGCGAGAAGTGACACAGAAGCTGAGGCTGAGGCTGTCCGGCGAAGAGCAGCAACGACTCGTCAAGCGGGATACAACGAACGGGGAAGCTTACCAGTTCTACTTAAGGGGGCGCTACTTCTGGAACAAGAGAACTCCGGACGGGCTGAGGAAAGCGATAGAGGAGTTTCAGCAGGCGATCGAGCGCGACCCGACTTACGCCCTCGGCTATGTCGGGTTGGCTGATTGCTACGTCTTGCTGCAGGAGTATGCTAGCCTGCCTACGAGTGAGAGCCTGCCGAAAGCCCGGGCCGCCGCGGATCGCGCCCTCCAGCTTGACGACTCGCTCTCGGAGGCGCACGCATCCTCGGCGCACATATATCTGCAGCAGTGGCGCTGGGCGGAAGTCGAGCAGGAATACAGGCGTGCCATCAATCTCAACCCGAACTATCCGACGGCGCACCAGTGGTTTGCGGCTTATTTCAGAATAAAGAGGCAATTCGATGATGATCTGCGAGAGATGAAGCGGGCGCAGGAGCTTGACCCTCTGTCGCCGATCATCGGCGCTAACGTGGCGTGGGTCTATATCTTAAAGAATGACCTCACTTCAGCCGTTGAACAATGCAAGAAGGTCATCGAACTCGATCCGAGCTTTCCGCCGGTACACGATTGTTTGGGGTGGGCGTACCTCAAACAGCGGCGGTACGAAGAGGCGGCCGTCGAGTTTCAGAAGGCGGTTGAGTTGTCCGGGAGATCAAGCCTCTTTTTGAGAGACTTAGGGTACTGCTACGCTGTGACGGGGAGGCGTGCCGAGGCGCTGCGGATAGTGAAAGAACTCGAAGAGAGATATGCCCGGAACGAGGCTATCGGACAGCATCTGGCCGGTGTGTATGCCGGTCTCGGCGAGAGAGAGCAGGTGTTCGCTTGGCTCGAAAAGGATTTCCAGCAGCGCAGCGGGCAACTTGGATTTGTGACATTTTGGTTCAGTTTCGACGACTTCCGCAGCGACCCGCGCTACGCCGACCTGGTGCGCCGCATGGGGCTGACGCCATGAATTTCTCATGGTGGTAATTCAGCGAATGAGTTGTCACCGCGCTACATTCCACGAGCACAGTCCTCTTGCATTACCGCATCATCTACAAAATCGGCGGGGGCGGGATGAGCAAAGTTTGTTTACCCGAAGACATGCGGCTGCCATGTATCGAGGAGAAAGTGTCGGCTGCTTTAGCATCCAAAATTCTGAACCTTATCTATTTGGGTGACTGAACGGTTACCGAGCCGGAGTGGTGGGTCCGATAACGACACCAACACCCCACTTTTCGCACAAATTATAGCGATACTGAGAGGGGAACGATCCCGGTCCCGTGTGTAATAGAGGATGATGCTAGCTTTTCGAGGGCCGTGAGATCCCCGGGAGCGGAACCGACACTCATCTGTTTATTCGTCTCTGTGACGATCGGCAAACGAGCTGGCTATGCGGACGCATTCAAGACTCTGACGCTGCCCCACGGCGAGTTCAGGGTTGAAGGGCCTCATGATGGCCCCTTCTATGGCTTCGGCCACAATCGCCGGATCGGCATCAGCACCACGCGGTTGACCAAACAGCTGGCGGAGTTTTTTGGTGTCAGCGAGGGGAAGGGCGTGCTCATCACCTCGGTGCAAGCTGACGGTCCCGCTGCCAAGGCAGGGTTGAGGGCCGGCGATGTCATTACGGCGGTTGACGGCGAGAAGATCGAGGGCGCAGCCGATCTCTCTCGTGCGATTAACCAGCAAAAGCAGGGCGACGTCACGTTGACCATCATTCGCGACAAGAGGCAGCAAACGATCAAAGTAACGCCAAAGGAAGGACCGGGGACTACTTTGATTCAGCCGGGAAATCCGCAGGCCACGCGCCGCATCGTGATCCCGCGGATCGAGTTGCCGTCGATCCCCGCGATCAATGTCACGCTTCCCCGGATCGACCTACCGATCATTCCTGAGATTAATGTGGTCGTACCCAAAGCGCCGAAGGTACGAGTGATCAAGGCCGGGCGAGTTCTGATCTAAGCGGGTCTGGGACCTCCGACAAGTGAAAAAGGCTGCCGGTGTTCTGCTTGAGGATGGCGCCCGTGCGGCCCGCCGGGTGGTAAGGGACTGACTGCTGCCAGTAGTAGGTGATGAACTTCTCGGCCAGCTCAGGGGTTGTGATCCGCAGCCTGCCGCCCGAGTCATCACCTTTCTCGATACAAATGTCGGCGATGCTCAGCAGGAGCGCGTGCTTATACGTGGCGACGAAGGTGCCCTCCGCCAGGAGCCTCTGGACGCGGAGTAGGAACTGGACCTGTTCGTCTGATGAAGGGACGGGCAAGAAACACGATACGAGGTATTATATCTCCTATCATCGAACGCGCCGGAAAACGATTCGCTTAGACGCTAGTGGACGCGCAAATATGTTAATGCTACATGCCTATTTTGACGAGACCAGGCACGGGGACGACGCCAATACGAAACTCCGGATGGCAGAGCACAGTCACTCATTTAACTTATTCGCCGAACGCTCTCGCACCATCCGCGTGAACTCTTGCGCCAACTCTTTCGCCCGCCCGATCGGCGGGAAGAGTTGGCACAACTTCTCTGATGGGCCGCTGCTCATCACCCAGCTTCTCCGCCGGTCGCATCAACATCCATGTGACTTGCCGGGCAGAGGGCAATCGTATAGGCGGTGGACGAGTGCTTTCCGCGCGCCTGCTCCTCTCGCCCTTCAGCAGGTGCGGCAGCAAACGAACGCGACAACGCTCCAGATAATCGCTCGCCTGAGTCCCCTCTGGGACAGAGGGGTAAAAACGTTGAACTGGGCGCTGCCGCTTCTGCCGGAGTTGGCGCTTGAGCAACTTCTCCAACGTCTCGCGCAGGTTATTGAGCAGATGCCAACGGGCCGTCAACGATGACAATCGCCAGAGTCGTCTCCGGATACCTGCGATAGAACTGCCGCGCGACCGGCGTTCCCATGCTGTGGCCCACTAACACCGCGCGCTTGACCTCCGCGTCGCGCAAGACGGGATCAACCGCACGCGCAAAAAGATCCATGGCGTAGGTGATTTGTGGCTTGACGCTCAGGCCGTGCCCGGGAAGATCGATCGCGATCATGCGGCCCCGCTTCGCGAAGTCTGGGATCTGGTCGCGCCAGTTATCCAGATTGCACGTCCAACCGTGAATCAAAACCAGCGCTTCGCTGCCTTTGCCATAGCTCACATAATGAATGCGCGCGCCGTCGAGCCGCGTCCAGCGCGACTCACCCGTGATGCTTGTGCGTAAGCTATTTCCGGTTTCAGGTGACTTCTTATCGGCTGGTGATGAAAGCGTTCCCGAGTTCCTTCGCCATAAATCTTACCCTCCTCAAATCGTGATAATTCTTGGTGTGCGCTCCTGTCAACGAAAGAATCGGACGCGGAGCAAGACGCCAGCGAAGGCGTGCCCGAAGGGCCCCCGCTGACCTCATCGATGCGGCGCATCGAGGTCTACTCACCCCTTGAGTCCCTTCATGATCTCAGCATGCCCTTCGAGGATCTGCGCGGTCTGTTCTGGCCTCGGCGCAAGCGACCAGTCGTCGTGATCCCACGTGCCGCCCAAGATGATTCCGTCCCGGCGCGGGAACATGTAACCGCTGCTCAGATAGCAGTAGTCGACCTCGGGCTGCGGCAGCAGCACCTCCAGTTGGCCGCGCACAGGACCTAGTTTCTCGTCACCAAAGAGCGCGCGGGCGCCCAACCCCGTGCAGTTGAAGATGACCGGCTCAGCGAGATGCATGATCTCTTCACGACTGCGGAACTCCTTGACCACAAGCTTCCCGCCGGCGATGTAGAAGTCGCGCAAGAGAGCATTGAGATAGACCGGGGGCTCAATCAGCATCGTGCTGTACTGGCGCACAAAGGGGAAGCCGAAGTAATGCTCCGCGTCCCGATGAATCTCCTGCTGCGGGTAGAGATCGTTGCCGCCGGGCAGCTCGCGCGCGAGTGACGCCTCATTGCGGTACAGATCGAAAGTATCGATCCAGCGCACCCCGTACTCTGTGCCGGCGAGCAGTTGAAAGGCGCGGTTGGAGATCCGGCACGCGAGGCGGAACTGTTCGGTAAACTTCGTTGACGCGGCTTGGGGGTCATAGGCCGACGTGGGAGACCAGAATCCTCCGGCGATGTTCGAGGTCGTCTCGGGCGGCAGGTCACGAGCATAGATGGTCACCGTCTCCGGCCCATCTTGAAAACGCCGTTGCAGGAGGCGCGCGGTCGAGAGTCCATTGACCCCGCAGCCGAGAACGGCAAAGCGTCGGTGTGTCGCCGGACGATGTCTGCGTCGCGAGCGAGACGCCCGCGCTGCCAGAAAGTCTCGCGCTAAATCCAGGGCCAGTGAGGCCGTGCCCCACGAGAGTGTGATGCCGGCGCCGCCATGCCCGTAGTTATGGATCAGAAGTTTGCGGCCTATGCGCCCCGCGTCAACGACAAATCCTTCGGCGCGGTAGGGTCTCAGGCCGACGACCTCACGAATGATTCGGTCGCGCGCAACCCTGACGGGCGCGAAACGGCGTTCGGCGCCGAGGCCCGCGGCAAATACATTTGACCGGGCGGCCGTGAGAAACGCGCCGGCGGCCAGTGCGCCGCGAAGAAAGTTTCGCCGGTTTAGTTCGCTCATCACTGGTGATTAGAGAAAGACGAAATCTACCTGTCCGCGCCTTAAGGCTCAATCAGTCCCCGGAGGCTAAGCGCTCCATGTGGGCCCTGCCCCACAGCCGAACATCCTCCACGAGAGGTAATACCGATCGACCATAATCGGTCAGCGAATACTCGACGGGGGCCAGAATCGCGCCCCTCGGTTGGCGCTGCACGATTCCGTCACTAACCAACTCGCGGAGTTGCTCGGTGAGCACCTTCTGCGAGATGCCGGGCATCTCCCGCCGCAGGGCCGCGAAGTGTTTCGGCTCTTCGGCCAGCCAGTATACGATGATCAGCTTCCATTTACCGCCGATCGCCGCCAGCGCCGCCGTCAGCGGACACCCATTGACCGGATTACTGCGCCGGGACGGGCGACGATGGTTACCTGAAGGTGCCTTCTTGCTGGTGTTCATCGATCAGATTATATTCCTTCTCGACAAAGTCAGAGGTCAGATTATTACACACAGCCTGAGGAGGTAAACGATGATCGTCGAGGTCCGCAGCTACCGCGTCAAGCCGGGTCGCCGCGCGGAGTTCATCCACTTCTTCGAGACGCGGGCCGTGCCAGCCTTGCGCTCCCACGGGATGAAAATCCTCCGCCCACTGCTCGATCTTGAGAACCCCAACAAGTTCGTCTGGCTGCGCAGTTTCCCTTCCAGTGAGGAGCGAGACCGGATGAAGACGGCCTTCTACGAAGGAGAGTTGTGGAAGAACGAACTGGAAGCCATCGCCATGCCGATGCTCGAGAGTTACGACGTCATCCTGTGCGAGACAGCGCCCGGTTACGTGTTCGACGGGCCTCGCGAAGAGTCTTAACGATTTTTTGTCGGTCTCGTACCCTGAGCGCCTGACTAAGGAAATACGAAGAGGCGACGATCTACAATGGATTCGAGATTCCGCCGGTGATAGAGATCCTCGTACGGCGAAGCCTTCAGCTCCGGCTTCAGACACCTATCGATCGGAATCTGCAGAACTGAATCGTCTTCCCCTCCAACTTGCCAAGCCACCCGCAACTCATGCGTAAGATAGCCAAGGCTCAATTAAGAATCAGTCTACGATGTCGTGAACCCTGACAACTCACTACTAAAGCGACATGTACAATACTCTGTTTCATAGTTCTGTTTGTCCGTAAGTGAGCCACGTATGTTGATGCCAGAATATGAGGGTACGCACATCATAGAGGTTGGCCCGCACTTTCTTTGCATCACCCTTGGCCCTGTCCAATGAAGCGGTTATTGAGCAGGCGAGTCTCTCTCCATCTCCCATCTTCGGCGAGCGAGCCCGGTGCGCGCGCCGCCGCCGGAAGCTTAATAGCTGACGGAACAATTACCACTGGCGGGCCATTTCCCCTAAACGGGCGGTCACCCTGGCGTAATTGCTGCACCGGTTCTAACTCAATACGCGCGCTCATTGTAGCGCCCTCGACCAGCCGCCTTTCGCCGGGACGGCGCTTCCCATTCGAAGATTAGCAGCGACACCGCCCGCCGCGGCAGCGTCAAGCGCCATGTGGCGGCGGCGTCCTTCACACGGACGACCTCCGTCGCATCCATCGCGGCGAGTTGGCCGGCCCTTTCCAGTTGTGCGGATTGCTGCGGCGTAGGCTTCTGCGGCGCCCCCATGCGTTGCCACGCGGCGAAGGCGTTGCTGTGGTCGTCGTCAATGCGATAGTGCCGCATCCGCGCCCCGCCTGCACGTAGTGGGAGGCCGGAGAGTGCCAGTTCAACATCGGCGGCGGGGCCGGGCACGTCGTCGTCGTGGTAGTGCCACACGAGGACGCTGAGCCTGTTCCGGTCGAGGGCGGCGAGCGCCGAGACGTCCGCGCGAGCGCGGACGCCCTCTCTCATTATGGCGTCGAGCGGCACGGCGCCGTCCGATTCGACCGCGAGGCGCTCGCCGCTCATCTTGGCGAACATGCGGAAGACGTTGAGCACCGGCAGGTCAAGGCCGTTGCTGGCGAGCACGCGGAAGCCGGCGAAATAGGGCCGGCCTTCGAACTCGAAGGCCCACGTCAGCACGCCTTCCAGATTAACCCCATGCTTGTCGGCCAGATCGTACTCGCGCGCAAAGCTCGCCGCCGTATAGCTCGAGTACATCGTGGAGTTGCGGTAGCCGAGCTGCGGCCCCTGGCAAGCGGCGCAGCCGTCCGGGTCCGACTCGCCGATGACGACGGGCTTGTTCCTCAGTGCCGGGTATGACGCGATGATCCGGAAGCCGGAATCAATGTCGCGCAATTGATTACTGATGCCCATCTGCACATGACCGTTAACGAACCTCGGAGCGCCCTTGGCGTGGAAGGAGATGAAATCCAGCGGCGTACCCCTTTGCCCGGTCGCGTAGTTGGTCCCGCCGAGGCAGTGTCCAATAAAATCGCGGAGGAACTGGCTGCCGCCGCCCGCCGCGTCGGGGCCGCCCACACGCGCCTTCGGGAGCGCACGCCGCACTGCGTCAATCGCCGTATCGTGGAGCCGGTAGAACTCCTCGGGCGTTCCCTGCCAGTAGCCGATGTTCGGCTCGTTCCAGACCTCCCAGTACCACTGCTCGGCTCGGGCGCGCCCGTACCTCTCCACGCAGTGCCTTGTCCACCGGTAGACCAGTTCGGCCCACTTCCCGTAGTCCTTCGGCGGGTATGCCCAGCCGGTATAAATCTCGTCGTACCTGGCGGCGGGCGTCCAGCGGTGCTGATAAGGCTCCGGCTTGACCGAAAGAGCCTGCGGCATGAAGCCGATCTGCACGTAAGGCTGTATGCCGCGCTCCAGGTAGGTGTCGAAGATGCGATCGACAATCGTCCAGTCGTAAACCGGATTCCCCCGTCTGTCCTCGGTGTAAGCGTTGGTTGAGCCCCACTTCAATGCGGGCGTGCCGTCGCCTGTGGTCAGCAGGTTGTGCGTGCGGAAGTAAATCGCCTGCGGGCGGAGCCCTCCCAATTCCGCGAGGAGCTTCCGGCCGTCCTTCATGTAGGCGTAGTTCGGCTCGTCGGCGCCGAAGAAACGCCAGAGGGGACACAACTCGCCTTTCCTCACCGAAGCGTCCACACGAATCCGGACGGGGAAAGCTCCCTTCGCGGAGGCGGGCGCTCGCTTTACCCCCCGCGCCGGCTCTTGCACTGAGGCCGTAAGGGCGGAGACGTTGAGCAACAACCACAAGAGTTTTTTGAGGGTCGGGTCTGCGTAGCTCATGTCGGCGGATTATATCCCACGCATGCGTGAAAATAATTTTTGTGGCCGGGATCAACTATTTCCTGGCGGCGCATTCACGAGCAGCGTCTGCAATGCCTATCCTTATCGGACGCCGGCCGCACCCCCCTTCAACCAAGAAATGATTTAACGGACGCGGAGCAAGGCGCCACCTCTTTACTCACACTCGTGGCGCCCGCGTTTTTCGCCCCGGTCGGCAACCATCCCGCGCCGCCAGCGCCTCCTTACCAGTCGCACGCAGCACCCGAGTCGCCGGCGGCTATACCAACACCCCGACTTCCGACGCGGGAGGAGCCTGTCACCATCCTACCAGAGCGGCGGCGGCTGTCCATACGCCGCCGACTCCAAGCCTTGGTCTCGGAAATAGACCCATCAAGGAGCGCCGATCCCGCACGCGCCATCAAGAACCGTGATCATCCTCGGTATGTCTCACGCCTGGTGGCAAAGACCCGAGAGATGGCGTCGCGCTATGTGATCAGAGAACTCAGCCGTAGGAGGCCCCCCGACATCCCACAACTCACCACTTTCCTGCGCGAAGCGCTCGGCGGTTCTCCCACCTTTGAAGGTGTGTCGATGCTGGCGCTGGGTAATCATTAATGGTCCATTTACGTGCTCGACTATTATATCTATCAGGCGGTCGGCATGGGGCGCCGCTCGATCCTCATATTTGAGCGCAAGGGTAATCGTTACCGGCTCACTGCGACCGACGGCGCAGTCCTCAACGATCTGGAGCCGTCCCCGACGCAGCCATTACTACCGGGCGGTGATGACGCCTGCTTCCTCGCGTGGGGACATCGCCCCGACTCGCACACGCACCTGCATGGCGTCGCTTACGGCTACAAGGATGGTCGTCTCAAACAGGTCTGGCGGCGACACGAACTGTTTGAGGGCGAACTCTCGGTCCAACCGGCGCGTGGAGCGATCGCATACCACTACCTTCCACGCGCGGCCGTTCGGCCAGGCGATGAATGGGCAGGACGTATCAAAAGGGCGCGGCTGTCGGCGCATGGGGGTGATGTCGTGCTCAGGTATAGGATCGAGCGGGAGTGGGATGCCGGGCGGCGGCAATCGCGCCCGGTGCCGCTGCACATTGAAGTTTACCGTCCGACCGCGCAGGGCCTCGCCCTGGTCGCGACCAGGACTGGTATATATTGACTCCTGATACGACCGATGATTGAATCCCGTGAGAGCGTTACTGGGGCAAATGATCTGACGCCGTACCATGGAGCTCTTGAACAACAGCCGGCTGCGTCTGAATTTGCTCATGGCGCCTTCCTCCGGGCAGCTTAATTGCAGGAATTTAAGCGTCCTTTGATACCAAGGGTTGCTCAAGTTTTAGCACCACCCGAAGTGAATGGCAGCAATGATGTAGTCCGGAAGGAGTCCAGATGCTTAATAGGCCTATGATGAAGAACTGGAAATCGCCCTTTTTTACCGTCGTTCTGGGTACCATTTTTGCCGCGCGACTTTTCTCCTGGCCGGCGAAGAGTGATCCCCCCCTTTGGCGCGTTTATCAAGAATCTTTGAAAAACGCCAAATACGTGGATCTCACCCACGCCGTCACCCCCTCCATCCCGGTCTGGCCAGGGTTCGGCCGTTCCAGGTTTATGCCGACCACGAACCCGGCCACCAACAAGCCTTATACTTACCGGACTGACGGATTCGAAGCGACCCACTATGACCTCTCCACAGATCAACTCGGAACGCAGCTCGACCCCCCAGCCCATTGGAATCCCAGCTACCCGGCGATCGACGAGCTGCCACCAACTTATACGGTGCGGCCATTGGTGGTGATCCCCATTCAGGGCAAGGCCGCGAAAGACCCGGGCTACCAGATGACTGTCGAGGACATCCATGACTGGGAAAAAAGGAACGGCAGAATACCTGAGGGTTCCGTCGTGTTCATTCGTTCCGACTGGTCGAAAGAGTGGCCCGATCCCGCCCTGGCCACGCGGAAAGCTTTCCCGGGTATCAAGCTGGAAGCCCTCCAGTTCCTGCACCTGGAAAGAAAGATCCTGTTCCATGGGCACGAGGCGCTGGATACGGATACGACACCCACACTGGAAGGCGAGACGTGGCTCTTGCGGAATGGGTATACGCAGGCGGAAGGGGTCGCCAACCTCGACCAGGTCCCCGAAAAGGGGGCCCTGGTTGTCATCGGGTTCCCGAAATTCCAGGGCGGGACGGGCGGCTACGCGCGCTACATCGCCATCTGTCCGCCGGATTGGGGATACGGGGTATCGGTCGGCGAAGTGCCCGAAGCGCCGCTCCGCAAATATGAGAAGCCGTTGCATTGGGACGCGGGCGCCGGCATGCGCGTGCGGTAACGCCTGAGGTGATTGTAAGCGGCTGAGGGCTTGAGAAACTTTCGCAGACACGGTGGCCGTGAAGTCTGTTGATTCGCCTTTCAGCAGGTTCAGTCTGTCCGCCCTCATAATAAGCGCCAGAACGACGGTCGGAAACGAGATGCTGTGTCCCTCATTGAGCAGGGAGCACCGGTGCTCCCCGGGAGCGATCGACGAGCCCGTGCGCGCCGGAGAGGATGGCGATGAAGGCACCCTGAAGCTTCTCGATCGGCGTGTGACGGATCGCCTTCTGCCTGATCTGGACATGGCCGATTGAGGAGGGGCGGCTATTTTACTCTGTTGATAGGACTGGCACGGACACCTATAAATCGCACGGCTCGACCCGATCACATACCTTCGCATGGTCGCGCTGCTGGTAGGCGTGTCGGCGATCGCATGCTGGGTGCCCGCGTGGCGTGCGGCACGGATGGGTCCCCCGATCACGTCGATGGCGGAGTAGCCGTATGCCTCTCTGGCGCCGGCTCACACAAGCTCCACCTTGCCCTCGAACCGGAGTGGCCACAAGGAAGCGCATTGGGCCCGACGCGTCAATCCATCCCTCCTCCGTCGTCTCTACGAGGCGGACACGCGGGGCATGCTATTGCAATCGTTACCACTGCCGCGTGGTCGCGCCGCAATGGCGCGTAATATTTCTACCGTTGTCCTCCATCTGCTTAAAGGCCGACTGGACGGCCACGCGACCGGGTCCGTAGAGGCGCAGCCACAGGTAGCGGTCACCCCACGACCTCCACGAGCGCCAGGTACCCGCGGGTCGCTCGATATGAAGCTGCATCTGAACCGTGGGATCCTTGAAGAGCAGCGCCGTCGGCTTCACAAGAATCGTCTGGCCGGTACCGAGCAGTCGAACAAAGACATTACCTGCCGCATGTAACAATAACAAGCCGGGCATCTGCGACGCCGAGAACCGGTCCATAAACATACCAACCGGGTAGTGAGTCTCAGTCTCATTCCCGCTCCTCGTCGTGTACCAGATCCCCGTCTGAAACCAGTCGTAAGCGACCTGCCCCGTGGCTACCATGAAGACATGCTCCTGCACATCGACGGCCCGGCCGGGCTGGAGGGGCAACGCGACCACCTCGCCCGGGGCGTCTCGGGAGAAGGCGATGTGGCCGGGCCCCTGCGCCTGTGTCATCACGAGCGGCATACCGGCGAATAAGCGCTTCCAGGCGCCTTTCAGGGACATGGCGGTGATCTTTACCTGTGGGTCCATCCATAGCAGTACGTGGTGCGCGAAATAAACGCTGTCCTCAGGCGCCAGACTCATGTCAGCGACCGGCACATAAATACCTTCGATCTGGCAGAAGGAGTTACCGAACTGGAGCCTGGCCATCTCCCTGATCCCGGGCAGTTCTGACCACCCCGATCGGGTGACGATGGCCTGCGCGTCGAGCGGGGCGCCGCACGCGGGGCAGCTTAAGCGCGTCCCGTCGGTTACCAGGCCGCACCACGGACAGGTATGTGAGCGCGAAGGCGGTAATGTATGTGGTGGGTTGACGGACATCACTCAAGAGCCTGCTCAGTCAGTATTGTGGTGGACATACATTGACTGGATACCGACCCTCCCGGGGCCGGTCATGCGAGCCAGATTCATTCCGGTGCCCCCGAAGAATCCGGTCGTTAACTTTTGCGACTCGATGTTCATGGTTACCGAAGCATCCTTGTAAAGGAATGCCCCGGGCTCGAGAATAATGCTTTCACCCGGCTTAAGTACTCTCTCGAACACGTTGCCGTACCCGTGGAGCAAGAGAAGACCGGGCTGGTTGGTTGTGACGAACCTGTCCATGAACATACCTTGACCACCAAAGAGAATGTTGCGCAACCCCTTGATCCGGACGTACGAATATGTGATTTGATGTGACGCGAGGAGGAAGGCGTGCTCCCGTACGTCGAGCTCCATGCCCGGGTGGAGCGGCAATACCACCAGCTCGCCCGTCGCGTCGCGGGAGAAGGCGACACGGCCTGGCCCGTGCGCAACACTGATGATAAAGGGCATACCGGCGAGGGCTCGCTTGACCCCACCCTGCAGCGGCATCACCGACATGGCTGTCTGATCATCCTTCCAGAGCAGCACATGATGCTCGAAGTAAATGGCATCCCCCGGGGCGAGATTGATTTCGGCGACGGGCACTATCTCCCCCTCCACCTGGCATGTGCTCGCGCCGAAATGGATTTCGGTCATATCCCTGATCCGCGGCGCTTCACGCCAGCCCGATTCGCTCACCAGGTTGCGAATGTCCAGCGGCGCCCCGCACGCCCGACAGGCGAGCGCCGCCTTTTCATTCATCCCCTGGCACCAATCGCACCGGATGCGTTGCACCGCACCCAGAGGATCCGGCTGAGAAGGTAAAGATGGAGCAGCGGTGGCGGGCGCGGTTGATGCGATCGGTGCTGATTGCTGCGGGGTTGCCTCGCTGATGAGCCGCGTCCCATCGGCTCCGCAGAAACTATTTGTCTCTTCAAATGTGCGATGGCAGGTAGGGCAGCGCTTCATAGCCTCTTTGGCTCACTTCCGCGGACCGTCATCGGGCTCAACAGCAACAGGTAAGCTATCAGGAAAACGAATGGGTTATGCGCGGGTAACGTATTCCTGATACGGGCGAATGTCAATCCGCTCCATCCCGTGACTCCTTCCCAGGAGACCGTCAAAACCCTTGGATCCGGTCCAAGGGCGTGCACGCGTTTTCCACCTTCTGTCTTCTCACCGCCATCTTTCAAGCCGCGCCACCGGGCCCACTTTCGGCGGCTCTACGCCTGATCGTCGCCCGCCCTGTCCCGCCATAACCACGCCCCGCCTTTCAGGCCGGCTTCGTTGGCAATGAGATGAATCTCCCCATCAAACTCGATCTCAACCTTCGCCGCGTTGCCGCCGCCGATATAAAGCCTATCGAAGTTCGTCAGCACTCGAAGAACCGCCACGGCGCGCCGCACCCGCCGGTTCCACCGCTTCTTACCGACCTTCTCTAAGGCCCGGTTGCCAAGTTGTTCATCGTAAGTTTCTCCCTTACGAAAGGGATGATGCGAAAGCTCAAGGTGCGGCGCTGCCTGACCGTTCATAAAGATCGCCAAGCCGAAGCCCGTGCCGAGTGTGACGACTACCTCAAGCCCCCGGCCCGCGACCGCCCCCAAGCCCTGCATCTCGGCATCGTTGACCACCCGGACCGGTTTCCCGAGCTGAGTGGAGAGCGACTCCGCCAGGTTAAAGCCCCCCCAACCTTCGCCCCCGAGGTTCGGCGCGGTCAGAATCTTGCCCTCGCGGACGGCGCCAGGGAACCCGACCGAGACCCGCTCGTAAGCGGGAAGCGGTTTGATTAACTCGATCAAACTCTCTGCCAACACCTCGGGCGGGCACGGGTGCGGTGTTTTCAGGCGGACGCGCTCTGTCAACAGATTCCCGTCTGCATCAATCACCGCGCCTTTGAGCCCAGTGCCGCCAATGTCTATCGCCAGAATGTGTATCACTGTGTCAACCTCCTCCTTGAGCTTCGCCTCAAGGGCGTTACCCTGACCCCTGGTTCAAGATGCCCGCCGCGACCGAATTATCCACGTCTCGACCGGGCGGGAGTAGCTAGCCGTCCATGGAACGCCTGGCCAGAAAGACGGTGGGGGTGCGCGCGGGGACGAAGAACGTTGCCGTCCGGCCGTTGAAGCTGGAGGTGCGGACCAACGGGTCATGTGACGCGGCGAGAGCCGGATGAAGCTTAAGACAACAGGCGTGGTTAAATAATAGGCCGCGGAAGCCCGTGCGACTTGAGGAATCCACCCCCCCCTCCGGGAGCCGATCACCGTGCTCTCCGGCAAAACCAAACGATTTGCTCACCACGCTTGTTTCCACTCTTCCGGTTCCATAGGTGTCGATTGGTGCTCCTGTATCTCGCTATTGCCCGGCTTCAGGGGCGGGAAGTATTTTACCAGTTATTTAGTAATGTGGCGCTCCGTGCCATGTTTTGGGTAAAGTGATAAAGGGTGTCACAGAAACGATAAAGTGTCCGACGACATGGTAAATTGCTCGTAATCCCTCAAGCCTACGATGGCGCTTCCTCGGTCCGCTAAAAAGGTGATCCGGTCGGTCCGGAGCTGAAATTGCGCCTCGTCGTTAACCTGCAACATTGGAGCACTGGATGTTGAGGCACAGGCGTGTGAAACTCGACGGCTCTCCCGGCGTTAAGGCAGCCGCACTTTGTCATCATTAATCAGGAAGCGCAGGTATTCTGATAGAATCATCGCTCAGATTTCAACCCGCGAGTATGCTGAATGTTCGATAGCGTCAATCAAAATGTCAGATTCCCCGAGCTGGAAGAAGCATTCATCAAGTTCTGGGAAGAGGAGAAAATTTTCCGCGCGTCTTTAGAGAAGCCGTCCCCGAAAGGCGACTACGTTTTCTACGAGGGGCCGCCGACGGCAAACGGGGAGCCGGGTATTCATCACGTCAGCGCGAGAGCCTTTAAGGATCTCTACCCCCGCTATAAGACGATGCGGGGGTATCACGTCCAGAGGCGGGGCGGCTGGGACACCCACGGGCTGCCGGTCGAGGTGGAGGTCGAGAAGGAGATCGGGTCAACTGGCAAGCAGGACATCGAGAAGTTCGGGATCGCCGAATTCAATAAGCTCTGCCGCGAGTCGGTCTTCCGATACATCCGGGACTGGAACAGGCTGACGGAGCGGATCGGCTTCTGGATCGACCTCGACGCCGCCTATATCACATACAACAACAGCTACATCGAAACGTGCTGGTGGATTCTGAAGTCGCTGTGGGAGCGCAACCTCCTCTACGAAGATGACAAGACCACGATGCACTGCCCGCGCTGCAACACGAGCCTGGCCGATCACGAGGTCTCGCAGGGGATGAAGGAGGACGTTGACGACCCCTCGGTTTGGCCAAAGTTCTCAGCGCGCCGGGAGGACCTGGTCGGCGCCGGCCTGCTGGCGGCCTCCGAGACAAGGCCGGTCTCTTACCTTGCCTGGACGACGACGCCCTGGACATTGGGCGCGAATACCGCGCTGGCCGTCCGCGGCGGCGAGCAGTACGGCCTCTTCGAGTCTGGTCCGGCTTACGGGAAGGACGGCGAGCGCACGGAGCTTTTCATCCTCGCCGTCGCCCTGGCGGAGAGAGTGTTCGGCGAGGGCAACTACCGCGTCCTCAAAACATTCCCCGGCGAGGCCCTGGTCGGTCTCAGGTACGGACAAATGTTGGAGGGCCGCGCGCCCGAGACGGAAGACCTGTCGAGAGGGTTCCACATCATCGCCGACGAATTCGTGAGCATCGAGGACGGCACCGGCATCGTCCACATCGCCCCGGCCTACGGCGACCTGGAGGTCGGGCGAAAGCATCACCTGCCGATCCTCTTTTCCGTCGACCTGGCAGGGAAGGTTTACCCCGAGGTCAAAGCGCCGGACTGGCCGGGCGCGGCCGGTCCTTACGCCGGGATGTTCTTCAAGGACGCCGATCAGCAGATCACCCGAGACCTCGCCGCCCGCGGCCTGATGTACCGGCAAGAGCGCGTCCGCCATGCCTACCCCTTCTGCTGGCGTGACGACTCGCCCTTGCTCTTTTATGCCAAGACGAGCTGGTACATTCGGACCACGGCGGTCAAGGACAAGTTGCTTGAGAACAACCAAAAGATCAACTGGGTACCCGAACACGTCAAGGGCGGGAGGTTCGGCAGGTGGCTGGAGAACAACATCGACTGGGCGATCTCGCGCGAACGGTACTGGGGTACGCCTTTACCCGTCTGGGTTAGCGAAGATGGCACGGACAAAATCTGCGTCGGCAGTATCGCCGAACTGGAAGAGCTGACCGGCAGGGATTTGGGCGGCCTCGACTTGCACCGCCCTTACGTCGACGAGGTCACGTTCCGGCGCGGCGGGCAAGTTTACAGGCGCGTGCCTTACACAATCGACGTGTGGTTTGAGTCGGGCGCGATGCCTTACGCCCAGTGGCACTATCCGTTCGAGAATCGTGAACGGCTGCTCGACGGCTTCCCCGCCGACTTCATCTGCGAGGCCATGGATCAGACACGCGGGTGGTTCTATAGCCTGCACGCCCTGGCGACCCTGTTGACAGACCGGGGTGATCCTGGGAAGGGGCGGCCTTCTGGCGCACTCGCGGAAGACTTCACCGAGACTTCCGCCTTCAAGAACTGTGTGGTGCTGGGCTTTATTAACGACGAGAAGGGGCAGAAGATGTCCAAGTCGAGAAGGAACACCGTCAACCCCTGGACCGTCCTTAATGAGCAGGGGGCGGACGCCCTGCGCTGGTACATGTACGTCTCCAGCCCGCCCGATGCGAACAAGAATTTCCACCCGAGGTTCGTCACCGAAGTGGTCAGGGATTTCCTGTTACCACTTTGGAACGTCTACAGCTTCTTCATCATCTACGCCGACCTGGACCGGCCGGATCTGATGACTCCCTTCAGCGTGGCCGAGCGGCCGGAGATCGACCGCTGGCTGGTGGCCAAACTCCACCGCCTGGTTGAGAAGGTGACGCGCGATCTTGACGACTACAATGTGACGGACGCCTCCCGCGCGATCGGCGACTTCGTCATCAGGGACTTGTCGAACTGGTACGTGAGACGCAACCGGCGGCGCTTCTGGAAGAGCGAGAACGATGCGGACAAGCGCACAGCCTACGTGACACTTTACGAGGCGCTGACCACCATCTCCAAGGTCTGCGCGCCGATGATCCCTTTCGTCACAGAGGCGATGTACAGGAACCTGATCCTGAACGTCAACCCTGAGGCCCCGCCCTCAGTACACCTCACGGACTGGCCGGCGGCGGACGCGTCCCTGATCGACGAAGCGCTCATGGAGGAGATGGACCTGCTGATCAAGATTATCGAGCTCGGCCGCTCGGCGCGTTCCGTCGCCGATATTAAGTTGCGCCAGCCTCTGCCGGAGATCCTCGTGCGCGTGGGCACGGACCGGGAAATGGCCGCGCTACGGAGGTTCGATAATCAACTGAAGGAGGAACTAAACGTCAAGCGAGTCAGTTTCCTCGATTTCAACTCTGACTTTATCAGCTACACACTGCGACCCAATCTACCCGTCGTCGGAAAGCTACTCGGCCAGAGGGTGCCGGAGTTCGTTAATGCGTTGAAGACCATTGACGCGCGTCGAGTGGCCGACAATGTCAGGCGGGGAAGTCCCACTCCGATCGGCTTTGGCGACGAGACGGTCGAATTCGAGCCGTCCGCCTTCCTCGTGGACGTGAAGAGCCCGGAGGGTTACGCCGCCGTCGAGGAGGGTGGCTACCTGGTCGCGCTTAATACAAAGCTCACCCCGGAACTCATCAGGGAGGGTCAGGCGCGCAACGCCCTGCGGCACGTGCAAAACGCACGCAAAAAGGCGAAACTGAAGATCTCAGACTACATCGACCTCGGGTTGAGTACGAGCGATGAGTTAACAGGAGCACTGAAGGCCCAGGAAGAGTACGTGAAAAATGAAGGGCTCGTGCGCGCGCTTGTGTACGACGTGTTGACAGCCGCGGATCATACCGAAGAGGTTAATCTGGACGGCGTCCCCGTGACTATTACGATCCGCCGGGTCGCGGACTCTGACCCTTCTGCCGGTTCGTAAGGATAATTGCGCAGGCGAGGTGGAGGGGAGAGCAAGGGCGAGTGCGCCTGCGATTCCAACCGCTCCTCGCCAACACTGGCGGGCATAACGCAGTTGTTGGTGAGGCTTCCACGATGTATGTAACGAAATCCTGATCCTGCTCTTGACGAAGGTGATTAATAAGATGTAAATTGCGCGGCAATCGAAATGCCTCTGCTGGGGTGAGGACAGTAGAGGTAGGCCGTCAACGGCCAACAAGCGAACACCGTTACCAGCTTGAGCGCCGCCCGGCGCTCGCGGGAACCCGGATAGACCCATGTAGGTGAGTGAGGCACCTACATGGGTCGTTCGCCTCTGCGTCCAAAAACGTCCCCCTGGCTGTGGCAACAAGTACCAAAAAAAACAACCGCTCTGCTCAGCGTTCGGGGAGGCTTGTTGCAGTTCAACACAGGGCCGCGAGCCCCGGCGGGCAATCAAAGCAGCGAGATGTTGAAAGACCACGGCAGATGGTAGCAACCCCTCTGATTAATGATGACTCCTCCAAACGGGATTGTTAAAATGTCAAGGCGACGTTTGGCGTGGACTTGGCCGAGCGCAACCTAAAGGGGGTCTGCCAGTTAGCTCAGACGGACAAACTTTCACTTGACTTCTCATTAAATGAGATTAAAGTAGAGCTGTTGGTGTTCGGCTTGCCCGCTATCCTCTCCGTAAACTCAAAATCCTTAAGAACGCTATATGAGAACCTCTTTCCCATACGACATCCGACGTCTCTTATTAATGCCTGCGCCCGCCTTCCTGCGCATTGTCTTGTGTATGACGCTGGTCA
>CAYLJO010000084.1:0-25351 GCA_964383905.1 uncultured Blastocatellaceae bacterium
CAAATTTCAATTTTGAAATTCTTCCTTCGTCTTCCCTGCGGCGCCCTCAGCGGATCAAATCCCTCAACCCCTCGACGAGCGCGTCAATCTCACGGCGCGAATTCGTTTCCGTGACACAGACGAGAAAATCGTTCGGCCGATCCCGGTAGTAGCGCGAAAGGGCCAGGCCCCCCGTGATATTTTTCTCCGCGGCAAGACGCGACAGAAGCGTTCTGGCCTCGACCGGAGCGCGTACGACGAACTCGTTGAAGCGCGGCGCGGTGAAGGGAAGCGTGAAGCCTTCGATCTCTGCCATCCGGCGCGCGGCGTATGCGGCTTTTTGCATGCATTGGTGTGCGACCTCCTGAACACCGCGCCGCCCCATCGTTTCCAGATAGATGGTGGCGGCGAGCGCGACCAAACCTTCGTTGGTGCAGATGTTGGAGGTGGCTTTTTCGCGCCGTATATGCTGTTCGCGGGTGGCCAGTGTGAGAACAAATCCGCGACGACCCTCTTTATCCACGGCCTCGCCGACCAGCCGGCCCGGCATCTGGCGCGCATATTTTTCGCGCGTCGCGAAAAGACCAAGGTACGGTCCGCCGAAAGAGAGCGGCACGCCGAAGGATTGCCCCTCGGCAATCACGATGTCCGCGCCGGAAGAGCCGGGCGAACGCAAGACGCCGAGTGATATCGATTCCGAAATCGCCACGATCAGTAATGCGCCGACCGCATGTGCTTTGTCGGCAATCGCACGAACCTCTTCTACGCAGCCGAAGAAATTAGGGGATTGGATGACGACGGCGGCCGTCTTCTCGTCGGGCGCTGATAAAGCGGTCATCTCGGTCCGGCCGCTCTGTGGGTCGAAGTCGAAGCGCTCGAGTTCGATGCCGGCATGCTGCACGTAAGTGCCGACCACCTCGAGATACTCCGGATGGACGGCCGAAGAGGCGAGTATCTTCGTGCGGCGTGTGACGCGCTCGGCCATCAGGACTGCTTCGGCGAGCGCGGTCGAGCCGTCGTACATGGAGGCGTTCGCGACCTCCATCCCGGTGAGCTGGCACACCAGCGTCTGGAACTCAAAGATGGCCTGCAATGTCCCCTGCGAGATTTCCGGCTGGTATGGCGTGTAGGAGGTGAAAAACTCGGAGCGCGAGATCAGATGATCGACGATGGTCGGCGTGTAATGCGAGTACGCGCCCGCGCCTAAAAAACTGGGGCGCCGGGCGGCGCTGTTGCGGGCGGCGAGTTCTTCGAACCCGCCCAGGAGTTCCATCTCGGAGAGCGGCGCGGGTGTCTTGAGGTGCTCACGTAAACGAAGGTCTGCGGGGATTGAATCGAAAAGCTGTTCCGCTGAGTCGAGACCGATTGTGCGCAACATCTCGGCGCGCTCGTCCGGCGAATTTGGGATGTAACGCAACTTTTATTCGGTCTCCCCTTTGGTAAAATCTTCATACTCGGCGGCCGTCAGGAGGCTGTCCACCTCCCCGGGATTTTTCATCCGCACGCGAATCATCCACCCTTCGCCGTACGGGTCTTCATTGACCTTTTCCGGCTCATCTTGTAACGATTCGTTGACTTCGCTTACTTCGCCCGAAACAGGCGAGAAAATCTCTGAGACGGCCTTGACTGACTCGACCGAGCCGAAGGATTCGTTCGACTCGAAAGACTCGCCGACCTTCGGCAGCTCGACGTACACCACGTCGCCGAGCGAGCGCTGCGCGTGATCCGTGATGCCGATAGTGCCGATGCCGCCCTTGACTCTGATCCACTCGTGATCCTTGCTGTAGTGTAAATCCTCTGGAACGTTTGCCATGTCTTGTTCGCTTCTCCTCAGCAAATTTTAGCTGGACGATTGCCGGCCAGTGATTCAGCCCTTATTCCACTTGCAGACCCAAAATCGCCAGTATTACCCGTCAAGTGCGGCTACTTCGCCGCACCCCTTTCACGTTGATAAAAAGGCGTGGGGACGATCCGGGCACCCACCGCGCGCCCACGCACGTCCACCTGTAGCTCCCGGCCTTCGGTCGCGTGTTGAATAGGGACGTAGCCGAGGCCGATATTTTTTCTCAGGAAGGGGGCGGGGCTGCCGGATGTGACGTAACCAACACGCACGCCGTCGATCAGGATCTCCTGACCATCCCGCGCAATGCCACGCTCGGTCATCTCGAAGCCGGCGAGGCGGCGCTTGAGACCCTCCTCCTTCTGTTTGGCGAGCCGCTCGCGTCCGATAAAGTCACCTTTATTAAGTTTGCAAATCCAGCCCAGATTGGCTTCAAGGAGGGTGGTGGTCTCGTCTATTTCATGGCCGTAGAGTGCCATCGCCGCTTCGAGCCGGAGCGTGTTGCGCGCCGCCAGCCCACATGGCAAGACGCCATTGGGTGTTCCGTACCGGCCCGCATCCAGAATCCTATCCCAGAGTTGTTCCGCTTTGTCGGCCGCGGCATACACCTCAAATCCATCCTCGCCCGTGTAGCCTGTGCGTGAGATGATCGCCGGCACGCCGTCCACCTTGCCCGCGCAGAAATGGTAGTACTTCATTTCGGCGAGCGGCGCGTCCGTCAACGGTTGCAGAATGCTGAGCGCGTCGGGGCCCTGGAGCGCCAGTTGGCAGTAGTCGGCGCTGACGTTCTGGAGCGCAACCGATTCACCTTTGTGATGAGACTTGATCCAGTCCCAATCCTTCTCCGTGGTCGAGGCATTGACCACCATCATGAAGTGGTCGCCCGCGAAGCGGTAGACGAGCAGGTCATCAATCACCGTCCCCTCGGGGGTAGTTAGGGCGGAGTACTGCGCCTGGCCGTCGACGAGCTTCGCCGCGTCGTTTGAGCACAGGTAGTTAATAAAGGGGACGGCGTCACGCCCACGCACATCTATCTCCCCCATATGCGAGACATCAAATAGCCCGGCGTGCGTGCGCGTGCGCAGGTGTTCTTCAACAGTCCCCGCAGGGTATTGGACGGGCATGTCCCATCCGCCGAAATCTACCATCCGTGCGCCCTGGCGCCGGTGCGCGGCGTTCAGTGGCGTCTGTTTAAGTGCGAGCGGAGTCACGCTTGTCCCCTTACGCCTTTGGTCGGCGGAATATTGACGCTCCGATTTCAGATCGTGAATGAAAGGGCAAACTATCACGCTCTCTCGCGAAGCGTCAAGCGGGTCGCACCCGCCGCAAGCGCCTAAATTTTGGGCCGGAAAGAGAGGAAGCCGGGAGGGTCACGAGCGGTCTCAAAATCTCCGCTCGCTGACGTTCACCTTATGCACCACGAGGACGACACGCATCGTCTCCGGGCGACGGTCAAACGATGCCGGCACGAAGGCCGGATCTTTGCGCAAAGCGTTCTGAAATTCGTCGAGCATGCGGCGGTCGCGCGGCGGTCGCACGACGTCCGCCAGCGAGGCGCTCCCATTACTGAAGACGTCAGTCACCACGACCATATCATCGGCACCGCCATGATGGTGGGCCGTATGGGCCGGAGATTCGGTCAGGGCGGCCAGAGCGCCACGCGGGTTGAGACTGGGCGACTCGACGGCGTAAGGCGCACGTAGCGCGGCGTACGCGTCCGGCGACACGGGCTCGGTGATGTCAGGTTTGACTACCCTGGTGGGCTCAAGGGCGTAGAGCGCCTGGGAAGACATGGCATCAGCTTGACGAGCCGCCAGATCCCAATCGCGCAATCTTGTCAGGGATAGACGCAGCGCACTAAACATGCACAGAAAAAGGATGACGGAAGCAAATGTGCCGACCGTGTACGGCATGAGGCGCGGCTCAATCCACCGTGCGATACGGACGTACAATGCGCCGCCGGATTGGCGCCGTCGCGCGGCAGACTCGATGGCGAGCGCGGCACTAATAGAGGGGGCGAGATCCGAGGGTGGAACGGGACGCGCCAGTTGCGACAAGCGGCGGGTGATCGAGCGCAGCTCGGCAAGGTGAGCCCGGCAGACAGGGCACCAGCCGAGATGTTCGTCACAGGTGGCGCGGGCGGGCGGCGCCAATCGGTCGTCAACGTAGAGCGATAATGCTCGCTGTATCTCTTCGCAAGACATGATCTTCAAATCAAAAGCGAATGGCTGGCCGACCCCGGCTGCTCCCCTTGTTAAGGGAAGCAACTCCAGCCCGTTGGCGATCCCATCGCCCCCGCCATGTGAGCGTCGTGGTTCACGGTTGTTGCTGGCCGCGTTTTCAAAATCGCTCGCATGATGAGCCTACTATGGTCTGCGCCTCGTACCGGGCTGTCTTCGTCACTTCGACCCTTTTGGCACCGAGTTTTTGTGAAGCCGGGGCGGGGCAGCCATTCGCTTAAAAGTAATCGGTTGCCAGCAATCAGCCTTGAGCTGATTACTAATTACTGTCTACTGATTACTCTATGACAAAGAACCTGAGAGCCTGCGGCGCAGCTCCGTGCGCCCACGTGATAATCTGGATTTCACCGTGCCGATGCTGATCTCCAGCGCCTTTGCGACCTCTTCGTAACTCAACCCCTCAACGTCACGCAAAACTAGAACTTCGCGATAGGAGCGACCAAGCTTACCGAGCGCGTGGCGCAATGCTAGCTCACGCTCGCGCGCCAGCGTTTCCTGTTCCGGGTTGTGATTACCCTCATCCGGCAGGCGCGCGCTGAGAGGCTGTTCGTGCAGCCTGTCCGGCGCGTCGAGCGAGACGGTCACGTCGCGTCTGCGCCTCCGCCACCAGCGCCAGCGGTTGCGCGCCTGATTAATGGCGATCCGGTAAATCCAGGTCCTCAGATTAGAGTCCCCGCGAAACCC
This sequence comes from uncultured Blastocatellaceae bacterium, assembly GCA_964383905.1. GTDB lineage: Bacteria > Acidobacteriota > Blastocatellia > Pyrinomonadales > Pyrinomonadaceae > CAYLJO01. The sequence continues at coordinate 4,744 of CAYLJO010000084.1, forward strand.
GGCGATGCTCTGAAAGGCGCGTAGAAACGTCTCCTGCGTCAGGTCGCGCGCCTCCTCCGCGTCCTCGGTTAAGCGGTAAAGCAGGGCGTAAACGTCACCCGAGCGCTCCGTTACCAGGCGGTCGAAGGCTCCCTCTTCGCCGGCCCTCAATCTTTCAATGAACTGAGCTTCCGCCGTCGAGCAGGTTTCACCTGAGGTTGCCGGTGCAACCTGCTCAATATCTGCTTGCCCGCGGAGGGCGATCGGCTCTCCGAAGCTCACTCGTTACCCCCAGCGGCGGGAAGCGCGGGCGATACCTTCTGCCGCCGCGACTTCCCGGACAGTTGGACCTTTAGACACCGGCTAATCACTTTTTGTTCCTAAAATTTTTGGCAGGCTTAACACGTAACAGGTTAGTTACCTGGATGGCAAATCTTAGCCCCTGATTGGCCCTTAATATCAGCCTAGCATGCGCTTCATTCATCGTCAAATAAGAGTATCTGGCTAACTTGACAAGCTCAGGCGGCGACCGTTAGAGTCGCTTTTTCGCTCAATCCGCCGAGATTGGAACGCGCTTCACAGTCTGTTCTTGCAAGGGGCAATAACGTGGCAAGTAGTAAGAAAAAGCGGGCGCGCGAGCTCAAACAAGACCGTTTTCGCGATACGACGATGACCCTTTTTGACCGCCTGGCCGAGCGGCTGGAAGGTAAGGGTTGGACTATTCTATACGGGATCGCGGCAATTATCGCGCTCGCAGCTCTTGTGGGCCTGTGGTCGTGGCGCAGCGCACGCAAATCGGACGAAGCCCGCCGCGCCCTTGGGCGCGCCATCGCCATTAACGGGGCAACTGTATCTCCTTCACCCTCACCGGGTTCCACCGGGCCGACATTTCCCACCGAGAGCGCGCGGGCCCAGAAGGCCAACGAGGAATTTCAAAAGGTGGCCGACAAATATAGCGGCTCAACCCATGAAATTGCCCTCTACTTTATTGCTACCAACAACCTGGTACTCGACCGCAATAAAGGCATTAGTCAGCTCCAATCGCTCGCCCGAAGCAGCGATAGCGCTGTTTCGACGCTAGCCCAGTTCAGCCTCGCCCAAGCCGAAGAGGCGGACGGGAAGTACGATGATGCGGCGAACATCTATCAGGATATCGCCAAGCAGAATAGCATCATCATCACACCCGATACGGCAAAGCTGCGACTCGCCGAAGTCTACGAAAAACAGGGTAAAAAGAAGGAAGCTGCGGACCTTTTATACTCCATTGCCGAAACGGCGCGCAACGCGAAGGATCAGGCCGGAAAGCCGGCGCAAGTGACGGCCGCCGCACGTGAAGCGGCACAGGAGCTACAGAAGCTGGATGCGGCGCGTTACGCCCAATTGCCGCCCGAACCCCGCACATCCGACCTTCCATTATAATCAGCCATGGTGATCCGCCGGTAATCGATTAAACTGAATCAGGCCGGTTGCCTGCGGACGGTAAGCGACTGCCGGGACTTCATGGAAAATCTTACCCACTCGCTTGTCGGTTTGGCTGCCGCTAAAGCCGGGCTGGAACGCCTGTCACCCGCTGCAACGACCCTTTGCGTCGTGGCTGCCAATGCCCCCGACCTGGACATACTCGCCGCACTCGGCGGACGGTGGGCTTACTTGCATCACCACCGGGGCATTACGCATTCAATCGTCGGAACACTCGCGCTCGCGTTGCTGGTAGCGTCTGTGTTTTACCTATCTTACCGGGTCATCGCGCGGGTGCGTCAAAAGCCGTCAAAAGTCTCCTTCCGCGGGCTTCTGCTGGCCTCGCTCATCGTCAGCGCGACGCATCCCCTGATGGACTGGACCAATAATTACGGGCTGCGCCCGTTGCTTCCCTGGAGTGGGGTGTGGTATTACGGCGACCTGGTATACATTACTGACCCCTGGCTCTGGCTTTGCATTGGCGGCGCGGCTTTTCTGCTCACTGCGAAGAACAGGTGGCAGGTCGCCGGATGGGCGGCGCTTGCGCTCTTCTTAACGGTCGCATTTATTGTCGTGCCATTAAAACGCACGGGTCTTCTACATCCGAACACTTTCCGCGCTTTGTGGATCACCGGACTGTTCGGACTAGCTTTATTGCATCGCACACAACTGGCCCGGCGGTGGGGGAGCAGCATTGCGCTGGTTGCGCTGGCCTTCGTCGTGGTTTACTGGGGCGGCCTTTCCATGATCCATCAATTTGCGTTCGGCCGAGCACAGTCGGCCGCTAACCTCCTGGCAGCACATAACGGAGAGACCACCGGACGGCTTGCCGTGATGCCGACATACGCAGACCCTCTACACTGGCAATGTGTGACCGAGACGGACCGCGCGACGTATCGCTTCGAGCTATATTTGGTGGGGCGGAATGATCAGCAAGTCCTGAGCCAAACGGTAAGGTATGAAAAGCCGCGGGGCGACGCGAAGGCTCTCGTCGCGCTCGCATCCCGTGACCCCCGCGCCAGGATATTCCTGGGTTTTGCTCGCTTCCCTGTGACGCAGATTCGTACCGACAGTTTGAATCAGACCCTCGTACAATTCGCCGACTTACGTTACACTGAACCAGGGGAGTCGCGGGGGGCCTTCTCTTTGGAGGTTGCGTTGCCGCCTGCGCCGTAAGCAGGGGAGATCAGAAAGAAGTGGACGAACAGGCCCATCAAGCGTTGACCGTCGCGATCACCGAAGCCGCACAGCAACGCATCGTGCCTCCTATCAGACGTGCTCCTGTTGCCAGCGTACGCGCCTCACACAGGGGATATCTGGCCGTCGCGAGCGCTTTGACTTACGCCGCGTTCCTGCTCCTGCGCGTTGAATACGACCTCATCGGGATCACCGCGCTCACGGTGGCCTGGGTCATCATGCCGCTACTGGCCTTCACAGACCGCGTCAGTTTTGACGGGCACGTGCTATCGCGCAAAGGTCTCACCGCTTTCATGATGCGATTGGTTGGCGGGCGCGGACTTAACCTCAAAATTGACGAGATAGAGCGTGTCGAAACCATCGCGGTGCGCACCCTCAGGCGTAATGGTCGTGTTCATTACCGCTACCGCAGCGAAGTTGCCGGGAAGGGGCTTACCTTCAATTTTGCTTCCGGCGGGAATGGCTATCGCCTGATGGTCCGGAGCCTTTTCCCTCTCATCCCTGAAGAGAAAGTTGACACGCGTTCGCTCGAGCTGCGTGAATACTTAAGCGACGCGAAATCCCTGAGGGCGATGCTCGGCCTTCTCAGCCTCGCGCCGCCGGTCGTGCTCGAGAATGCGACCCTGGGCTTTGAGCAGCACTCGAAAAAAAAGGTCCGTCATCAACGCCTCGGGGCGGGTGCGCCCTTGCGCGCTGATGATTTTGAGCGCGGCCGCCTTTTGCGTCGCGCCGCTAACGAGCTGCGCATTGCCGGGCGATTACGCGAATCCGCCGAAGCTTTCCGGCGCGCCCTACTGGTGATGCCGCGCGAAGGCGGTTTAATTTACGAGTTTGCCCGCTTGCTGCGCTCACAGGCGGGCTCATCGGGAGATGCTCGCCTGCTCGCACGTTCGCGCGCAGGTCTCCGGTTCGCCGCGCGCTGCGGGACCACAGATGCGGCGCTCTTGACCCGCATCGGGGAGAGCTTCTTTGAGCATGGGTATCTGGATTATGCGACGCGCTCGTTTCGTCGCGCGCTTGAGTTGGAGCCGCGCGGGTACCGCGCGGCATTAGGCCTTGCCGAAGTTGCGCTGCGCAACGGCAAGCTTGCGCATGCCATACATCATTATGCTGATGCCGCGCGAATCGCCCCGGACGCGGCTCTCGTGCGCTTTGCACGTGGTGAAGCCGATTATTACGCGCGCCTCAACAATGATGATGATTATTTAGCTGCGGAGTTGCGGAGGATAAACCGGCTGCAACACCTGCAGAGTGCGCGGCGCATCGCCGCGCGTACCACGTTGGCCAGCATTCTGCTGGCGCTTTTTGGGCCCTTTATTGAAGAATCTGTCGGGGCCGTCGGATGGTCGCTCGCTTCTTCCTCAATTATTGCCTGGTTGGGTGTGACTATTTTGAGCGGTTTTTTCGCCAGGAGGCTCAAAGCCAGCACCACAGAATAAGGAAAAAGTAAAAAGGTAAAAGGACAGAAGAGAGAGCAGAACGGCTTTCCGCCTGACTTTTTCCTTCTTCCTTCTGCCTTTATTTATACTTCCGGTGTCGATTTCTCCGGCGTCGTTTTCTTGGCGCGGGGCGTGGCGGCTTTCTTGGGCGCGCTCTTACGCGGAGCCTTTGCACGACCCTCTTTCTTCGCACCTTTGGAAGTCGCCGGCTTCGGCTCGCTAACTGATTCGATGATCCCTGAAACAGCCGATGCCGCATCGCTCACGATGCCGCCGACGCCGGAGGCAACGTCCGAGCCAAACTCCCTGACAGGCGTCGGGACGATTGTTCGCGCCGCTTGCTCGGTAGCGGAGGCTACGGCTGCCGCCACGGCGCGCAACGGCTGGGCAGTTGGCTCAGGATTTAGAAGCGCGTCCCAGCGGTAACGCGGACGCTCACGCGGTTCTGCGAGTCGTTTAAAGATTAGCTCGGTGACGGCGTTAGTTACCCACCTGTGGTAAAACTCGCCGACCGAATGCAGGTCGGCATCCGGCGCGGGGTTCATGAAGTCAATGGCGGAGGGCACTCCGCCTTTGATCGCAAACTCGACAGTATTGATGTCGTAACCCAGCGCGCGGCAAATTGTGCGCACATCCTTTGTCACGCGTTCGGCCAGCCCCGCCGACAGGTAATTCGGATCGTTAATATACTGCTCACCCGACAGATAAGGCTTACGGGGGTCGTAGGGCATGATCATCACCTCTTCCTGCCCGATACAGTAGCAGCGTACGAACTGATCAAAATCAATGAACTCCTGCAAAGTCATGCAGAGAGTCCCCGTTTGATCGTACTCCGCCCACAGCTCTTGAAGGGAATTAACGCGCGAAACATTTTTCCACCCGCCGCCGTCGAATGGCTTCAGAATCGCCGGGAGGCCGACGTAATCCACAATACCCTGCCAGTCGAGCGGGTATTCAAGGTTGCGTAAACTATCACTGGTGATGCTTTTAATGTAATCTTTCTGCGGCAGCAGGATGGTTTTAGGGATTGCGACGCCGAGCTTGGACGCAAGCGAGTAGTTGAAAAACTTGTCATCCGCCGACCACCAGAATGGATTATTGATGATGATTGTCCCTTCGAGCGCGGCCCGTTTCAGGAATGCGCGATAAAAAGGGACCTCGTGCGAGATGCGGTCGATAATGAGGTCGTAGCGGCGGGGCTCGTCAAAGCGCACCCCACCAACTTTAATAAACTCCGCGACGGTTTCACCTTTGCCGCGCTCATTGACGCGATCAATAAGTGCCTGCGGAAACGTTTGTTCGCGTCCGACCAGAATACCTATTCGATTCACAACAGGATTTTCCTTTCAAATAAAACTTGGCCCGAGACAGGTAACAGTTAAAATAAAAGCATCTTCAGTATGCTTCTCCTTTTAAGCTGACTATCTCGAAAACTATGCACTCTACAATCGCCGTGCCGACTTGTCAATGAGTGGCGGGCATCCGTAAAGCCAACCCCAGCATCAATAATAGCTACCGCACAGGCGGCTAACAGGCGGTTTCTATTCTATTTATGGTACAATCTACGCACCGGATGCCCGTACTTTCCCCGTTTCGACGTGCGCCGAACTGACAATCTCCAAGGAGTATTCCTAAAGTGTTTCGACCGTTTATACAGCTCCCCTTCATATTAATGCTGCTGGGCAGTCCTGGCTTTTTCCTGCGACCCGCTCCGGCGCGCGGCGACGATAAGTCTCCGACGGCCGAACAGGTCGCCGAGTCCGTGATATACATATATGGCGGGCGCAATATTCTCGCCCAAATCCGCCGCAACGGTGTCGAGCGCGGACGGATCACGCGTGTTGGTGGCGACGGCCGGACGGAAGAATCGACGTACGAGCGCCATTTCATACGCGGCGAAAACTCCACGAAAGATAAGGTTCGCCTTGACCAGAAAATGCCGTCAATGGAGTATGCGCTTGTTTATGGGGATGGGCGCACCTGGGGAATCATCAACGGCTCAGCTTTTACGCCACGGCAGGATGCGACGTTCAGCTTTCTCTCGCAACTCCGGCATGGTGTGGACACGCTGCTGCGTTATAAAGAGGATGGCTCGACTCTGAGTCTGGTGGGTAAGGAAAAACAGAAGAATTTAGACCTGTACGTTCTTGATCTAACGGATAAGGAGAAACGTCGCACGCGTTACTATATCAGCGCCAAGACGTTTCGCGTCCTGTGGCTGGAATACGAGGAAACTCCAACCGAAGGCGGCTCGCCGGTGAAGTATGTGAAGAAGTTTTACGACTACCGCGCCGCCCAAGGCACGCTCGTACCCTATCGCACCGTGCTCATGGAAGATGGCAAACAGACGTTGGAGACGCGCATCTCAACCGTCACTTACGGGGTCAAAATGGACGACGCCCTGTTTCAAAACCCGGAAACGCAGGCCACCGCCGCCCAGCCCTGAATAATCGAAGTTGGACGTCAAGAGCCCGCCCTTAGGTTGGGCGACGGCGCTGTCTTTCTCCCACGTTATATTTTGGAACCCCACCGCTTGATCTGCGTGCAAGACGTGTGGAAGGCCTTCCCGTCAATGTATAATTGACGACCGGAGGGGCTGTCTGGCAAGAGGAGCGCATCACGCCGGCGCTCGTCTTGCGTCGCGATCTGTGGTCGCGCACGAGAACCTACCTGCCCTGATGAGTACGCTGACCTCTATTGACGCGCTGCGTTTCAGCGCAGCCATGACCCCGACGGTCGCCATCGAATCGCGATCAGATCATGCTTTGCTGGAGGCCACGCGCGCCGGCGATGAGGAGGCGTTCGCCGAACTGGTGCGGCGTTACCGTAACCAGATCACAAGCTATATTTACCGCATGACCAATGATTACGACGGCGCGGTTGATCTTGCCCAGGAGACTTTCGTGCGTGTCTATCGCGCGGCTGATCGTTACCAGACGAATTATGCATTCTCGACATACATCTATCGCATTGCGACGAACCTGGCGATCAGTGAGTTGCGCAAGCGTCGGCGGCGGCGTGTAGTCTCACTGACGGGCTTTTTTCATGCGGGCGAAAGTGCTCCGCCCCGCGAATTTAATCCACCGGACGAGCGCCCGCTGCAGGATGATACGCTCGTCGATGAAGAGCGACGTGAGGCATTGAAAAGAGCCATCGCCACCTTGCCTGACAAGTATCGCGCGCCGCTGGTGCTGCGCGATGTGGAAGGCAAAAGCTATGAAGAGATCGCGAGTATCCTCCGGACAAGCGAAGGCACAATCAAGTCTCGGATCAGCCGCGCGCGCAATTTTCTGCGCGACAAGCTGAGGTCCTATTTGTAACAGGAGCGTTAAGCGGAGTATGAATTGCAGGGGATTCCGCAGGGAGATTGAAGAAGCGGAGGCGGGCCGGCGCCTCAGTGACGAGGCGCGTTATCATCTGGCGGAGTGTGTATCTTGCCGTACCTTTCACGATGAGCATCATGCGCTCATCCGGCTCATGGGGACACTAGAAATGGTTTCTGTGCCGCCGGACTTCGAGTTCCGGTTGCGGTCGCGCCTCTCGACCGCGCCACCGAGCACCGGCCTTCGCCTCCACCGTATCGGTCGGAGCTTATTAGCTCCGGGCTTTGTGTCAATCGCTCTCGCTGCTTCATTCGCGTTGATTGTTGCCTCAGTACTTTTATTTAAGCCAAACAAGAGGGCGCAGACCGTAAACACAAGATCATCCGACATTGCTGGCCTGAACCCTCCAACCCACCTTCAATCACAAGGACTCCCCGGTGCGGTGGTTGAACCTTCCCACCCGTCGCAAAAGCCGAAGGTGCTCGGACACCCGGGCGCTTCCACGCGTAGTCATCTGACCGGGAATCTATCCCGAAATGTTACGGGCCGTATCCTGACCGCCGGTAAATCCAGCGGTCAGGCGGCTTCTCTTAATGCGGCTAATACTCGTATCAAGTCCGCCGTTTTTAGCGGAAACTCTGCGACCGTTGTTTTGCCAGCCAGAACACTTACTTCCAACACCGCACCCGATCCCCTGATGACCACGCCGCTCGAGGCATCAGTTCGACCTTCGAAAGTTTGGATTGACGGCCTGCGCAACCCGGCTCGCTCAAGTACAAACCTCCCGATTATCTTCGGATCACAAAGATTTATTGAGCATGGTGACGCCCGCCGCGCTTTGACACTCTCGCTGAGAGGGATGTGGTAGGACAGCGCTCCAGGCGGGCAGTGCTTCCCCCGCATCATGAGATCCGTGATCAGGGCCTTCAGACCGAAGGGGTAAAAGTCACCGGCTCCGCGGGCCTCGCTTGCTTCCCTGTTCCGCCCAGGAGATCCGAGAACCTGGTGCCGGATCGTCCTCATAAATCTGGCGCGTGATGCCGCAACGGCGATACAATCCCCTCGTCAATAAGGCTTTCGTCGCTCGGCGTGAATCTGTGCTACCCTATGACGCCATTAATGCTCGTTCTATTAATTCACCGGACGGGAAGTCTCCAGGGTGGATTTCTATGCTGGACAGCGCAGTCTCGCATTATCATGAGTTGCTAACGGAAGGTGATCTGGCCGAATCTTCACGGGCAATGCTCGACGAAGGGCTCGAACGCGCCAAACTTACCTTCGGTGGACGCCGGCTCTCGCCCTACTTGCGCCCTCACTTCGTCACCGAAAAAGAGTTCGCGCGTGTCGGCCAGATCTGTGAAACGGTCTGGAGCGCGATTCAGAAAGTCAAAGATGCCGCCGTCGAAGATCAATCCCTGCTTGATGAGCTCGGGCTTACACGTACGGAGCGCGAGCTTGTGAGCATCGATCCCGGTTACCACGAGGTCTCGCCGACTGCGCGCCTCGACTCTTTCCTTACAAAAGAGGCTTATAGCTTTGTCGAGCTCAACGGCGAGAGTCCCGCCGGGATCGCCTACGTCGATGCGGCTTTTGATATTTTCAAAGATCTGCCGGTGATGCGCCGGTTTGCCGAAAGCTATCATGTGCGACCTCTCTACGGGCGTCGTCTCTTGCTGGACACGCTTCTCAAGGCGTACCGAGAGTTTCTCGGCCGCGCCCCTGACAAAATTCCGCACATCGCCATCGTCGATTTGAAGGGGATGCCGACGCAGAAGGAGTTTGAGCTCTTCAAAGAGTTCTTTGAGCGCGAGGGTTACCCGGCGATCATCTCCTCGCCGGATGAGCTGGAGTGGAAGAACAACCGTTTGCGCCAGGGCGGTTTCGAGATTGATATTGTTTACAAGCGTCTGCTGGTCAACGAATATCTTCCGATCATCAAAGACAGCCCGGCGTTGCTTGAGGCGTATCGCGCGCGCGCGATTTGCATGGTTAATAGTTTCCGCTCAAAGCTGATACACAAAAAGGCTTTATTCGCCGTTCTCACCAACTCTACATACGCGCATCTATTTACCGACGAGGAGCGCGACGCCGTCAGCGCGCACGTCCCCTGGACGCGCCGCGTCCGTGCGGAAAAGAGTGAGTATTTAGGCGAGCAGGTTGACTTGCTCGAATTCATCGCGGCGCGACGCGACCGCCTCGTGCTCAAGCCGAACGACGATTACGGCGGCCACGGCATCTACATCGGTTGGAATACGGATGAGATCGCCTGGGACGAGGCGCTTCACAACGCCCTTGCCAACGGGGACTATCTGGTACAGGAACGCGTGCCGACCGCGCGCGAAGTTTTTCCGGCTTTACTGGTGGACGGTTCTGTGCAATTTGCCGAGCAGCTCGTTGATCTCGATCCGCTGCTTTTTTACGGAAAAGTGGGCTCGGCCTTTACACGTCTGTCTTATACCGAACTGGCCAACGTCACCTCGGGCGGCGGTATGGTGCCGACCTTCATTATCAGTGAAAAAGCATAAATGTTTGCATCCTGGAGCGAGGAGTGTTCGACATGGTCGAAGAGTTTGACGCTGATGATAGCTGGATGCAGGACGAACGACGCCAGCATGATCGCACGCGCCTCATAGTCGACGTCTTTTTTAACGGCGCGGATACAACCGGCGTCGCGAGCACGAAAGACATCAGCGTCGGCGGCCTTTATATGAACACCAAAACCGTCTTGCCGGAAGGCGCATTGCTCACTTTACGCATACCTTTCGGCGACGAGCAGGTGGTGGTTAACGCTGAGGTTATATACAGCAATCCGGGGCTTGGCGTCGGCGTCAGTTTTCACGGCCTGTCGGAAAAAGACCGCGCCTTGATAGAACACGAGTTGCCCACCTCATGATCGCGCCCGAGGGTTCGTCGGGCGCGAGCAGGCTTCGCTGGCGGCGACTTCCGGTGGAGATGCGCAGAGCACTGGAACATAGGCTCGAGGGATTATACGGGCATCGGCAGGATGAGGCGGCGTTTGATTCGCTTCAGGTTGATAAGCAACAGTCGCTTCTCCTCGTCGCCCGCCGTTTTCAAGAGCTCGGCCTATGGGGCGACGTACGGCGCGTGGAAAATGTTTACGGCCTAGGGGGCGTCGGTATGGACTTCGCCGCCCGGCCGGCGCTCAAAACGAAGCTGAGCAGAGATAAAAACTTTACGACGCGCTTCGCCGGTCACCACAACACCTCCGGCGGTTTTATCGAGCGCCGGCGCCGGCGCGCATCGCTTCACATCCTTTTTGTGGAGAACGGAGAGTGCCGCTGGGCCGCTCATTTTGATCTTTACAATCCGTTGGCTTGGCCGCTAAATACGTGGCGGCATCTGCTGTATGAAAAAATTTGTGGCATCACGCCCGACTGGCGAGCGATCGGCGATGAGCTCTGGAATAAGCGCGATAGACTTTGAGGGAATTTCACATCATAAGAGGGAAGAGCCCCTCGCGCCTTTCCGTATATAATCATCACGGAGACTCCTGAAGGGGGATATATGGAACTATCCGATCGCTATACACTTGGAATCGAAGAAGAGTTTCAGATCGTAGACCCGCAAACGCGTGAGCTGCGCTCGCACGTCTCCGAGATTCTTGAAGAGGGCAAGATGCTGCTGGGCGAGCAGATCAAGCCTGAAATGATTCAATCGATGGTCGAGGTCGGGACCGGCGTGTGCCACAACATACAGGAGGCGCGCGCCGACATCTCAAAGCTGCGCGCCATTATCTACGGCCTCGCGCGTAAAAACGGACTGGCGATTGTCGCCGCATCGACGCACCCGATCTCGCACTGGCAGGACCAGAAGATCTTCGACGACGAGCGATACGCGCTGCTCGTCCAGGAGCTTCAGGCGGTCGCGCGTTCATTACTAATCTTCGGCCTCCACGTCCACGTCGGCGTCGCCGACCCGGAGCGCGCAATCCACATTATGAACGCGGCGCGCTACTTTCTGCCGCACGTGCTCGCGCTTTCGACTTCATCGCCCTTCTGGATGGGTCAACAAACGGGACTGAAATCGTACCGCTCGGAGGTATTCAAGCAGTTCCCGCGGACAGACATCCCGGACCATTTCGACTCCTACGGCTCGTTTCAGCGCTACGTCGATTTGCTCATCAAAACGAAGTGCATCGATAACGGCAAAAAGATCTGGTGGGATGTGCGACCGCACCCGTTCTTCCCGACGCTCGAGTTTCGCGTCTGCGACATTCCGACGCGCGTCGACGACACGGTGGCCCTCGCCGCGCTTTTCCAGGCCATCGTGGCGAAGCTCGATAAGCTCATCGACCAGAATCTGGGCTTCCGCCTCTACCGCCGGATGCTGGTTCAGGAGAACAAGTGGAGAGCCGTGCGCTACGGTCTGGACGGCAAGCTGATAGATTTCGGAAAACAGAAAGAGGTGCCGGTCCGCGACCTGATCCTTGAGCTGCTCGAATTTGTTGATGAGGTACTCGACGATCTAGGCTCACGCAAGGAGGTCGAGCACATTCATACCATCCTTCAGCGCGGCACCTCAGCCGATGAGCAGCTACAAGTCTACCAGGAGACTAATGATCTGAAGGCCGTCGTCGACCGCTTGATTGAACGGACGATGGAGAATGTTCCGCGCGACGCGCCACTGAGCGCCGTGTCACCTGCTTAGGAGGACTGAGCTTGTGCCTAAGCCTGGCAAATGGAAGTCCTCCGCTAGTGCTGATAGCGAGCGAGAGTACCTGGCCTTACTGTCGTATCTCCCCCTCAAAAGATTTCGGACGATCCCGCGGTTCCTCAAGTACACGTCTGAAATTGAGCGCCAGTTGGGTGAAACTAAAGGGCTGATCGGATACGCTTTACACGCCGAGTTCCTGAAGAAAAGGTTCTGGACTCTGTCTGTCTGGGAAGATGAGAAGTCCTTGGCAGAGTTTGTTTCTAAAATTCCGCACGGTCAAGTGATGGCCAGTCTGGCCCCGCACATGGGTCAAACGAAATTTACTGAGTGGAAGGTCAAGGGTTCGGCCGTCCCGCCCAATTGGGATCAAGCCAAAAGACGTATGGCGGAGACGTAACGCTAATTCGAATCAGATCTCTTTCTCCATAGAGAATCATCAGATATGAAGGCAGTGGCCTTGTCGGTAACTCTCCGCCCCTTGGCCGTTATTCATGGGCAAATTAGAATGTTACGAACGGCCTCTAAATTTCTTATGGAAAATAAAGAAGTGGTGCGGAAGGCTTTTGCGCAACAAGCCGACCGGTTCGGCGACAAAGCTATGACGCTCGCCAACCAGGAATATTTGCGGTGGATGGTCAGGAGCATGGATTTACGGCCGGATCATCTGGTGCTCGATGTCGCCGCCGGAACCGGCCTCCTGAGCCGAGCCATTGCGCCTCACGTCCGGCAGGTAATCGCCGTCGATGCGACGCCGGAGATGTTATGGCGCGGGAAAAGTGAAACCGAACAATCTCGTATCACTAACGTCAGTTTTCACCAGGGGTATGCCGAAAATCTACCGTATGCTGATGATTCTTTTGACCTGGTGGTTTGCCGATTTGCGATCCATCATTTTGCCAGCCCTTTCAGGCAAATTAAGGAGATGACACGTGTTTGCCGCCACGGCGGAAGGGTAGCTGTCATCGATCTTGTTTCCCCAGGTGATGGGGAGTTGGCACCCGTCTATAATCATTTTGAGCGCTTACGCGACCCCTCTCACGTTAATGCGCTCTCACCGGCCGAACTCCAGAAACTGCTCTCAGGCGCCGGGCTGGCTGTTTCCCACGTGGAATCCAGGGATGTCGAGGTTAATGTGGAGCGGTGGCTGGCTCTTACGCGCACGGAGGAAACAACCCGTGATCTGATAGTGGCTGAGTTGATGAAAGAGATCGACGGCGGCAGTCGAACAGGTATGCGGCCCTTCAAACGTGATCATGAGCTAATGTTTCTGCAAACGTGGGTGATTGCCATCGGTGAGAAGCTTGCAACCTGATGTGAAACGATGGCAGACTCGGTACCGCGAGTGCTACTGTAACCCGGTTGCTATCGTCAAACTATGGATAGCCTTGCGACCTGGTGCTGTAGTATATTACACGGCTTTACCAAACGACCTACGAATTACAGGAGACTATCTGATGCGTAAAATTGGTGCTCTTCTTTCCCTGTTGATTGTTGCCGTTTGCTTGACGGGCTGTGGAAAAGGGGGGGACACGAATGCAACAACTAATACGAACAACGCGAGAAGCACGGCAAACACCAACACGAACGTCACTAATACAACCGCTACTACGACAACGGCGAATAATGCCAATGCGGGCCCGACGAGCGCCAACACAGCCACGTCAAACGCGGCTGCTAATAACGCCAACAAATCAGGCGCCAACAATGCGAATACCAATAAGGGGGCGTCAGCCAATGCTAACAAGGGTAGCGGTGAGTTGATTGATTTGAATTCCGCCACTAAGCAGCAATTAATGACCCTGCCGGGTATTGGCGAGGCCTACTCGGATAAGATCATCAAAGGTCGCCCGTACAGAGAGAAGACCGATCTGGTAAGAAAGAATATTGTTCCCGAGGCGACGTATAAAGGAATTGCGGATAAGGTTATCGCTAAACAGTCCAAGTAAGCGCACTGTGGCCGCGACCACCACTTGTTTATTGATCCCTGGAAGTCGATCTGGCAAGCAAAAGGGTCTCTAAATCCGAGGTAAGCGGGTAATGGGCTGCAGCACCGATGTTGAGCCTATCCTCAAGGCCAGCCAGGAGGCCTGTTGTCGGGAGATCAATGAGACGAGAGGCACCGGCAATGGCCGCACCAGCCCTGGGATGGATTTCAGAAGCCGGACTTCCATGCTCAAGTACCATCTCGTCTCGCTTATGCACCCTTTGCCTATCTTTAACAGGCCCAAGGTGACTATTCGGCGAACCATTCGCCGAAATTCAAGGTAGAAATTGGCGCATCCGGTTCATCTTCAGGTGCTGCTCAGGCGTGAGCACAAAACGCACCTTCAGCTTGACGCGCTTTGTTGCGGCGAGCAACTCGGCCATGATCAAGGCCTGCGGCGCCGTAATGGTAAATCTGTGTTGCGCCCGACCGGGTATTTCGCGCGGGCCCGGACGTTCAGAGCGGCCCTGTTCGAGACTCACGATGAGAAGCGCGATGGCCCTACGCTCGGCAGAGATAATTGACTCGATGTTGATCCTCTGCTCGGCGGTTAAACCTAACCGGTGTGCCGCCGCGCCCACAAACCGCCGGAGACGGCAGTGCATCCCTTCTTCGGTCTTCCATACAGGCAATCCCCGGACTGCCAGCAGCCTCTGCGCGCTGTTTTGATCGCCGCCGGCTTCCGGGTATGCGTGCATTGCTCTCTTGACGGCGTTGGCGCCCCTCCCCGAGTTGCCGGACCTCTCATGTATCTCAATATTCATCGCCGGATCAGCCTCTATAAGCAGTACTTTATACGCCTCTTTCACCCGAACGGGAGTAAAGAGTTCGTCAATCGTTCGTAAAGTTTTGTAAATGTACCGGCAGATCAACAGTGTGTAACCAACTAAGGTCAGCCTCCGGGCACGAAAAAATTGTGACCGGAAGTCAGCCCCTCACGTCTCATATAAAAAGGGATCGTATTCGGCGCGCTACATAATGCCGCCGGGCAGGTGTTGGCGCGCGGTCGCGCCAGCACTGTGATCCAATCGAAGTGATCATAAGTTGAGAAGTACATTATGATCTTCTATGTGGATTTTAGCGTGAGATCATCGATCTGGCCGTTCGCCGCCTCGTTCTTTATTGCCTTGCTTCTCTACCTTAGTCAGTTTAGGGCCTCGCTCTGGAGTTGGGTAAAACGAACCACAAATAAGGGCCGGCCTAAATAGAGCGACGCCTTTTCACGCATTTGATCCCGCCTGCGTGCGGAACGGCCCGTTGTTGATTCGAAGGTCTGTGCCTCATGCAGGGCCACACGAACTGTCCACTACGGGGGGTCGTTTTATAGATCAGACTAGAGGACGCTGGTCCCCTCCGGCCCGTGGATAGCTCTTGGCGTCCCTTGGGATTTTGTGCTAAACGCCTGGCTTTCAGTCCCGGCCGCTTGACGCTCAACAGGGATGCGCATTTCGATGATGAGACCGCCGTTCGGCGCGTTGGCTGCCCTGACCGTCCCGCCGTGTAAGCTGATAGCCTTTTCGGTGATGGCAAGTCCGAGGCCCGTGCCGCCGGTCTGCCGATCCCGCGCATCCTCGACACGGTAGAAGGGACGAAAAATGTCAGAGAGAGCCTCCTCCGGCACCCCCGACCCGTGGTCGCGTACGCTGATCACGGCGTAGTCTTTAACGCTCCCCCGCTGATACCTGAGCGCAATGTCGACTTCGGTCCCTTCAGCCGTGTAGCGCACGGCGTTGCGCAACACGTTTTCGATGGCGCTGCGTAGGAGTTCCACCCTGCCGCTTGTAACGCACGGCTCGCATGCGACAATTCGCACCGATCGGTTTGTATTCGACGCCTCGAAGTCGGCGTCCCCGGCGGTCTCGTCCAGGAGACCGGCCAGGTCAACCTCAGTGTTCTTCAGACCTTGCATGCCACCTTCGAGGCGGGTGAGCGTGAGCAGTTGGCCGATCATCTCATTGAGATTCTCGGATTCCCGTTCGATCCGATCCAGCGCCCCACCCGCTTCCGGGCCGGTGCGCTTGCGGGCCAACGCCAGAGCGACCCCGAGGCGTGCGAGCGGCGAGCGCAACTCATGAGAGATATCACCCAGCAGGCGCCGCTGGGCGGTGATGAGCGACTCGAGGCGTTCCGCCATATGGTCAACGTCGCGGCCGAGTGAGCCGAGCTCATCGCGGCGTTTGCCGAGCGCGGGGCCGACGCGGGCGCTCAAATTGCCATCTGCTAGGTCCTGAGTCGTCTGGCGCAGTTTGATTACCGGGGCGGTCAAAATTCGGGCGAGCCAGTAGCACAAGGCCCCCCCCGTTAATAAAGCCGCAAACAGTTTCAGTGCCTGCGTCCGAAGCCCCCGGCTGAAAGAGCCGCGCGGGGGGGGAGGGGGAAACACAGTAACTAGCGTATAGTGGCTGCCGCGCGGTGAGATAACGTGCTGAGCTTCGAGCGGGGGCCGGCCAGGACCATGGAATTCGGTATTATCCGTAGCCGGGCGCTTTGCCAGTTCCTGCGCGCCGGCCGGCGCCGCGCCGCCTGATATCACTTCGCCCTGTTCATCCAGGAGGGTGGACCGAACTTGTGTTTTGCCTTCCATGCTGTCCATGAATGCCACAAGTCCGGCTTGGCCCTCTCGCTCATAAACGTCTACGGCCATCTGCGCATACATCATCAGGACGTTGCCGGTCATGCGGCGGAACGGCGGGCTCATCTGCTCAGCTCGCGTTAATTCCACCGAAACAATGAGCGCGACGTTGACCAAGAGCATCGCGAGCCAAAACCAGAGAAATATCTTCAGGAACAAGCTTCGCATCCGGTTATCACTCTTCTCCCTGCTCGACTGGGGCCGCATATATATAGCCAACCCCGCGGACGGTTTTGATCCGCTCCACGTCGCCGGCGTGATGACCCAATTTCTTGCGCAGCTTACTCACGTGCATATCAATGCTCCGATCAAACGGCGAGAGACTACGTCCAAGAACATCTTCGACCAGTTCTTCCCGTCTGACGACGCGCCCGGCGGCGTGGAGCAATTTTTCTAAAACCTCATACTCAACGACTGTTAAGTCTATAGTCTCCCCCCCGCGGCGCACAACGCGGGTGGCAAGATCCATTTCCACATCGCCGACAGTCAGCGGCTTGAGCGTCTTCCTCTCCCTTTCATAATCGGGTACAACCCGGCGCAGAATGGCGCGGATCCGCGCCACCAATTCACGCGGGTTGAACGGCTTTGTCAGGTAGTCGTCAGCGCCGATCTCAAGTCCCACAATCCGGTCAACGTCGTCTCCGCGCGCCGTCAACATTAGGATCGGCGTGCGCGATTTGCCTCGAATACGACGCAACACCTCGAAGCCATTAATGCCGGGTAACATGACGTCAAGCACAATCAGCGCGTACTCGGCAGAGAGCGCTTTCTCCGTCCCCGTTTCGCCGTTGTGCGCTGCCTCGACCTCGTAGCCTTCGGATCCGAGATACTCAGTAACCAACTCGCAGAGCCCGACATCATCATCGATCACTAAGACTTGATCTGTCATCTTTTCTTGTCTTTTCCGGTGAATCAAGTAATTCTTCAAACTCCAGGTGGACAGCACATTTTACATTAAACGCCCCCCTTCGGTTGTAAAGAAGTGTAAAGCCAGGCCCCCTGGTATTTACAAAACTTTACAGGGCTTTGACCGATTCTTTACGCCGCGAAAGACGCAACCGGAGTATAAGTGTTGGAACAAGCGGAACGGAAACTCCCCGCTCTGCCAGGAGCGAGGGCAAGACTTCAGAAAGGTGCTGACAAATGAAAAAGCGTATCGCAGTGATGGTCAACGTGGCTCTGTTGATCGCCGCAGTCGCCATTAACGCGGCAGCCAAGAGCAATTCCCACACGGTCGTGTATGCGTTGCAACAAGACGGGCCTCCCGGCCCACCACCTGAACGCATGATCGCGCACATGGCCGAACAACTGGGCTTGAGTGATGCCCAACAGGCGCAGATCAAAGAGATCATCGCTTCCGAGCAGTCGGTAATTGCCCCGCTACATCAAAAGCTTGCCGACAGCCACAAGCAATTGCGGGACGCGACCGCTAACGGTCAGTTCGATGAAGCGCAGGTGCGAGCTCTTGCTACGCAGCAGGCGTCGATCATGATCGAGTTGATTGTCTCGAGAGAACGCGTGAAATCAAAGGTCTACAACGTGCTGACACCTGACCAGAGGGCCAAGGCTAAGCAGATGATGGAGCGCATGGGCGGGCCGCGCTTTAGCGGGCTATCCGGGAACTAACAGCCCGAATGGCCTGGTCTCATCTACGAGAATGGCGGCGGTGGTTAAGAGGGCCCTTAATCTTACGCTTGATCCGGTGTAGTTAACTCGTGGACAGGCGCTCAGGTTAAAGCGCCCTCTCGCTTATGGATGACATAGTAATTATTCCTGGCAGGGTAGCGCAGGGCCGTTCAACGTTAATCATGCTAACTTCCTTATTCAGTCCATACCGGTACTGATCCCAGCGCTCTCCTTTCAAATTTACTTGGACTCCCCTTGACACTGCCGGCATGCCTCATGGAAAGGAATATGACGCGCGGCCCATGGAGCTTTCTATCGCTTTGTGCGCTGACGATGGAGACACCTTCCCCACCCACGTTATACACTTTACCCAATCATGGTGGTGTAAAGTGCTGTCAAGATCATGTAAAATCTTGACCGGTAAAACATCTCTTCGATGAGATTTTGCATCAATAGCTATGGTTCTTAGCACCCCTTAGGCGTCTGCCGGGAACTACATGTTTTTCTTTGCCGTCGGGTCGAGAGTTAGTTCTCTGCGCCACCTACTGGTTGCCGCAGAGAACCACAATCAACAGCCGCCGCGTACACTGCAACCCTTTAATAGATCTATACGAGGAGCCGATATGTCGCACGTTCCCCGCCACCGTATACGCCGTCCGCAACGCAAGCGGCCCGCCCGCCCGATACTCTTGAGTCGCATTCGTTTTGTACTCGGCCTCAGCCTTGTCGCCTTGCTCGCCTGTGGCGCACTTATTCTTGGCGCCTCGGCGCAGCAAAATATTTCGCCCGAAGATAGAGAAGCAGCATTCAATCTCAAAGCTAACAAATTATTGAAGGCGGTGCGCCGCGCCGCGGATGAAGATCGGCTTTCAGCGCAGGCCGGACAGCTAAGTGGAGACGATTCAAAGCTTAACCGGTTTTCTCGCCTTGCCAGGGTCAGGCGTAAGGAGGATGGGGCTGCTAGTGTCGGCGTGATAGTTCACCTGACTGAGGCCGGCACAGCCGAATTGAAAGCCGCAGGGTTCGCCATCGGCGCACATGTCGGCGACATCGCGACCGTCGAAACCGATACTGAGAAGCTGCCGGAACTCGCTTCCCTGAGCTCTGTGCGCAGGATATGGGCGTCGGTCTACCGCCATCCGCTGAACGACAGGGCGCGACAGGCTGTCGGTATCGATAACAGCTCCGGTCAGCGCGTCGTCTCACAGACCGGGCGCGGCGTGGTCGTTGGCGTGATCGATTCGGGCATTGACTTTCGTCACCTCGACTTTACGAAGCCCGGCAGTAATGGCCAGCAAACACGGATCAAGGCGCTACTCGATATGACCGTCTACGGGTCGCAGACGCCCGACCCGGGCTGGAATTACACGCTCCCGGGCGGGAGTGCGCCGATCGGCCACCTCTACACGGAAGCGGACATCAACGCTGCATTGCAACTGCCGAAACCGGCCGATCAGAATAGCGACCCAGTTAAGGAAAGGGACAAAAGCGGCCACGGCACGCACGTCGCGGGGACGGCGGCCGGCAACGGTCAGGCGGCCACTGCGGCGCCGGGGACATACTCGGGGATGGCGCCCGAAGCTGATCTTGTGATTGTGAAGGCCAGTCGCCAGAACGATGGTCATGCCAGCTTCGGCACCGACGACATCATCAACAGTCTCAATTTTATCCAGCAAAAAGCGGCGGAGCTGGGCGAGCCCTTTGTCATCAACATGAGTCTCGGTGGGCATGGCGGCAGCCCGCACGACGGGACCGACCCGGACGAAAGAACAATCGATAATATTGTTAACAATGTCGCAGGCAGCGCTGTCTGTGTCGCGGCGGGCAACGACGGCAGCGTCGGCGACCCGGCTGATCCCGGCGTCCATGCGAGCGGTAATGTGACCAACGGTGGGACGGTAACGCTCAACCTTAACTCGACGGACAACCCGCAGGATTTTACGCTTTACTACCCGAACTCGGATAGGTTCAGCATCACAGTGACCCTGCCCGGCAGCGGCGGTCAACAATTGAGTTCCGGCCCTTTTAACGGGAACCCGACGAGCAACAAATATCTCACCATCTATAACGGGACGGATGACAAGCAAGACACTGACCCGACGAACGATCAAAGCAGTATCTATATTGTGATCAACGACGGCGCCCAGAATCTGGGCGCGAATTGGACATTTACACTCCACGGTGACAGCGTCACAGCGGGCGGCCATTTCGATGCCTGGGTCGAGAATGGCCGCTTCGCCGCACCGTACCTTGATTATTCACACCTGGTCAGCCCGCCCGGCACCTCGCGCGGGGC
>CAYLJO010000085.1:0-25271 GCA_964383905.1 uncultured Blastocatellaceae bacterium
GCCGGCGGCCGCGCGTGGACGCTTCCTTAAGCGGAGCAAGGGCTTGAGGCGGGGTCAAGGCCGCTGGTCGGAGTGTGGCAAGGCGCTTGCACTGCAAAGGATGAGAGTGAAAGAACCGCCGCGAGTGAATCCGACGTGGGGGTTTGTTTTGCACTCAGTCGTCAGGGCTCGCGGCGGTCGTGGGCATTATTCTCAACGAACATGTCAAGAAAGAGTGTCAAGGATGTGAGCGAAATCAACCCGTAGCGGGAATGTCGGTGTAGTACGGCTGGCCAGGTCCCTCTTTAAGAGGCGGACCGGGTCGAGCCTAGCCACGGTAGAGCAGTCGCGCGTGTGATTGCTTCTATCCCCAACTGCAATTCAGCGGTCGATCAACTTCGACCTTTGCCCACAGGGGCACGAGGAGTAAGAAATATGAAGCAGCGAGTTATCAGGCTCTTCACGATGTGGCTACTGGTTGCCACAGCAGCGTTCGTATCAGCCGGAGTAGCCGTCCACGCCCAATCATCAAGTACTGTCAGGGCGAGCATTCCATTCGATTTCACGGTCGGGGGCAAGACACTTCCGGCCGGCGACTATCTTTGGCAGCGGGTGTGGGAGAACTCCGATTCGGCGATGAAAATTACAAGCAGGGACGGTCACAGAAGTGTGAGCTTCGTGACTCACAGCGTGATAGACAACAAGAATCAGACGGGAGCGAGATTGGTCTTCCGCCGGTACGGGAGCGAATACTTCCTGGCGCAGGTCTGGACAGGCTTTGACAGCAGCGGGCGCGAGCTACACAGGTCGGGGGCCGAGCGCGCCATCGAACGTCAACTGGCGCAGAATGCGTCTGCGAACGAAACGGTAACTATCATCGCCGGTCGAGAATAAGGAGGGATCAGGGGCCGTTTGTGTTGCAAAAAGATTTTCGGCTACATTAGCCTGTTGTCATGAAGCCAAAGAGCACAGGCTGTTGGGGACCGGGAAGATTTTTGCAGCACAAACCCCCGATTTTGTTCGAAGCAGCGTTATCATGTTCGGCTAAACCGCCGGCTTGGGGGAGACGTTCCGCGGGTGCGCGCCCAAACGGAAGTTGCCCGGAAGGCGACGAGAGAGATATATATAGCCGAGCATGAAGATCTTAGTTACAGGCAGCACCGGCCATCTGGGCGAAGCATTGGTCCGTACGCTGAGGGGTACGGGCCACGAGGTGGTCGGCCTCGATATTGTTCCATCAGACTTCACGAACACGGTCGGGTCCATCGTTGACCGGGATTTTGTCAGGCGGTGCATGGGAGGTGTCGACGCAGTTCTACATACGGCGACCCTGCATAAGCCCCACCTCGTCACTCACAGCCGGCAGAGCTTCGTTGACTCCAACGTCACGGGCACGCTCAATCTGCTGGAAGAGGCCGCCCTGGCCGGCGCCGGCTCGTTCGTCTTCACGAGCACGACCAGCGCCTTCGGCGGCGCGCTGACACCGGCGGATGGCGCCCCCGCGGCGTGGGTGGCCGAGGACACGACTCCCATCCCCAAAAACATCTATGGCGTGACGAAGAGGGCGGCGGAGGACCTCTGCGAACTATTCCACCGAAACCACCGGCTCGCGTGCCTCGTCCTGAGAACCTCGCGCTTCTTCCCGGAAGAGGATGACCGCGAAGAGATACGAAGGGGCTACGAGGACGGCAACGTCAAGGCGAACGAGTTTCTCTACCGGCGGGTGGACCTCGAGGACGTCGTGAGCGCCCATCTACTGGCTCTCGAGAAGGCACCTGCGCTCGGCTTCGGTCGTTACATCATCAGTGCGACGACACCCTTTACGCCTGACGACCTGGCGGAGTTGCGTACGAACGCGCCCCTGGTGTTGAAGCGGAGGGTTCCGGGCTATGAGGGGGAGTACGCGCGCCGTGGTTGGAAGATGTTCCCCTCAATCGAAAGGGTGTACGTCAACGAGCGAGCAAGGAAGGATCTAGGGTGGCGTCCCCGGTATAACTTTGCGGACGTACTCGACAAGCTGAGGGCCGAGGATGACCCGCGCAGTAGGCTGTCGCGTGCGGTGGGGTCAAAGGGTTACCACCCGCGCAAATTTTCCGAAGGGCCATACCCGGTGGGGTGACAGTGATGGGGAGCGACCAGACCGGGCGAGGGATGTGGCCGGGTAGGCTCGGTAACACGAAAACCGATTACACTTTCGACATCAATCACCCGGCAAGTAAACCACTTCCCTGTACCTCTTATCCTGTTCTGTCATCTCGATGAGACGCTGAATGAAAAGCTGAAGCCCTTCTAACGACACATCTTGTTCGGCTCTTAACCGGCATAGAATGTGAGCGCTGTCGCAATCAAGGATAAGGGGATAAAAAATAGGGTTGCGGATTACTTTTGAAGGGCGTACATTGCATCTTCTATTTGGTGTGGAACTGTCGGCTTTGAGCGACACTCGAGAGGTTGAGCCGCGAGGGGGTATTTAGTCAGCAAAGTTCGAGGCGCTCCGTTGACTTATGAGTACACCGGATTTGGTCAGCCTGAGGAATCCAATAACCGAACAGGACCACGCGTTCGGCCCGCAAACCGCGCCCGTTACACTTCTCGAGTACGGTAACTTTGAGTGCGTTCACTGCGGCCAGGCCCATCCCGAACTCAAAGTGATTCGGAAACTGCTGGGCGACAGTCTGCGGTTCATTTTCCGCCACTTCCCAACCGTCAGGACTCAACCGCACGCCCTGCGCGCTGCCGAAGCCTCGGAAGCCGCCGGCGCGCAGGGGAAATTTTGGGAGATGTATGATGAGTTATTCACGCATCAACAAGTGCTTGAGGACCGTCAACTGTCGCGCTACGCCATCCGCCTCGGCCTGGATAGCGACCGGTTCGCGCGCGACATGGCCGAACACACTTTCCTCAAACAGATCGAGGATAACTATCAACGCGCACTCTTCGACGAGCATGTGACGGGTACGCCTACCTTCTACATCAACGGGGTACGCTACACCGGCGCCGCCGATGCGGAGAGTCTCTTGCCGGCGATCCAGAGCGCGGGCGGCGAAGGGCGCATCCGCCTGCCGGAGACTTCGAGAGGGATCAAAGGCATACTGGGCCGCTGGCGCGGCCACGCAAAAAAGTGAACCTCATCATCAGCGGCTGAAGATTCGTGAATAAGCATGAGGGCAAACCCGATCCGCGTGCGGCCGCAGACCACAATTCCGGCGGGAGATGATTGGAACACCGAGCGATGCTCGCCGCTTCACGATCTAACCGGTTCGATCAAAGATGAGGCCGGGAGCCCACTTTACGAAGGACCGCGACCGGTGACGAAGATTACCCGCCCGAATGCTTTGTGAAGACGCCCATGTCGATGCTCCGCGGTTTGCCGAGGACGACGAACTGGAGGTTGCGCATGTAAGTGTTGGCGACGCGTAGGACGTCCTGCGGGGTCACGACGCGCAGGCGTTCGAGGAACCCGGCGGAGTTGCGCCAGCCGCCGCCGATCAGCTCGTACTGCGCCAGCTCTCCGGCCTGTGCGGCGTTGGTCTCCTGGCCGAGATAGTGGCGCGTCAGGAACTGCTGCGCAGTGGCTTTCAGCTCGCTCTGGCTGACGGGCTCGCGCTGCAGGCGCGCGATCTCCTCGAGCATGACGCGCACTGCCTGGTTAGCGTCAAGGGCCGAAACGTAGATGCCGCCGGTGTTGGCGCCCTGGCTGCCGAGGAAGGCGTCGGGGGCGTAGGAGAGGTTACGCCGGACTCGGACTTCCAAGTAGACCCGGTTCTGCAGGATCGAAGAGGCGACGCGCATCGGGTAGATGTCGGGCGAGGTCAGCGGCGGCGCGGCGAAGACGCCCTGGACGTAGTTGACGGGGAGGTCGCGCGCCGTCACGGCCAGGGTCGGCGCGCTGAACGAGAGTTGCGGTATGGGCTCAGGCTTGTAGTCGCCGCGAGGGAGCTTCCCGAACGAGGCCTCGACCTTCTGCCGTATCTGCTGCGGGTCAACGTCGCCGACGACGACGAGCAGGAGCCGCGAGGTCTGCATCATCTGCTGATGGAAGCGGCGCACATCATCCAGGGTCAGGCGGCTCACGGACTCTGTGGTACCGTGCGGGTTGTTCAGATACGGGTGGCCCGCGTAGGCGGCGCGCGACTCAAGGATTTGGAGGTACGAGTCGGGCGTGTCCTCTTCGCCGGAGAGCGCGACGACCATGCGGTTCTTCACGCGCTGGAAGTCTTCGGGCAGAAAACTTGGGCGCAGCGCCGAGTCGGCGAAGATTTCCCACGAGCGGTCGAAGTAGCGGCGGGTGCTGCCCATCGTCAGCACGGAGTAGTCGTAGTTGACGCCGTAGCTGAGGCTCGTGCCGATGCGCGAGAGCGCGCGCCGCATCTGCCCGCGCGGAAAGCTCTGGCTCGCCTCGGTCGCCACATCCAGCATCAGCGCCTCGATCCCGGCGTTGCCCGCAGTGATGTTGCGCGCTCCGCCGCGCAGGAAGAGGCCGGCGACCACTGATTGGTTACTCTCCCGCCGCTTGACCAGAACCTTGAGCCCGTTAACTTCGAACTCCGTCACTGATTGCTGGCTGTCGTCAACATTGCGGGAGATAACCGCGTTCGGACGCGGTTTATTGGCGGAGGATGCCGGTTGGTTGGCATGACTCCCCGCTGACTGCACGCGCGCGAGGGGCAGCAGGATAAGCGCGCAAGCGAGCGCCCATCCGGCGGACCGGCGCCCGAAGCTAATCACAGTTCTCACCTTCCGTTCCTTCGTAAATTGACGCATCCTTTAGACTCCTCTGCTTACCTGCCCGCCGCGGCGTTCGCGCGGGGCGTTCCGTCGCCGATCAAATCCGCTTCGGTCAACCCAGAAGCTTTCAAAGACACCTCTGACAGCGTCGCCAGACCGACGTGGGGGTTGCCCTGGATGTACGTCGTCACGTACCGGCTGATGTTCGCGCGCGAGGTCGCGCGCAAGCGCCTGAGGTAGCCGCGGAAGTAGTCCAGTCCCGTCGAGGCCCACCAGAAGCTGATCGTGTGCGAGTATTCCGAGAGCTTCTCGCGCGAATAGAGGTCGTCGGCTTCGAGCAGGGCCTTGGCGCTTTCCAACTCCTCGTCGGTGTAGTAGTCGGGGTCGTTGAAGTGCGCGATCTCTTGATAGATGGCCCGTAGCGCGGCGCGCGCCTTGTCGGGCGTGGTCTGCGCGACGAGGTTGATCGGCCCGACGTTGCGCTGCGTGTAGTAGCCGAAGCCGAGGTTGGTCACCAGCCCCGTGTCCACGAGGTCGCGCTGGAAGCGGGAGTCAGGCTGGCGCAGGATGAAAGAGAAGACATCGGCGGCGTAGGTCGAGGCGTCGTCCTTGCCGATCGAAGGCCCCTGCCAGCCCAGCTCGATCACGACGTTCTGGACCGGCTGCCTGATGATTGCGCCCTCGCTTTTGGGGAGCGGGGGGTGCGCGACCAGCGGGAACTCGGCGAAGGGGTCTTTCGGGCGGCGCGCCCAGTCGCCGAAGAGCTCTTCTGTGACCAGGAAGGCAGCCTGGGGGCTGACGTCGCCGGTGATGACGATGGCCGAGTTGTTTGGCACGTAATAGCGGCCCTGTATGAGGCGCATCATGTCGGTCGTCGCCGAGCGCACGGTCTGCTTGTCCCCGCCGGGATTCTTGCGGCTCGGGTATTTGTAGAAAAGGCGATTATTCATCTCCTCGCCGATCTTCCCGTACGGGTTCGAATCGTGGCGGTCGAGCTCGCCGATGACGACCTCGCGCTCCTGCGCGAGCTGCTGCTCGTCGAAGGTCTGGAAGCGTGCCTGGTCGCGCATGAAGCGCATGGCGACGGGGAAGTTCGGCGTCGTCGTCGTGAAGTAGTAGATGACCACCTCCTCGCGCGTCTCGCCGTTGTAGACGATGCCGAGCTCGTCAATGTTCCTCAGATACTCGGCCTGCTTTGCGCGCTCCGGACTGACCTTGAAGAACATGTGCTCGTAGAGGTGCGAGAGGCCGTTCAGCTCTGGCGGCTCGGTAAATGAGCCGTTGCGCACGGCCAGCTCGACGGTGACGAGCGGGACGGAGTGGTCTTCGAGCACGATGATTTCGAGCCCGTTCGGCAGAACTTTATTAACGAACGGCGCGGCCTCCGCGAGCGGCTCCGAAGGCATCGTGGCAGGCGCGGGTCTTCGCTGAGCGGTCCGCGCCGGGGGCGCGCCCCTCCGCTGCGCCTCGGCCGTCGCGCGTGGCGAAAGGCCCGGCGGCGCAGCCAGGAAAGAAAGGGCGAGCGCGAAGACGAAAAGATTGCGTCTAGGCAGTTTTAGTTTCATAGGACTTGGTGGATTACCTGGGATGGACGTTCGCGTACATGATATGCCGGCAGGCGAGGTGATCTTTTAGGCTCTAGGTCGGTCCGCCTCTGTTCACATTTTTGAAGGTAACACACCGGTTTGCTCCGGCACAAGACGGAATGCCACGGGCAGAGACGAGTCGGCTACCGGCGATGGACAGGGTTGCCATTGAAAGCTGTCACTATCCAGGTACCAGGACCTCCTTCTTATCACCTACTTTATTCGCACCCGGCTCAGCGGGAGTTTGGCGCCGCGGGGCTATTTACTCATTACTGTGGAATTTGGTCCGAACGTGGCAAGCTTCAACGAGTAGCGGCCCTCATTGGTCAACTGATGCCAGTTGTAATAGATCAGGCCGGCGAAGACCAGGATGATTACGACCGCCAAAAGACGGGCCTTGATATGAACCTGGGGCATAGCCCTCGATAGAATCAAACGAGCAGTCTAAGGCCAAGCAGCTATAGATGAAGAAATTCGCCTCATTTTTTTTCAGACCGACGCGAGCGCGCCCGCGTCTTAATGGGAGGGCCGACGGTATACTACCAGGCAAAGAGGGTGACCGACGGCTTCTCCCGACTGAGCTTCTTTGTTGGGAAGAGGCGCCGCATTTGGCAAGAGTGCAGCGCCCTTAACTTAACGAATTACGCTTGCACACCGAGGATTGAGTCGGGTTACAATGAGATGGAAAGAGACCTTTTCACGCTGCGGCGAGGGTCACCACAGAGCAACTAAACATACAAGGCACCGCAAGAGCCCGAGAGGGGGGCGCAGAGAAATACCGCCGCATGCAGACGCAAACCGCTATCATAGCCCGTTGCCGGACTAACGTCCTTAAAACCGGACCTCGTCGACTGACCTTGAACTCCCGGTGTGAATCGGATGACCGATACTGTCATCAATGCGAAGGGGTCCGAGGCGGCCCCGCCGGGCGTCTCGAGCAAACGCCGCTGGGCCATCGTCAGCCTGCTCTTCACGGCGTCGTTAATCAACTACCTCGACCGCGCCACGATCTCATTCGCGCTGCCGTTGATATCCGGGGACCTGGGTTTGGCGCCGTCGACCAAGGGCCTGCTGCTTTCCTCTTTCTTCTGGTCGTATGCGCTCATACAAATTCCCGTCGGGTGGTGCGCTGACCGTTTCAACCTGCGTTGGCTTTATGCCGGGGCGTTCACCCTGTGGTCGTTGGCGCAGGGGCTAACGGGTCTCGCGGGTAGTCTCGCCGTCCTGGTCGGCTTCCGCATTCTTCTCGGCATCGGGGAGTCCATCTACCTTCCGGGCGGGACAAAGATCGTCAGCCTGCTCTTCGCGCGCAGGGAGCGCGGCCTGCCCTCAGGACTTTTCGACTTCGGCACCCGAACGGGATTGGTCATCGAAGGCGTCCTGGTTCCCTGGCTGCTCGTACATTACGGATGGCGCCGCACTTTCCTGATGATAGGCTTTGCGGCTCTCTTCTGGCTGGTCCCCTGGTTAATGGTTTTTCCTTCCCGGATGCGGTCAAGGGACGGGGGTTCGGTCTCCCGACAGCCTGGGCTGTTTTCCAAACGTCTTTGGAGCGCCCTGGCCGACCGCAATCTGGTGGGTATCTGCTTCGGTTTCTTCTGTTTTGACTACTATTGGTATGTGCTGGTCACCTGGCTGCCGGATTACCTCGTGACGGTCCGCCGCCTCAGCATAGGGCAGGCCGGTTTTTATGCGTCACTTGCGTTCTTAACTTTCGGCGTCACCGAGCCGATCGGGGGATGGATCGCCGACCGGCTGATCAGCCGGGGCTGGGACGAAACACGGACCCGGAAAGGGATCGTGACGGTGAGTTTCCTGACGGGCCTGCTGCTGATCGCGGCCATACGCGTTCCGGATACTCGGGTGGCTATCGGGCTGTTGATTGGGGGCTGCCTGGTGGGGCTTTCCACGGGGAACCTGCTCGTGATTCTTCAATGCTGCGCGCCGGCCGAACAAGTCGGGGTGTGGACCGGGGCGGAGAATTTTGCGGGCAATCTCGCCGGCGTCATCGCGCCGCTCGCGATCGGATTCCTGATCCAGCGGACCGGGTCGTACGTCCCGGGTTTCGGGCTCGGCTCGATCGTTCTGCTTACCGGGCTGCTCGCCTACTGGTTCATCGTCGGCGAGCTGTAGCCCAGACGGTCTAGTTTGGTTGGTCCGAACATATGATGCATGGGTGAAGAGGCCCACGACGCGCCTTCACCTGTCGCGTCTTCCTGGTCTAACCTCCCCACTCGTCTGACTCTCGATGCTGGGGGTCGCCTCTACCCCTTATAGGAGACAACCGCTTGATTAGGGGTTGGCGGCAGCGGATGGGGCTCACTGCGTGAGAATCCGGCGGCCTTGAACATTCGCTCCAGTTCCGCAAAAGTGTAAGCGTCGCCGCTCGGTGTTGTGCATAACATCACCAGGCTGAACATCGCCGCGGCGGGCGGCGAAACACGGTCTTCGTCAGGCACAAACTCAAGCGTGATCGCCTGACCACCTTTGACGAGGGCGGCGTTAACCTTCTTCAGCAGTTTTTCACAGGTGGCAACGTCAAAGTGGTGGAGAAAGTTGGTGAGCAACACCAGGTCGTAACCGCTGCCGTAATCGACATCGAAAGCGCTGCCAGGGATCGTCCGATAGCGGTCAGCTATCCCTGCCCCGCGGGCATTCTCTCGGGCCACTTCGAGCACGTTCGGCCAATCAACGGCCGTGATCTCAGCCCTGGGGTTGTGCCGGGCGATCGTGATCCCGAACATGCCGTGGCCGGCCGCGATGTCGAGCACCTTTAACTGGCGATCCTCCTGACCCGCTACGAGTTTGGTCATCATTTGGGCGGCAGGCACCATCAGCGGGGCCATGGCCCGCGCAAACTTAACCCAGACGGGGTGCTCGGGGGCGACCGACCCTTCCTCGGGTAAGACGGTGCCGCCCTTACGGACGGCTCCGGCGACGTCCTGGAATGCCTCAACGAGCATCGGTGAGAGCAAAAAGTCAATCGCGCTGCCGACGAACGCTGGCGAGCGCCGGTCAAGAAACATTGCCGTGTCGGGAGTTAAGCGGTAGCGCCCATCTTCTTTAGTCAGGAATCCGAGCACCGTGAAATAGTCGCACAGGATGCGCACCCCGCGCTCGGAAGCCTCACACCTTTGGGCCAGGTCGGGGGTTGTCTCTTTCCCCTCACCGATGGCGGTGAAAAGATCCAGCTCGATGCCGGCTTTAATGGCGGCCGTGCGCTGGTAAGCATTAACCGTATCAAAGAAATGTAGGGGTGACGCCTGGGCAGCCTGATCAGCCATAAACTTAACCTCTGTGATGCGCACTTAACGGGGAAATAGTTAGAGCTTTATTGATGTAATGAGATGTTACGTTAGCATAAACGTGTATTGCCGGCACGTCAAATGCAGCACTGCCCAGGGTCCATTCATTGTCAGAAAGCATTCTTTCGCCCTTGCAGGGCTGGGGGTCACGGGCGACCTCAGACCCTGGACTCGCGTCCCGGGCTAGATTATGCCACCCCTACCGGGGCTGATTGACACGTCCCAATTGAGAATGAATAAACCCTGCTTCCGCGAACTTCTGGAGTTTTATTTCGCAGGCCGCGCGCGCGTCCGGTGAAATGTTTCGCCCTCAATCCGCATGCTTCATTGGGCGGCACCGGCTGTTGCCGCCCCCGGGATCGGCGGCACGGCTACCGGGGAGGTATACCAAGCCTGCCGCCTTTCCCGCTCCCGCGCAGACCGGCGGAAAGCGTAGGCCGCCGGTTCGCCCCGACCAAGGTGGGGGTAGTCGGGTGACGAGCCGGCCTGACGGAGATCAGGGAAGACTTCCTGGCTTGCGCCGCTTCGGCAGCGCTGGAAGAGCGCAGAACTGGCCCATGGCAAAAAAATATTGACACCGGCGTCTTAAAGATATAGAAGCAGCTTACCCTCGCACATCAACCAAGGAGTTCCTATGAGACGCCCTTTTGCCACCAGGCCGCACAACTCTTATTTAAGGCTCGCCATTATTTTACAATCATCTTCAGCCGTGACGCGATCCTGAGCCTGCCTGAAGAGGCAACAACTGCCGGTGGGCTGGTCAAAGCGCAATTCATCAGGGAGTTAGGGTCCAGCTCAGGCCAGCGGTTGAAGGTCAATCGAGGCAACGCGGCGAGCCAGGATGCGGTGTTGGTCGTGAACATGAACCGCCGCGACAACGAAGAGATTGTCCTCACATTCCCGATCATCAGGACCGGAAGAACGCTGGCGAATAGATAGCGTGACGGTCAGATGAGAGCAACAGCGATTGGGTGTCCGACGCAGTGCCGCGAGCAGGAGCGAACTGGCCGGCGGCGCGGTTAGGCTTTCCAGTCGATCATTCTGAATCCGCGATAGAGCTCCCGGAAAGAGAGTAGGCATACCAAACCGATCGCCGCGCGCGATAAAGTCTCTTTCACGAGATTGGGCCGAACGCCCTTTTAACGCTGGCATCACAGCGCACACGGGGTGCGGTATAATCGTTGAGTCGCTGCCAGAGTTGACACCACAGCAGACCACGTTCCCCGGTGAAAGGAGTCGAAGAGCCGATGGCCAATCAAGCAGAAGATCAGTCACTGGCCTCAAACGCCCAGGTCGCGCAGGAACTGAGGCGAATGAATGAGGAGTGGGTCGAAGCCTTAAAACAGCGTGACGTCGCCACCCTCGACCGCATCATAGCCGACGACTTCATGTTTGCTTACCCTCTGGAAGGCGACGACAAGGCACAGTTCATCGCCGACATTGAATCCGGTGAATTGACCGTGGAAGCAATGAAGCGCGAAAAGGTTAATGTGCGAGTTCACGGGGATACGGCAATCCTGATGGGGCGCGATACGGCGAGCTGGCACTATAAAGGTCGAAGTATAGTCGGTCAATATCAAGCCATCCACGTGTATGCGAGGCGGCAGGGGCGCTGGCAACTGGTCGCCGCGCAAGTCTGCCCTTGCAGCCAGATATGAGAAATCTGTGCCCGATAGCGGTTCTCAAATGAGTTGGGCCGAGCCGCAAACAAAAAATTGAACTGCAGAGGACCCGAGAGGACGCAGAGGAAAAACAGGGGGCCCTGTCCTTGGATCCGCCGCTCCCAACACGCCCGCGGGGAGGTGACGGGCGTGGGGTGCATCTTCGATCTGACATGACCGCGCCTTGATAAGGCTTCGGTCGGATCATGGAACCCCTTGATCCGGACACTTAAGTCCTTCTGCAGATTCGAAGGTCTTTCCTGTGTCCACCAAGTCTTCTACGGCCCATTCATCGATGACCCAAGGTTGTATTCGTCCTGTCCGAGTGATCAGATAGCGAGGCGGGTCCGATACACCATCTTTGCAAGGATAAAGAAAGTACCGGCCATGACCGGCGTTGCGCGCCGCATAGTCGTTACCATCAGGCAGTTTGTAGATACCATCTTCCCTAATTTCCTGAGAGTTAAAGTCGGATCCGAGTAGTCCTTCCTTCCGGCGCTGGCGAGTGGAGCGATCGGCCATGTTGAAACTTATCGGGATCATATTTAAAACCCCATAACCTTTCCCACGCACGCCTGCGCCAAGTGCAAAAGCAATACCAGAACGAAAAACCCAACGATAAAATTATCAATTCGCAATTTTTCATCATGGCAAGAGGGAGGATGAGCTTCGATCCATTTTACATTGGGCCTTCGTTTAAGATTGGGCAATAGAATTGCAATATAACGATGTTAAAAAGAGGGTGAGAGTGTTCAGAGTTTGTATGGTTTGGAACGCCAGCAATGTTCTAAATGCAGGCAGAACTCAACGTCCGCTTTCGGCGAGCATTTTGACCAGGTCGCTCTAAAAGCTGGCACGAGTGGCGCGCGCTCGTGACGCCGGCTTCCGAACTTCGCGTGTCATGACTATCGGAGAGGTCGCTGTTTTGTGAATGCGACGGCCAAGCCGCACACACCGCTCGGCTTTAACTCTGTCCGCATGACGACGCCCTGCATTGCCATGCGCAGGGCCGGCGCTCCGCCACCGCCGGCGAGCGAGAATCGGACCACACAGAACAGCCTCGCGCCCTGCACAGGTGGGAGCTGCCTGTATAGATTAATGTAGAGCCCGCCGGAGCTGATGTTGTCGAGGACTGTCTTAAGCTTAAATCTTTTACCGCTGACGTCTTTGCCGGCCACCGTCACCGGGAAGGGCGTATAAAGACGCCGTGTGCTGCGCCGGTCCATCTTTACTCTCCTCCGCACAGGAGATTGATCAAGCGCTTCTACGTCAAATCCGGCGGCGAGTCAATGGTTATTTCGCCCGCCAGTAAGCCAATCTCTCGCCACCCGATGTAACAGCCACGCATACTGTGGCTCGGGAAACGATCTGGGTGAGGATGCCGCAGCTACCCTAAGGCTATTGAGCTGCAGTCCGATGAAATATTTTGCTCGATATCTGCATAAAGAGGTGGGGCGAGTGAAGAGGGGCGTTGCCCGCGACACGTCAAGAGAGGGGAGGACCATTATTCGTATTTGAAACCGCCCCACCACTCCAAGCCGCTACGGGTTTTGTTCTCAGCAGTTTTCTGTGCGGTGTGCTAGAATTCATACCAGGAGTAGGCAGCCTTTCCCCCCAGACCCGTCGAGCTCTTTTCACAAACAATGCCGAAGCCTCGCTTACTTCTAGCATGAAACGCCCAGGGTAACAGCTTGCAGCAATGGAACGCGAAGGCGAAAACATCATCCTCATCGTTAACGATCAGCCCAACCAGCTCGAGATGATGGGCATTCTCCTGCGTCAAGCCGGTTACCAGGTACTGACCGCGCGCGACGGACGCGAAGCCTTCGAGATTGCAAAACGCGATCACCCGCATATCGTGGTCAGCGATGTGGCGATGCCGGAGACCGACGGCATTGAGTTATGTCGCCTGATCCGCGCGGACGCCGAGCTGCACGCGACGCCGATCCTACTGGTCAGCGCCGTGCGTAAGGACACGGCGAGCGCCGTCGAAGGCCTGCAGGCCGGGGCCGACGATTACCTTGAAGTGCCTTACAACCCGATGCGGCTGATCGCCAAGGTGTCGCGACTCGGGGAGCGAGCCCGGTCAGAAGCGGCGTTGCGGGAAAGCGAGGAGCGATACCGCCAGCTTGTCGAACTCTCTCCGAACGGGATCCTTCTTCACAATGAGGGCAAGATTGTCTTTATTAACACAGCGGGCCTAAAACTCTTCGGCGCAAGTCATCCTGAGCAACTGCTGGGAAGACCGGTCATGGATTTGGTGCACCCTGATTACCGGGAAGTCACCGGCGAGAGAATACGGCAGGTCAGGGAAGAAGGAAGAACCGTCCCCCTCATTGAAGAGAAGCTCCTCAGGCTGGACGGGGCGGTGATAGACGCGGAGGTGACGGCGACTCCTTTCAACTCCGAGGGCAAGCCGGCCGTGCAGGTTGTCTTTCGTGACATCACCGCGCGCAAGCGTGCCGAAGAGGCGCTGCGCTACAGCGAAGAGCAGCTTCGCTTGTCACAGAGACTCGAAGCCATCGGCCGGCTCGCCGGCGGGATCGCCCACGACTTCAACAACCTCCTGACCGTCATCGGCGGTTATTCCGAACTCCTCTTGCTGAACCTGGACCAGAATGACCCGACGGGCCAGACTATCGAAGAGATCAAAAAGGCGAGTGATCGTGCGGCCTCGCTGACCCGCCAGTTGCTCGCCTTCAGCCGCAAGCAGGTGCTCCAGCCGAAAGTGCTCGACCTCAATATGGTGGTCGCGGAGATGGAGAGGATGCTGCGCCGGCTCATCGGCGAGGACGTCGAGTTAATCACGGAATTAAGCCCGGAGGTGGGGCACATCAATGCCGACCCCGGACAGATCGAGCAAGTACTGATGAACCTCATCGTCAACGCCCGGGACGCCATGCCGCAGGGCGGGAGGATCATCATCGAGACGTCTAATGTTCACCTGGACGAAGGTTACGCCCGCCAACACGTCGCCGTCCAACCGGGGCCTTTCGTGAGATTAGCCGTCTCGGACACCGGCACGGGGATGAATGCTGAGACGCAGAAGCACATCTTCGAGCCTTTCTTCACGACCAAAGAGATGGGCAAGGGGACGGGCCTGGGGCTCTCGACCGTCTACGGGATCATCAAGCAGAGTGGCGGCAACATCTGGATCTACAGTGAGGTGGGACGGGGGACGACCTTTAAGATCTACCTGCCGCGGGTCGAAGAAGAGGTGGAAGCGATCAAGCCCGGTGCCGGCGACGTGGGATTGCCGGGGAGGGCCGAGACGGTGCTGCTGGTGGAGGATGAGGAGATGGTGCGGAGGATGACGCGCGGGATGCTGGAGATGAACGGCTACCGGGTGATTGAAGCAAGCAATGGCCTGGAGGCGTTGATGGTGTGTGAGCGACATGATGGGCCGATTGACCTGCTCCTGACCGACGTGGTGATGCCGCAGATGAGCGGCCGGGAGTTGGCCGACCGCCTGGCCACAGCCCACCCCGAGATGCGTGTCCTCTACATGTCCGGGTACACCGATGACGCGATCGTCCAGCACGGGGTGTTGGAGGCGGGGACGGCCTTCCTGGAGAAGCCGTTCACGCCGCAGGTCCTGGCGCGCAAGGTGAGAGGAGTATTGGATAAAGGGCAGGATGGATAAACGAGACTCCAGCGTGTGCCGGCCGCTGCCCGGCTGAGATAGCTGTCCTTTAATTATCTTTATCTGAAACTTTCCTGTTGAGCTTCGCCGCTTGTTTCTCCCGCTCGTACTTCTCAAGCATCTTCTTCACTTCTTCAGGAAGGGAGTAGAATCGGGCAGCGTCAGATTCACGCAAGGCCAGCAGCTTTTCCATGTAGGGGTCTGGCTCAAACTCTCCTGTCTTCTCCTGGCTCATATTCAGGCTCTAATCCATGCTGGTAGAGGTGGGAAAGCTAAAGCGATTTTACTCTCATCAATGTGTTGGTCAATCCAAATTTCCTTGCAGGAGTGAACCATGTCGGGTAATTCCAGTAATGCTTTTGCGGGCTACAGTGGGTTACTTTTTCGGCCTCACTGTAAGATGATTATTCAAGAACAGTTCTCATACATATAAATAATTTTCTAATACGGTGGGTACGATGGCGAGTGTCAACAAGGAGAATGCGACGTAGGCTTGGCAGGGGTCAAACCTTGTGAGAAAAAGAGGAAGTGACAGGTTCATCTCACATGGGGGCGCGGAAAGACGGCCGCCGCCACGCTCAGAGGAGCTGCGGCTCAGGCGATGATAAAAGGGCGACCACCCCCGTGGGTGGTCGCCCTTTCTGATGCCGTGTCGGGACCGCTTCAATAAGACTGTAGAAGCCGATCGATGGTCTGGATCAGCGCGACGAAATCCGTCGTCCTCGTCAGGTAAACACCCGCTTCTGTCTCTTCCTCTTCTCGCTGATTGAACCGCGAGCTCTCTAAGGAAAAGAGCAGGACGGGAGTGGGCGGGTCTAAGGCCCGGAGTCGTTGACACAACTCCATGCTGTCACCGTCGATGTAGGTGTCATTCAATATATAGAGGTCGAAGCTCTCGGAGGCGGCTAATTTCAGGCAGTCGGCAACGGTTTGCGCTGATTTAACTTCGTAGCCCTTCCTTCTGAGCATGAGAGCGATGAGGTCGCCGACATCTTTGTTTGCTTCCGCACAGAGGATGCGCCTCTTTACCGATGACATTAAAATCACCCTGCGAGCAAGAATATCGAGGGGGAGACTCCCGGGGGCAACTTGTAACCTTACCCAGACTTTGGCTGTTCGTCAAGACTGCTCCAAATCGCCGGGGGCGGCGCCGGAAACATGAGCCAGCAGGATCGAGTTTACCGTCTGCACGATCTCCAAGATATCACCCGGCTTGGTCAGGTAAGCCTGCGCCCCAGCTTCTAACCCTCTTTGGCGGTCGTGCTCAAAGGCGGCCGATGAAAAGAACAGAATCGGAATCTCGGGGGTGAGCGCTCGGAGCTGCTTGCACAACTCCAGACTCGTGCCGTCTATGTAATCATCGTCGAGCATATAGAGGTCGAAATGCTCCCTGCCGGCCAGCTCTAAGCACTCATTGATGCTTCGGGCGGATTTTACTTCATGACCTTGCTGCTCAAGCAACGCGGTAATCAGGGCACATGTATCCGTGTGAGGCTCGGCGCAGAGTACACGTCGTCGGTTAAGCATCGAGGTGACTCCTTTGGTGTAAGGAGAGGGGAACTCGTTCGGGTTAAACGATATTGGTTAGCTGCCTGCCCGCATGCTCGCTTCCGTACCGTCGAAACATTAAGCCAACAACCGGTAGGTCGTCAATGCTTTTGTTGATATGGCCGGTAATATGGAGGTAATTAAGAATCATTTGATGACCCTGTGGAAACTCTTACGGGGGTTCTGCTTTTGAACGGTAGCAGGCGGGCGAGCGAACGGACAGGCGGACGTATATCATGGCAGGGCTTTGACGGCCGGACCGTCACTGACGCGGTTGCTCACGCGCTGCACATCAGGCATGTCGTACGGCCCGCCGCCGGCGTGGGCCTTGATCGCATCTTTTACTTTGAGGGCCCTCCATATTGATTCCTGCCCGATGATCATTTCGGCCGCTAAAACGATACGATCGCCTTCACTCACCCTTAGTCTGGCCGGCGGCTTGAATGAAAACTCTTTGATTGAGTAGCCGCCTAATTCGACGCCCTCCATCCAGTTCGCCCCGACCCGCTGGTCGCCCGCCCGGTCAAAGACCAGAAGCAGTAGCTCAAATCCGGTGAGCTGTTCCCCGGAGCGGTTGGCGGCGGAGCATCGCAACACGTAACCATCATCAGTTTTGTGTAAAACGGCTCCCCTGATGCTGAGAGGCATTTCCGGCACATCGAAAAATTGAACCGCAGTCTGCTGGTCTTTCGTATCCTCGGTAGCCACCAACCGGGCGGCAACAGCCGCATATGCGGTCGGCACAGACAACGACATGGCGAGTGTCAAGCTAACCAGCAGGGCAGTCCGTTTCATCACGCCGACTCCTGTGCCAGATGGATGCGGGCAGTCGCGATAAAAGTACCTGAGTTTTCATTATGCACCCAAACGGGAACAAAAGGGAATATTTTGAGCGCTGGATTTACCGCAGAGGACCCGAGAGGGAGGATAAAGGAGACAAAGAAGAAGCACAATAGGCTCGGCGGGAGTCAAATCTCATCAGAAAAATAGTTACGGGTGTGGCCAACACGGGAAGTAATGGGAGTTGATTGGTGACCCGGCCTCCCCCTCGGGCCCTCCGCGGTGAGTTGCCGGTGGCCGGGCACTCATCGGCTTACGGAATTCGCGCGATTACCAGACTGTATTCGTGAGGCCTGGCGAGAGCGCGAGCGCGCAGCGTCATCTCATCGATGACCGAATCGAGGGAGGAGAGCGCGGCCGGGACACTTCTGTACTCTGCCGCGAGCGGCACCTCAATCTGACGCCAGCGCGAAAAATATAGATCAGAGCGCTGACGGACGAGCGCGGCAAGCGCGCGGGATGACTCCTTGGCCGGAGTGGAAAATGAATTGACCGGAATGCCTGCCCCGAGTTCCGCGGCTGTGAACTCGGCGGCCTCCGACCCGTCAACCCGGACACTATATTTGCCTGCCGGCAGCCCGGCGAGGCGAAGTTTGACCTGTCCGAGCCTGCTCACCTCCGGTCTCACCATTTGCATCACCTGAGATGGCAAGGGGGACGGCCAGGGAAGTGGGGCGCTGGCGCTGATCACCCGGGTCTCGCCCGCGGCATCACCTGATTGCTTGATAACCTCCACACCTGACGGGGGCGCTCCCCAGGCACGTAGTATCTCGGCAGCCATCACCAACTGGCCGTCCGGTTCCGGGTGAACCCCGTCAGGCAAGAAGGTGTAGGCAGGATCAGCCTGTTTTGCCTGGCGCAGCGCAGCGGTTGTGACCTCGTGCAGGTCTATGACAGTCAGGCCCTCCCGCCGGGCCGTTTGTTTGGCGGCTTCGCTATAACGATCCAGGACCTCATTGTAGCGATCAGTTTTCGACCAGGGGGTGTGGCGGGTGCCGTCATAGACGGTCGGCGTCATGACGTAGATGCGGGCATTGGTGTGGGCCTTCAGCTCGCGAATGATCGCCAAGAGCCCGTCTTCATAAGTCTTCAAAAGGGCCGGATCAAAATCCAGATAGTGCCCGTCGTTCATGCCAAAGAGCAGTGTGACGACCGTCGGCCGCCAGTTGATCACATCACGCTTAACGCGTGCGAGGCCGCCGACGCCGGCGCACGGGCCACAATCGTTGCTGGTGACCTGGTCGCCGCCCCAGCCGGAATTGATGAACGTGATGCGACGGTCCGGGAAATGAGTCAAAACATAGTGCTCGACGTAGGTCGTGTAGAGCCGCTGCTCGGTGATACTGTCGCCGAAGAAAACGACCCGGTCACCGTCTTTCAGAGCAAAGCCGGCCGCCTGTTTCTGATCAACAGATTCGTGGGCGGAATAATGCGGGTAGGGAAACGACCGGGCTACGGTCGAGGAATTGAGGTTAACCCAGGCCGTAACGAGAGCCAGGGCAAAAACGAGAGGAAGTGGTCGCCACATTGTCGTTCTCTCTTCGAAGGGATGGAAGATCTGTTCTCACTGATATTCTACATCAAAGTACGGATCGGGTATTGACGGCTCATGCCATTCGCTCGCCAGCAGGCCGTACTTCTCCAGGTCCTCGAAGACGCCCCATTTACATACGTGCTGGCGCAGACGCCCCTCATAAACCATCCCGATCTTCTGCATGACTCGGCCTGACGCCAAATTATGTCTGAGGTGGGCGGCGTGGATGCGATGCAAATTCAATCCCTTGAAGCCGTATTCCACAATTGTCGCCGCGGCCTCGGTGCAGTAGCCCTGCCCAGAGTATGGCACCCCGATCCAGTAGCCAAGCTCGCCATTTTGATCCTGTGAATTGATCCGCAGACCGATGGCGCCGCACAACGTTGCTTCCCGGCGGGTGACGACAGCATAGTTGACGGATGTGCCGTTCTCAAACGCCGGCCGGTGCGTCCGGATCCACTGCTCGGCCATGCCGTCTTGATACGGATGAGGGATGTTGAGTGTGGTGGCGGCGATCTCCCGGGCGCCAGCCAGGCGCTGCACGGCGGGCGCATCCTCCGTGGTGAATGGCCTGAGGATCAATCGCCTTGTTTCGAGTACCGGTTGTGGCCCTCGTGGTTGGATCTCACCCTCCTGTCTTCACCCTCTCAGCCGACACTCGCCCGGGGAATCGTCAGGAAGAATCTTCCCCCGATCTTGACCTCAGGGTTTTGTGATGATTCGGTAGAACACGTCCATCGGCCTGTAGTCTTGCGCGCCCGCCTCTGTGGCCTCAGACATCGTCCGTTTAATCCAGTTACCACCCGCGTCGAACTCGTAAGTATAAACACGCTTGCTGTGGAGGGTGGCACCATGATAATAGTGTGATTCCTCGGTAATATTCCCCCCGGCATCATAGCGGTAAACAATCTTCCAGCTAATCGACCCGTCAGGATTGTAGTTCCTCTCTTCAATGACGTTACGATTGCCGTCAAGGTCGTAGACAATCCTGCTATGGTCGGGGCGGGTCTCGTCATAGAGTTTGCCAGTGCCTGTATAGTGGGCCTCCTCAGTTCTATTCCCGCCCGCATCGTATGTGTATTTAGTCTTCGAATGGACCAGACCTGCGGCGTTATAGACAACCTCTTCAATAACTCTCCCGCAGGCGTCGTAGGTTAAGGAGGAACTGATAGCGCCACTGGACGTGTAGCGCTCCGACCTAATCTTCCCCCCCCTCTGATCATACGTAGTGACACCTCGATATTTAGTCGATCCGAAATAATCGTAGTAGGTGTCCTCCGTGACCCGCCCCTCGCTGTTGTAACTAAAAGTATGCTGGTAAAGAGGGTAGCCACGCGCGCCGTAGACCGCCTCGTGAATCCTGTTCCCCTGGCCGTCGTAAGTGTAGAAGACCCTCCGGCGGAATGAGCCATCGGGGGCGTAGTCAGTTTCCCGCATGAGGTTCCCGCGAGAGTTATAGACCTGAATGGCCCACAGCATGCGCGATTCCTCAACCCATTTGTCAGATTGGTAATGGAACAGGGCGTGCTCGGTTCGGATGACTTGACCCGGGGGCACCGAACCGTCGCCGTCGTATCTACCAGGGCTTGCGGGGACGGCCGGCGACCCACCGCGATTTACCAGGCGGCGTCCCGACTGAGCATGGGCCGCGCTTTTTGAACCGCAGAGGACGCAAAGAGTGCAGAGGAAAGAGATGAAGGAATTAAGCCGCATGATCCTCCGTCATTCGCTTTCCGTTTAATTCGGCGGGGGAGGGAGCGGGCGTCTTCCTCCGCCCGGACCGATTGTTTTCCGGCGGGTTGTGGTGTTTTCCTGCTCCCGACGCTGGTCAACGATTTTTTGTGCGGCGGTGTCAAACATCGTCACGTTGGGCGAGGCGCCGAATGAATAGGCGAGCGTCACGATGAACCCATTGCACTCGATCTTATATTTGTCGTTCCCTGTGCCGGCGCCGCTCAACGAAGCCGCGTCGGGGGGCTTGGGTAAACCCAGACTTTCGGCGCCGCGCGCAAAAAAGTCCTGGGCGTTTTCCCAGCCGGCGGAGCCGTTAAAGGTGACCTTGATGACGGCCAAGCGGTTGTCAACAAAATTGAGATAAATATTATCGACCCCCTCTGCGCTCTCGGGCTTGAGCTGGTAGGCGGAGATGAGGGCCGCGGTCGATCCTTTATGACCGGCTGATGACATGGTGGAATCAAACACCTCCGTCTCGGCAAGATTCTTTCTCGCTTCAATCGAGGCCATGCCAAGGCGAAAACCGCGCAACTCGGGCGCCCGCTTGAGCGTGCATGCCAGCTGTTGCGCTGGGCTATAAGCTGTGGAGGCGAGAATGATCATAAGGCCGGCGGTAAAGCGTAAGAGTCGCATAGGGTCTCCTTATCAGATGGCGATGAGATCATAATAGATTGCAGTTTCCGGTTATCGCAAGAACGCGGAGACGGTGGCAGCCCGGGTATGAGCCCGGCATGAAAAGTCCGGTATCCAAAGTCGCAGGCCTAGTGTGTTTTGGCTCAATGCTACCCCGCCGGGGTACGCTCCAATGCGGCGCGATCCCACTCGGCGAGGCTCGCGCCCGCCTCATAGGTGCTTTGCAGAAAGTCCATCAGCGCGTGATCCGGTGAACTTGCGCCCCTGACATCCGCATACGGCAGGATGAATTCTGACATTTCGCGACTGTAAAACGCCTGGGTTGGCCGAACCGGCTCTTGATCCAGGCCTGGGGGCTGGGGCGCTGTGTAAGAGTAGAAGGCAGGCTCCTCGATCCCGCCACCGCCCGGCCAGAATCCATGGCTGATCACTTCATGCGAGTAGGCTTCGCGGGTGATGGAATCGGCCCCCTCCCGTTCCGGCGCGCGGCGCCCGGAAAAGCGTGTCACCGCCAGATCGAAGCTTCCCCAGAAGAAGTGGACGGGACTACTCTTACCGATAAAGCGCCCGCGGAACTCTTTGAACACCCGGTCCGCCTGGACCAGAATTCGCCAGAACCGGTTGGCGTTCTCGGCATCGTAGGAGGCATGTACGTAATCCTCTGTAAAGGGAATCGGGTCAGGAATCTCCACCGGCCTGGTATAGATCTCAACCTTAATGTCGAGAGAGCGTAAAGTGGTCATCAACTCCCGGTAAAAGTCGGCGACTGGGCGTAGCCCCAGCGGGACGGTCCTGGTCGAGCCGCCACTGCATTTAATCAGAAGATTGTGGTCGATAAAGTCGAAGTCGATTTCGAAGGTTCTGGACCCATACGGGATTGATGACGTCGTGAGTCCACGCGACGTGACGTAGAGTGGCACCTGCCACCAGTGGTTTATCATCGGGCTCTGCCTGAGTCGGATCTTACCGACGATCTGCGTCCACATATGAAGCGTGGTGTACGTGTCTTTCCATTCTTCCAAAGGTAAGCTCGGCCAGACTTCGGTATTGGCAGGCCCGCTCTTGATACTGGCATCAGTCATGATTACCTCCGCTCAGCAAACACCTGGCATCAGCGACGGCCGAGCGTCGGGCGGGAGGCGACCTCCAGCACCGGCGTGCGCGGCAACTCCCGCAGCCCGGTGAATGTATAACAATAGAATCCGGCACACAACCATTCCAGGGAAGGCTTGATTGAATGTGTCTGTACAATATGAGGGTTAATTGGTGTGACCCGAAAAGCAGAACCGCCGCTGGAGTGTTGTCAGCGTCATACGCCACCAGGACGCGACAGCGAGGGTATCCAAACAGCGGCTCTGCTTTTCCCCATGTTCTCTACTCTATTGTTATACACGGGGCAACGGGACTCGTCTGTACGGTATAGTACATAACGGCTAATGTGAAATGAAACTATGCCTCAGCAACCTTAAAGGTCTGCACGTCAAGACCAAACAAGCTGCGGAGCAGTTGCTTCAAAGTATAGCTGGTCACTTTGGCGATCACTCGCGTGGTCAGACCCACAGCCGTTTTCGCCAGCAAGCGCTCCATGTCGCGCCCAGTGTTTTGCCATTCATTGAAGGGGCCTTCGATTCTTTCGCGGACGCGACTTAAAAGACGGTCGAACCACTGCGGGTTCTGCCCTTTTTGATTGACCCGCTTTTGCGTCCAGACCTGATTGCCCGTCTGTTCTTTGACTTCCTGTTGCCACTCTTCTCCGATGAAGCCTTTGTCACCGAAGATGTCAGATGAGCGCAAAAGACATAAGACTTCTTCGGCAGCCTCGCGCTCGTCCGTGTTGGCCGCGACCATTTCAAAGACCACTGGCAGCCCCGAAAAGGTGGTGACGGCCACAAACTTATAGCCGAAGTAGTGGGAATGGCGGGCTCTCTCAGTAGCCGTAAC
This sequence comes from uncultured Blastocatellaceae bacterium, assembly GCA_964383905.1. Taxonomy (GTDB): domain Bacteria; phylum Acidobacteriota; class Blastocatellia; order Pyrinomonadales; family Pyrinomonadaceae; genus CAYLJO01. The sequence continues at coordinate 23,133 of CAYLJO010000085.1, forward strand.
CGGCACTCTGGCGGAAGTCGCTCTGCTTCTTGCTGCGTTTGTACGAGACCACGGGCACGGGCTCAGTGTCCATCAGAAAGAGCAAGTCTTGAGTTGCGCCCAACTCGGTGAGCCACGTGCGCCGCAGTTGTTCAACGATTAAGCGGAGAGAGCGTGCCCGGCGATTGAACTGACTCTGGTCACACAGCTTTGGAAACAGTGGCAGATAGTTGGCACGCATGTAAGAGAGAAAGTGGGTCTCGCTGTCAAATGAGAGGGAGTCCTGTGCCAGCATCAAGGTGATGAGCTCTGAATCAGAGAAGACGGGCTTAGCTCCGACTTTGCCTTTCAACAGGCGCGGGGCCTGCTCTTTGTACCAGTCATCAACCATTACGTACATGATTGTCAAGAGCGTTGGAAAGTCTATACTGTGCACGGGAAATGCCTCCCAGTCTTGGTTTGGATTGAAGTTGGCGCTTCTTCCAAAGAAGATTCGAGAGGTCTTTCCCTTTTGTCAATTCAATTCCACATTAGCCGTACACATAATTAAAGACATTACCAGGGATACTAAGGCAGCACGTCAGAGCGATCCGGCGCCCGGCTCCCCTCCGGCTCACAATTGGGCTAATGTTGATCACATTCACCGGCCCGCCACTCACAAAATTTTTAGTATACGTTGAACACCGGTTGGGTTATACTGTCTGCAAATTACTTTTCGGGCGGAAGAGTATCCTGGTGATGTAATAGTGAGGAAAAATTTTACTACGCAACTTTTCACTCACTTACGTCCCCTCTTCTAACCAAGTAATCAAGATTAGAGGACAGAGATCTACCAGGTAGCCGGCTGTTTTATGCAGCCATAGCTGTGGCGGCTTGATGATGGCTACCAGACGAGTCTCCTAACTTGAAACCTCGTCAGGATGGAAAATGGTTTTGTTGATTTGGAACAGCCAAGGCCATTAAGCCAGCCTCGAGCCTGCCTCTACACCTTTTGGAATAGGAAGACCCGTGACTGTAGTTTAGTCAAAAATGGTCAGGAGAATCCCTGGCGGAGGTGGTTACCCGGCTGAGATAAAAGGCGAGCGCTTGATTGTTGAAGAAAATCCTTGCTTGTTGTGCCTCGAAGTGATAGAGTGCGCGCCATCGCATCTTTCCCCCAAAGTGCGGAAAGAATGTGTAAAAGGTCACCGGCGCAGCGAGGGCGCTGGTGACCTTTTTACCTTTGGCGCTATTTTGATCGCATTGTTTAGATAGACCCGTGAGTGGCGAGATAATTTGGTCCGGGGTCGAGCCATCAAAAATTTATATCAGCCCCGGAGGTGCTTATGGTAATCCGCCTGGGCGATTCAGCGGCTCTTTTGTGTCAGCAGCGCTACTTCACTTCATCAAGGGATAATCACTCAAAATATCCAGAGTCGCCCCTTTTCTTACTCTGAATTAGATGCTGAGGATATGTACGATGCTGGCGAAGAGGAGGTCGCGCTGCTGCTCTTCATAGGAATAAATGAGGCTTTCTTTCTCGCATTCGTGGTGCCTTTGCTCGAGCAGTTTCTTCGGGCCGGCACGGCACTCTCGGCGTATCCAGTCGACTTGCTCTAAGATGGCATCCTTCTCTTCAGAGTTGAGCTGCAGGTAATCTCGATGCGGGAGATTGTTCTCAAGAATGCGGCAGGCTGTGTAGGCGATATAGGCGACGTGCTCACGCGTTCCTTTCTTCATCGGGTTCTCACATCAGCCTGCGCGTAGTAGCGGCGGGCTTCGCCTTCACCGCTCCCGCCTGCCGGCGTATCTCGGCCGCCGTAGCTTCGGCGTATGAGGCGAGCCCGTTAATCTCTTCATTACTGAGGGCCCGCGTCGCCAGGTCGGCCCCGAGACGCGCGAAGCATCGCCGGGCCTTCATGTGCTTGAGGATCGCCAAATAAATGTTGATGTTGGAGAATTGCGGGATGCCGTTGGTGAGCCCGACGCAGTAAGCAAGATCACCCTGTTGTTTGGTCCCGTTCACCTCTAACTGGTGGCAAATCGTCACCGGGTTGATCTCCACGCATGCGTCGTGGAGCGCGAGCATCGCGGTGTAGTGCCGCACCGCTCGAGTTGAGCGCCCCAGTCCTCAGGAGTTATAGGCTTCCTTGACCTTGGACTTTCGACCTTGGATTTAAG
>CAYLJO010000086.1:0-25128 GCA_964383905.1 uncultured Blastocatellaceae bacterium
GTGAGTTGCGGCAGAAATGGCGGCCTAACACCATCATAGCCGACAATCACTGTCACTGGCGGTCTAAGACCACGCAGGCTGACTTTTATCGCCAGCGTCGGAGCGTTTTATATCACACACCTGAGGGCTATCGGCTTGCAACGTTGGAAGGCCTGGTTGTTCGCTCTTGCAAACACCGCCCCTCGTTGTCAACCTGTGGCACGTATACCGTCGTCTCGATCCCATTTCTGCGGAACGGGGCCTTAATCGCGTCGCTAATCTCATTGAAATGATCCGTCGCCAGGGCGAGCACACTCGGCCCGGCACCGCTCAAGGCCAGGCCGACGAGACCCGGCAACGGCGGCGTTGCGAGAGCCTCGGCGAGACCCGGGCAGAGCATTCGGCGATACGATTGATGCAACCGATCCTGCATCGCCTCCCACAAAAGATCGTACGTGTGCTCTTCCAGGGCGGCGCCGAAGAGAGCCGCTCGCTGTAGATTGTGGACGGCATCCGCACGCCTGACCACGTCGGGGAGGGCTGCGCGAGCCTGGGTTGTCTCCATCGGCGCGTGTGGGGAGACAATGATGATTCTTAAGTCAGAAGGCCACCGTTTTTTGACGGCGATCACCCCCCCGTCCCGTTTCGTACAGGTGATGACCCACCCGCCATGCAGCGATGCCGCGACGTTGTCCGGGTGACCCTCAAACTCTGTCGCATAGCGAAGAACCTTCCCGTCCTCGATCTCGCGTCCGCAGAGAGCTCCGCAGAGCGTGACTCCGGCGACGATGGCGGCGGCGCTGCTTCCCAGACCGCGCCCCAACGGAATCTCGTTGCGCACGGCGATGCGCACCGGCGGCAGCCTCAGCCCTTCGCGTTCGGCGGCAAAGCGCATTGCCCGAAAGATCAGATTCTCGGCCGTTCGCGGTAGAGGAGCGCTGCTGCCGTCGCCCCGGCTGCGGATGCGAAACGGTACCGCTAACTCGGGTACGACGGTGGCCCGCGCGGCCAGGTAAAGCTGCAAAGCAAGACCAAAACAATCGAAACCGGACCCCAGGTTTGAAGTTGAAGCGGGCACGCGCACCTGTACCGATCGGCCCCGACCGCGCAACGGAGTAGGAGCACCGGCGCTTACTGTGCTCTCTTCTTCACTCTTCATGCGTTTAGCCGTGACCTCCAGTATCTTAATGATGAAGGATGAACGCTGAACGATGAATGAGAAGGCAAAGCTTTACTGCTTTTGTCCATCATTCAGCACTCATCATTCTTTAGCTGCTTCTGTTGATGCTTAAGATGCTTAAGAACAGCCGCTTTTGTTGCTTTGACGCGAACAGGCGGGTTGGCATAGGTGCCTGCGATGGGACGCCCCTTTTTTGTTTCCCCATCCGAGCCCTCGTGAGTATGGAGCGTCCCGCGGTGATAGTTGATGACGTAGTCCGCGTCCTTCAAAATGTGCCCCGTCAAGACGGCGACGACCACTTCGCTCGATCCGATTATTCCGTCTGCGACCAGCCGCTTAATGCCCGCGACGGTCGTCGCCGAAGCCGGCTCGCATCCGATGCCGTCACGTCCGATGATCGCTTTGGCGTCCGCAATCTCTTCCTCGCTAACACTTAGGGCCCGCCCGCCGGTCCACACGACGGAACGCAATGCTTTCTTCCACGAGACGGGTGCTCCGATCCTGATCGCCGTGGCGAGCGTTTGCGGATTATCGATCGGCTTAAGCTCACGGTCGGGAGCCGCGCTCTCTCCCGGAAATTCGTGGTGAGGATCGAGTGTGCGATGGGCAAACAATTGCGCGAAAGGCGATGCGCCTTCAGCCTGCACGACGGTCAACTGCGGCAGTCGATCAATCAACCCGAGATCGAACAGCTCTTTGAAGCCTTTTCCCAGGGCGGAGCTGTTCCCCAGATTGCCGCCCGGCATCACAACATGATCCGGAACCCGCCAGGCGCATTGCTGCATCAGCTCGAAAGCGACCGTTTTCTGGCCCTCAATGCGAAACGGGTTGATCGAATTGACCAGGTAAATAGATTCGTCTTCGGCCAGCTCACGGATGACCCGCATCGCGTCATCGAAGTTGCCATCCACTTCCAAGACGGCCGCCCCGTAATCCAGACTCTGCGCAAGCTTGGCATTACTGACCTGCCCGCGCGGGACGAGGATCGCGCACGACAACCCGGCGCGGGCCGCGTACGCGGCGAGGCTCGCGGAGGTGTTTCCGGTGCTCGCGCAAACCACCGTGCGCGCGCCAAGGATCAGGGCCTGCGTGACAGCCGTCGTCATCCCTGTGTCTTTGAACGAGCCGGTCGGGTTGCATCCCTGATGCTTCAGCTTGAGCGAGTGAAGGCCGCAGTAGAGGGCCGATCGCGGCGCATCATACAGCGGGGTGTTACCTTCGGCGAGTGTGACCACCGGGGCGTCGTCGGTAAATGGCAACAACTCACGATACCGCCATACACCGCTGCGGTCGTGCGCCTCTGACGAGGCCAGCCGCACGCCCCATACGGCGCGCAGATTCTCAGCCTCCCCGATGCTCTCCAACTCCCTCTCGACATCCAGCAATCCGCCGCAGCGCGGGCACACGTAAAGCCGTTCATCGACTTCATAGCGCGCGCCGCAGTCGGGCTCGATGCACCGCTGGAAGGCGCGCACCGCGCCGGTACTAACCACACTTTCAGTCATTTCTATACTTTGAGGAGCAGATCCTGATCGGATTCGTGCGTTGGGCGCGCGCCGCGCTCCAACCCGAACTCTCGATGAACCGCCGCGACCGCCCTGCGCATGGCGTTCGATTCGACGACGAATGAAACATTATACTCCGAAGAGCCCTGCGCGATGGCAATGATATTAATAGCTTCACGGCCCAGTGTGCTAAAGGTCCGCCCGGCAATCCCGGGAGTCCCGCGCATCTTCTCACCGATTACCGCCACGACGGCGATATTCGGATCGACAATGATGTGTTCGACCTGATGATGAGCCAAATCAAGCGCGAAGGCTTGCCTGAGCGCCTCCACGGTGCGCTCGGCATCGTCAGAGCTGACAATGAAGCAGATATCATTCTGCGACGACGATTGAGAGATGAGCAGCACGTTGGCGCGCGCCTGAGCCGTCGCGGTAAAGGTTTTGGCGGCGACGCCGGGTACTCCGACGATGCCTCTTCCGCCAATCGTAATCAGGCTGACGTTCCCGATCGCGGTGATCGCTTTGACGCCGCTTGCGGAAGGATGCCCCGTTGCGGTGATCTTCGTACCCACCCTCTCGGGGGCGAAGCTGTTGCGGATCCAGACCGGGATCTGCTTCTCCGCTACCGGCCGGAGAGTTTTCGGGTGAAGTACTTTGGCGCCGAAAAAGGCCAGTTCGGCGGCCTCGTTATAAGAGATCTCGTTGAGGGTGCGCGCTTCGGGAACGAGCCTCGGGTCTGCCGTCAGCACACCATCAACATCAGTCCAGATGATGATCTCACGAGCGTCGAGGGCTGCGCCGAGGATGGTTGCCGAATAGTCGGAGCCGCCTCGACCGAGGGTCGTCAGCGTCCCTTCGCTGGTGGCGCCGAGGAAACCTGTCACGACCGGGACCGCGCCCTCGGCGAGAAGTGGCAGCAACTGATGGGATGCGCGCTCGCGCGTCTGTTCCATTAAGGGCTCAGCCTGCCCGTGCTGATCGTCCGTTACGATCAGCGCGGTCGCGTCAACAGCTACTCCCGATACTCCTAACTCACGTAACGCAGCCGCCATTAAACGGGCTGACAGGCGCTCGCCCGCGCTTGAGATCGCATCGTGTGTGCGCGACGTCAGCTCGCGCAAGAGCGCAGTGCCCTGACAAAGGCTTGCCACGCCGGTGATGAGCTGCTCGATTTCGGATGCCAGGCGCGCGCGCGTGATCTCGTCCGTGATCAGACTTTCAACGGCAGACGTGTGTTGTTGGGTTAGTGATTCTGCCAGCTCAACACAGGCATGTAGATCACCCCTAGCCGAGCGATAGGCGGCTTCGATGAGGCGGTTGGTCACGCCACTCATCGCGGAGACTACCGCTACCGTTGCGCCCCGCTGCGCAGTGTCGGCTGTAATCTTTGCGGCGCGCTTAATGCATTCGGCGTCACCCATAGAGGTGCCGCCGAATTTCATCACGGTGGTCTGTTCTTTCATAACGATCGGGCTCTTTCCATTCCCTGGCGATCCTGTTCGCTGTCCTGCTTACTCAGCTCGTCATTAATAGGCGGCGCACCATCTTTGACCAGCTTGTACTCGACGGAGTCAACGAGCGCCCGCCAGCTCGCTTGGACAATGTTTGCGGAGACGCCCACCGTGCTCCATTGTGTGTGCCCGTCCGTTGAATAAATAAGCACGCGCACCGGGCTCGCCGTGCCCGACAGATGGCTGGTGATGACGCGAACTTTATAGTCGACAAGATGCACGGCGCTGAGTGATGGGTAGAACTTTTCCAGGGCGCGCCGCAGCGCCTGATCCAGCGCGTTGACGGGCCCGGTTCCGCTCGCCGCCGTGTGCTCGACGTGGTTGCCGACCTTAACTTTAACGGTCGCTTCGCTCATCAGCATCAAAGCGCCGCGATGCTCGTCGATCACACGAAAGCCGAGTAGCTCAAAGTACGGCTGGTGGGTGCCGTTCAGCTTGTGCACGAGCAGCTCAAAACTTGCTTCGGCGGCCTCGAACTCGTAGCCCTCCTTTTCCAGGCGTTTTAATTCGTCAAGCACCCGCTGCTGCTCGCCCATCTGCAAACCAAGCTCGCGCGCCTTGGCGAGCAGATTGGAGCGCCCGGAGAGGTCGGAGACGAGTACGCGCCGCCGATTGCCGACCGCCTCCGGCGCAATATGCTCGTAGGTCTGCGGATTACGCTCGACGGCAGAAACGTGTACCCCGCCCTTGTGTGCGAAGGCGCTATCGCCGACGAAAGCCGCCCGTGAGTCCAGCGCAAGGTTGGCAATGTCGCTGACAAAAAGCGCCGTTTCGCGCATCTTCTTTAACTGCTCGCGGCCGATGCTCGCGCGTCCGAGCTTCAGCTCTAGGTTAGGGATGACGGAGCAGAGATTGGCATTGCCACAACGCTCACCGTACCCGTTGATCGTCCCCTGAACATGCACGGCTCCCGCGGATACCGCGGCGAGCGTATTGGCGACGGCGAGTTCCCCGTCGTTGTGACAGTGGATGCCGAGCGGGACGGCCGTTTTCTCCGCCACCACCTGCGTAATACGCGCCACGTCTACGGGCTGGCTGCCGCCGTTCGTATCGCAGAGCACTATTCGCTGTGGACCCGCTTCGGCCGCGGTGCGCAAAGTCGCCAGCGCATAATCAGGATCCGAGCGATAACCATCGAAAAAATGCTCGGCGTCGTAGATCAGAAATGGTACGCGCGCCGAGAGGTAACGTACTGTGTCTGAGATAATCTCCAGATTCTCTTCAAGGCTCAGGTGCAGGGCGTCCGTGACATGCAGGTTCCAGGATTTGCCGAAGATCGTCACGACCGGTGTTTCCGCGCGGAGAAGTGACTGGATACTTGGATCCTCGGCGCAGGAAAAGCCTTTGCGGCGCGTCGCACCGAAGGCGGCGATCCGCGTGTGCTGCAGTTTGAGCGACCGTGCCCTTTCGAAAAAGGCCACGTCGCGCGGGTTCGAGCCGGGCCATCCCCCCTCGACAAAATCCACGCCGAGTAAGTCCAGCTGCTGGGCGATGCGGTATTTATCTTCGACCGTAAAGTTAACGCTTTCGCCCTGTGTGCCGTCACGCAGCGTCGTGTCGTAAATCTCGATTTTGCTCATATATCTATTGCCTGGTCTGCCCGTCAACCGGAATGCCATCGGTCACAGCGCCGGTACTACTGCTGGACACCAGCCGGGCATATTTCGCGAGAACACCATCCGTATAGCGGGCATCGGGTGGCCGCCAGCCTGCCCGCCGGCGCGCTAACTCTTCACCGGAAACATTGAGTTGTAATAAACGCGCTTCGGCATCAATGGTGATCAGATCACCTTCCTTCACAAGCGCAATCGTACCGCCCACAGCAGCCTCCGGCGAGACGTGCCCCACGACCATGCCGTAGGTGCCACCGGAGAAGCGCCCGTCGGTGATGAGTCCGACCGCGTCGCCTAAACCGGCGCCGATCAATGCCGCAGTCGGGGCAAGCATCTCCCGCATGCCAGGACCGCCCCGGGGCCCTTCGTAGCGAATGACAAGGATATCGCCGGGCCTGATTTGCCCCGATAAAATTGGTTCCATGCAGGCCTCCTCCGAGTCGAAGACGCGCGCCGGCCCGGTTATTTTCGGGTTTTTCACGCCGGTTATCTTCGCGACAGAGCCTTCGGTGGCGAGGTTGCCTCTCAAGATAGCCAGGTGGCCCTGGCCGTACACCGGCTCGCCCCACGGACGAATCACGTCCTGATTTCGCGGTGGCGCAACTGGCACAGCCTCAAGCGCTTGCGCGACGGTTTGGCCGGTAACGGTGAGCGCATCGCCGTGCAGGAGATGATGCGCGAGGAGCATTTTCATCACCTGCGGAACCCCACCCGCCTGGTGTAGGTCGGTGGCCACATACCTGCCCGAGGGCTTCAAATCGCAAAGAACCGGTACGCGCGCGCGGATCTCCTCAAAATCGCCGAGCGACAATCGCACATGGGCTGAATGCGCGATGGCGAGGAGGTGCAAAACCGCGTTGGTCGAGCCGCCGACCGCCATCACCAGGGCGATCGCGTTTTCAAAGGCTTTGCGCGTGAGAATGTGGCGAGGAAGAATCCCGCGCCGAACGGCCGCCGCCAGTACTTCGGCCGACGCGGCGGCGCTCTCGCTCTTCTCCTCGTCTTCGGCGGCCATGGTGGAAGAGTAGGGAAGACTCATCCCCATCGCTTCGATCGCGGAAGACATTGTGTTTGCCGTGTACATCCCGCCGCACGAGCCCGCGCCGGGGCAGGCGTGACGCTCGACCTCTAACAATTCACGCTCGCTAATTTTATGTGTGCTGAACTCGCCCACCGCCTCGAACGCGCTGACAATAGTCAGGTCACGACCACGGTAATGACCGGCTTTGATCGTGCCCCCGTAAACGAAGATGGCCGGGATATTCAGGCGTGCGATGGCCATCATCGCGCCCGGCATGTTCTTGTCGCAGCCTCCGATGGCGAGCACCCCGTCGACACTCTGCGCGTTGCAGACAGTCTCAATCGAATCGGCAATGACTTCGCGGGACACCAGGCTGTACTTCATCCCTTCCGTGCCCATCGAAATGGCGTCGCTGACGGTGATCGTGCCAAAGACCTGCGGCATCATCCCGGCATCTCTGAGGGCGGCGATGGCGCGTTCGGCCAGCCCGTTCAAACCCATGTTGCACGGTGTGATAGTGCTATACCCGTTGGCGACGCCGATGATCGGCTTCTCAAAATCATGATCCGTAAAACCGACGGCACGCAGCATCGCGCGGTTGGGTGTGCGCTCAACGCCTTGCGTGATAATTCGACTTCTGGTGTTGTGACTCATGATGGCTCTAATAACAGTTTATCAGGGGCTTCTCGTTATCTACAGTAAACAAACAACGGGCCGTGGACTCGCCCCGGCCCCTCAAGTTATTCCGGTTCCTGATTGTCCCTAATTCGTCGCCTTGTCGACGAGCCGTTCGGCGGTGAGCCAGGGCATCATTTCGCGCAGGTGAGCGCCGACCCGCTCAATAAGATGCTCTCTGTTTTCCGCCTCGAGCTGGCGGAAACGCTGTTTGCCGCCTCGATTCTCCTTCATCCACTCGCGCGCGAATGAGCCGGATTGAATTTCGGCCAGGATACCGCGCATGCGGCGCTTGGTCTCGTCGTTGACGACCGCCGGGCCGCGGGTCATATCGCCGTACTGGGCCGTATTCGAGATCGAGTAGCGCATTTCGGAGATGCCGCCCTCGTAGAGCAGATCGACAATCAATTTCATTTCGTGCAGACATTCGAAGTAAGCCATCTCCGGGGCATAGCCCGCTTCCACGAGCGTCTCGAAACCGGCTTTGATCAGGGAAGTCAGACCGCCGCAGAGCACCGCCTGCTCGCCGAACAGATCGGTTTCGGTCTCTTCGCGAAAGCTCGTTTCAATGACGCCGGCGCGGCCCCCGCCAATGGCACAGGCGTAAGCGAGGCCGAGCTGTTTCGCCTCACCGGTCGGGTCCTGATGCACGGCGAGTAGGCACGGGACGCCGGCGCCCCTGGCGTATTCGTGGCGCACCAGATGCCCCGGCCCTTTCGGCGCAACCATAAAGACGCCGACGTCCTCAGGCGGCTTGATGAACCCGAAATGGATCGAAAAGCCGTGCGAGAAAGCCAGATGTTTTCCCGGCAGCATCGACTCGGCGATATCTTGAGCGTATACATCCGTCGCGAGCTCATCGGGCACCAGCATCATGACGATGTCCGCTTCGGCCGCCGCCTGTGCGACCGGCAAGGTGCGCAACCCGGCCTTTTCTGCTTTCGCGCGCGAGGGGCTATCCGGGCGCAGGCCAACCGTCACATCAAAGCCCGAATCACGCAGGTTGTTGGACTGGGCGAATCCCTGGCTGCCGTAGCCGATCACGGCGATACGTTTTTCGCGCAGCGCATTCAAATTGGCGTCTTTGTCGTAGTAAACGTGCATGGGTCAATCCTCTCAGTTAAATGGGTTAATCGGATTCGAGATCCTTATCGCATAGCCTGCGGCGCAACATAAATGAGCCACCATCGACACATCAGGTGTCGTTTAAATTTCTGCGCTGACAAAGATGGCATCCTGCTCAGCTTCGATGGCCGGTGAGCTCTCGCCGTTTGAAAGGCGGCCGATGGCGATGCAGCCGGTGCGGGTGATTGTGTGAATACCGAAGGGGCGCAGTAATTCGATAAAGGCTTCGACCTTCTCCTTATTCCCGGAAGCCTCGATAATCATCCGGGTCTGGGAAATATCCACCACTTTGGCGCGAAACACGGTGACCAGGCTCAAGACCTCCTGCCGCGTCGTACCGGGCGCTGCCTTCACATCAATGAGCGCCATTTCACGCTCGATGTGCGGGCGGGCGGTGACGTCGTGGACCTCGCGTACGCGCGCCAGTCTCTCGCACTGCTTGACGATCTGTTCAATCGTCCGATCGTCGCCGCGCGTGACCAGTGTGACCCGCGACCACTGTGGATCGAGCGTCTGGCCGACCGAAATGGTTTCGATGTTGAAGCCTCGTGCGCTGAACAAACCGACGATGCGCGAGAGCTCACCCGGCTGGTCGGCCACAACAATGGAAAGAGTGTGCCGCATGTTTGTAAGTGATGAACGCCGCAATGATGAACGGTGAACAGAGACGGTAAAGCCTTGTCTTCTCATTCACCGGTCAGCGTTCACCCTTCATCCTTTCTTTAGACTCCGTCGCTCTGGAAGATCATGTCGCGTGAGCTTGACCCGGCGGGGACGATCGGGAAAACGTTCTCCTCCTTTGAAACAACGACATCAATCACCGCGACGCCTTTGTGCGCGAGACCGGCTTCGAGAACATCATGCAGCTCGTCGGGGTGCTCGGCGCGATAACCGCCCGCGCCGTAAGCCTCGGCGAGCTTGACGAAGTCCGGCGCCACCGAAATATCAACTTCCGAATAAGCGCGCTCATAAAACATCTCCTGCCACTGGCGCACCATCCCCAGATAGCCGTTGTTCATGATCAGCACTTTGACCGGCAGGTTGTACTGGATGGCCGTGGACAGTTCCTGATTGGTCATCTGAAAACCGCCATCGCCGACCACCGCGACAACCAATTGATCACGTTTGGCCAACTGTGCGCCGATGGCAGAAGGGAGGCCGAAGCCCATCGTCCCGAGGCCCCCACTCGTAATCCACTGGCGCGTTCTCGTGAGGGGGTAGAACTGTGCAGCCCACATCTGATGCTGCCCGACATCGGTCGTGATGATCGCTTCACCCCTGGTGAGTCTATGCAGCTCACAGATCACCGTCTGTGGTTTGATCTGATCCTTCGAGCCGGTAAAGCATAGCGGCTGCTTGCGCTGCCATTCGCGTACCTGTTCCCACCAGGCGGCGCGGCGCGCGATCCCCGTTTCAACCTCGGCCCTTTCGCGGGCTTTGACCTCTCCGAGCAGCGCCGTCAAGGCCTCCCGCGCATCGGCGGTCACCGAAAGATGGGGGGCAACGTTTTTGCCGATGTTCGCCGGATCGATGTCGATGTGGATGACGCGCGCGTGCGGGGCGAAAGTAGCCAGTTTGCCGGTCACGCGATCGTCGAAACGGACGCCGACGGCAATCAGCAGATCGCTCTCCGCGACTGCCATGTTGGCGGCATAGGTTCCGTGCATACCGAGCATATTTAGGCAGAGCGAATGGGACGAAGGGAAACCGCCCAGGCCCATCAGTGTCGGCGTCACGGGCAACTGCAGCTCTTCAGCCAGTGACAGAAGAGCATCGTCGGCGCCGGAATTGATGATGCCGCCGCCGACGTAGAGGACCGGGCGCTCGGCCCGGATCATCGCCAGCGCCGCCCGACGAATCGCGCGCGGATCGGGTTTCGCCTTTTTTTCATTGAAGGGGAAGCTGATATGGTCCAGCCGCGAGTAAGAACAGCGCGCCGCCGAGACATCCTTCGGAATGTCTACGACAACCGGGCCGGGCCTCCCCGAACGCGCCAGGTAGAAAGCCTCGCGGATGACGGCCGCAAGGTCCCTCACGTCGCGGACCAGGTAGTTATGCTTGACGCAGGGCCGGGTGATTCCGACGGTATCAACCTCCTGAAAAGCGTCCGTACCGATCAGCGGCGTCGGCACTTGCCCTGTGATCACGACAATCGGGGTCGAGTCCATGTAAGCATTGGCAATACCGGTCACCGAATTGGTAGCGCCGGGCCCGGAGGTGACCAGCACGACGCCGACACGCCCCGACGCGCGCGCATAACCTTCGGCCATGTGGACCGCGCCCTGCTCATGGCGCACAAGGTAGTGTGTGATGCGTTCACGCGCCCGCCACAGCTCGTCATAAATGTGCAGGACGGCCCCGCCCGGATACCCGAAGATCGTATCGACCCCTTCGTGCACGAGAGCCTCGACAAGGATCTCAGCGCCCCTCGGCAGGCACTCACTCGCCGTCGCCAAAGTTGAATCAGCTTTCGCCCTAAAAGCGTCTTGCGCGATCATTTGTTTTACCTGAATTCGAGATTCGAGCTATCAAATCTCATCGCTAGGGGAGAACAGTCTCTCCCATCAAATACTTATCAACCCCTTTTGCCGCACGGCGTCCATCGGCAATGGCCCAGACGACCAGCGACTGCCCGCGCGCCATGTCGCCGGCGGCGAAAACTCCGGGAACTGTGGTCATCTTGTCCTCGTCAACCGCGACGTTGCCCCGCCCGTCAATTTTTACGCCAAGCTGCGAGAGCAATCCTTCTTTCTCCGGCCCGACGAAGCCCATCGCGAGCAGGACCATTTGCGCAGGCCAGATCCTTTCTGTTCCGGGTATCTCTTGCAGGACGGGCCGCCCGCTGTCGCCCTTGACCCACTCGATCCGAACGGTGTGAATCCCCTGAACATAGCCGTCTCCGTCGCCGACGAAGTTCTTGCTCATGATGCAATACTGCCGCGGGTCATGGCCGAAGAGGGCCGCAGCCTCCTCCTGGCCATAATCGAGACGATAAACTTTGGGCCATTGCGGCCAGGGATTGTCCGGCGCGCGCTCTTCAGGCGGCTGAGGCAAGATCTCGAACTGCACGAGGCTTCGGCAGCCGTGGCGCATTGAAGTGCCAACGCAGTCGGTGCCCGTATCCCCTCCCCCGATGACGATCACATCCTTGTCTTTTGCCGAGAGGTAGCTTTGGTCCTGGTGATCGCTGTCGAGCAGGCTCTTGGTATTAGCTTGAAGAAATTCCATCGCGAAATGGATCCCCTTTAAGTCGCGTCCCGCAATGGGCAGGTCGCGCGCCCATGTCGCCCCGCCACAGAGCACCACGGCGTCGAATTCTTTCACCAACTGATCGGCCGCGTAGTCTTTACCCACCTCAGTGCCGCTGATGAAACGGACGCCCTCCTCAGTCATCAGGTCGATCCGCCGCTGGACGATCCTCTTGTCCAGCTTCATGTTCGGGATGCCGTACATCAGAAGGCCGCCGATTCGGTCGGCGCGCTCGAACACTGTGACATCGTGTCCGGCCTTATTGAGCTGCGCGGCACAGGCGAGCCCGGCCGGGCCGGAACCGATCACAACAACCCTTTTGCCGGTGCGCTTGAGCGGCGGCTCCGGCACAACCCACCCCTCTTCAAAGCCCTTATCGATGATCGCCGCTTCGATAGTCTTGATGGTCACCGGGGATTCGTTAATGCCAAGGACACATGAGCCTTCGCACGGGGCCGGGCAGACGCGGCCCGTGAACTCCGGGAAGTTGTTCGTCTTATGAAGGCGGTTGAGCGCTTCGCGCCAATTCCCTCGATAAACGAGATCGTTCCACTCCGGGATCAGATTGTTGATCGGGCACCCGGAGGCCATCCCACCGATCAGCGTCCCCGTGTGGCAGAACGGCACGCCGCAGTCCATGCAGCGAGCGCCCTGTTCGCGCAGATCATCCTCGGGCAGGTGCTCATGGAACTCCTTCCAATCGCGGATACGTTCGGCGGGCGGGCGCACGACCGGGAGACTGCGTGTGTATTCCATGAATCCTGCCGGTTTACCCATCCTTTAGCCCTCAATTTTGATTCGCGATCGCGGGGCGTCGGAAAATCCAACCCCTCAATCGAAAATTCCCTACTTACCTCCGACGCGTGCGAGGTCATGAGAATTCAACTCGAATGCGGCCATCTCCGCCTCTTCGGCTGTCATGCCTGTGTTAATCATTCGCTTCCGGGCGTCCAGCACACGTTTGTAGTCGTGCGGTATGACCCGCACGAACTTCGGAACAGACTCCTCCCAGGAAAGAAGTATTTCCGTCGCCCGGCGGCTGCCAGTGTATTCGGCGTGGCGGAAGATCATGTCCTTAACCGCCTCAACCTCTTCCGTCCCCTCGAGCGGCGTGAGTTGGACCATCTCCCTATTGCAGCGCGGCGTAAACTCATGAAGCTCGTCGAAAACGTAAGCGATGCCCCCCGACATGCCCGCGGCAAAGTTGCGGCCCGTTGCGCCGAGGACCACGACGCGACCGCCCGTCATATACTCACAGCCGTGATCGCCGATGGCCTCGACGACCGCATGAGCGCCGCTGTTGCGCACGCCGAACCTTTCACCCGCTAAGCCGTTGATATAGGCCTCGCCGCTCGTCGCGCCATAAAGCGCCACGTTTCCGATAATCACGTTCTCTTCAGGGGCGAAGGTAGAGCCCTCTGGCGGGAAGACAATGATCCTGCCCCCCGAGAGTCCCTTACCCACGTAGTCGTTCGCATCACCTTCCAGGGTGAGGGTGATCCCGCGGGGCACGAACGCTCCGAAACTCTGGCCCGCAGAGCCCTTGAAGTGCAATTGAATGGTGTCGTCCGGTAGCCCTTGAGGGCCGTAGCGGCGAGTCACACAGCTCCCGAGAATTGTTCCCACCGTGCGATTGACATTTCGGATCGGGAGTGCTGCCCGTACGGACGCGCCCGTGTCGAGGGCGGGCCGGCAGAGGTCAAGGAGCATCGTATTATCCAACGCCTTCTCCAGCCCGTGATCCTGTGGAATCTGGCAGTACCGCCCGACATGCTCAGCGACCGTAGGTTGGTACAGGATCTGTGAAAAATCGAGACCGCGCGCCTTCCAGTGGTCCACCGCCTCCCTCATCTCAATACATTCGGTACGGCCCACCATTTCGTTAATAGTGCGAAAACCGAGCCGGGCCATTAGCTCGCGCACTTCCCGCGCGATGAAATACATAAAATTGACGACGTGAGAAGGGTCGCCGCCAAATTTCGCACGGAGCTTTGGGTCCTGGGTCGCCACGCCGACGGGGCAGGTATTCAAATGGCAGACGCGCATCATAATGCAGCCCAGGGTGACCAGCGGCGCGGTGGCGAAACCGAATTCTTCGGCCCCGAGCAGGGTGGCAATCACGACATCACGGCCGGTCTTGAGCTGGCCGTCCGTCTCGACGGCGATGCGGCTGCGCAGGTTGTTGAGCACGAGGGTCTGGTGTGTTTCGGCCAGACCCAACTCCCAGGGAACGCCGGCGTGCTTGATGCTGGTGAGGGGCGACGCGCCGGTGCCGCCGTCGTAGCCGCTGATCAGAACCACGTCGGCGTGCGCCTTGGCGACACCCGCGGCGATTGTTCCCACGCCGACCTCCGCCACCAGCTTGACGCTGATGCGCGCCTGGTGGTTCGCGTTCTTCAGGTCGTAGATCAGCTCGGCGAGGTCTTCGATTGAATAAATGTCATGATGCGGCGGAGGCGAAATGAGTCCGACGCCGGGCGTCGAATGGCGTACCCGGGCGATGGGTGGATAAACCTTATGGCCCGGAAGCTGGCCCCCCTCGCCGGGCTTGGCGCCCTGGGCGATTTTGATCTGTAGCTCCTGCGCGTTGACCAGATAGTTGCTGGTCACGCCGAAGCGGCCCGAGGCAACCTGTTTGATCGCGCTGTTGCGCGAGTCGCCGTTCGGGTCGGGAAAGTAGCGGGCGGGATCCTCGCCTCCTTCACCGGTGTTGCTCTTGCCGCCGATGCGGTTCATCGCGACCGCCAGCGCCTCGTGGGCTTCCTTGCTGATCGAGCCGTAGGACATGGCCCCCGTCTTGAATCGCCTGACTATCGCTTCGACAGGCTCGACCTCTTCGAGCGGGACCGGCTCCCTGGCGAATTTCAACTCCATCAGCCCGCGCAGTGTGCAGAGGAAGCGCGCTTGATTGTCGATCAGCTCGCTGTATTCCTTGAAAGCCCTGTAATTGTTGGTCCGGCAGGCGTACTGCAGCTTGTGTATCGTCTCAGGATTAAACAGGTGACGCTCGCCCTTACTGCGCCACTGGTATTCGCCGCCCTCATCGAGCGTCTGATCCTGTAGCCGCCGATCCCCGAAGGCGCGTTGATGCTGAAGTTTTGCTTCCTCGGCAATTACATCGATCCCTACTCCGCCGATCCGGGATGGCGTCCAGGTGAAATACTTGTCAATGAAATCCTGGTGAAGTCCGACGGCCTCGAAAACCTGCGCCCCGCAATAGCTCTGGATGGTCGAGATGCCCATTTTGGAGATGATCTTAACCACCCCCTTGTTGATCGACTTGATGTAGTTTTTGACCGCCGTATGGTAGTCAGTCCCGCGCAGCCGGTCGTGGCTGATCATGTCGTGCAGGGACTCAAAGGCAAGATAGGGGTTGACGCCCGCCGCGCCGTAGCCGAGCAGGAGTGCGAAGTGATGGACCTCGCGCGGCTCACCGCTCTCGATGACAAACCCGACTTGAGTCCGTGTGCCCTCGCGGATCAGATGGTGATGCACGCCGGCGACGGCCAGCAGCGCCGGGATCGGAGCGTTTTCCCGGTCCAAGCCGCGGTCGGAGAGGATGATAATGTCATAACCCTCTCGAATTGCCGCGCTCGACTGATGGCAGAGCTGGTCCATCGCCTGCTCCAGGCCGTGCCCGCCGTCATCCACTTTAAACAGCATCGGGAGTGTGATCGACCGAAACCCCTGCGTGCCCCAGCGGCTCTCCGAATCGCCGAGGAGGCGCAGCTTTTCCAACTCCTCATTGGTCAGAATCGGCGACTTGAGCTTGATCTGGCGGGCGCAACTCCCGCTCGGCTCCAGCATATTGGCTTCGGGGCCGATGGTCGTATCCGTCGACATAATCAGCTCTTCGCGGATCGCATCCACGGGCGGGTTTGTGACCTGGGCGAAGAGTTGCTTGAAGTAGTTGTAGAGCAGTTGCGTCCGGTCCGACAGCACGGCGAGCGGCGTGTCGGTGCCCATTGACCCGATGGCCTCGTTACCCTCGGCGGCCATCGGCGCCATTAGAAGCTTGAGGTCCTCGTTCGTGTAGCCGAAGGCCCGCTGGCGCAGCAGCACCGTCGTATGATCGGGCTCATGCACAATGGGGGCGCTCGGAATGTCTTCGAGCGTGATCAGGTTCTCTCTGAGCCATTGCCGGTAGGGTAATTCCATGGCGATAGTGTGCTTTAGCTCTTCATCGGAGATGATCCGTCCCTGCTCGGTGTCGACCAGAAACATCCGCCCCGGCTGGAGCCTTCCTTTCGTCAGGACGCGGTCGGGGGGGACGTCGAGCACGCCCACTTCGGAGGCCATGATCACGAGGTCATCCTTCGTCACGTAGTAGCGGGAAGGCCGCAGCCCGTTGCGGTCCAGCACCGCCCCGATCCGAATTCCGTCGGTAAAGGCGATAGAGGCTGGGCCGTCCCACGGCTCCATCAGGCAGGAGTGGAATTCATAGAAGGCCTTCTTCTCATCACTCATCGACTCGTCACCGCTCCACGGCTCGGGGATCATCATCATCACCGCGTGGGGTAAAGAGCGGCCCGTCAGTGTGAGCATCTCGAGGGCGTTATCGAACATCCCCGAGTCGCTGCCCTCGGTGTCCAGCGCCGGCAGTATTTTGTGGATGTCCGGACCGAAAAGCTTCGACCGGAATCTGCTCTCTCTGGCGTGCATCCAGTTGATGTTGCCGCGCAACGTGTTGATCTCCCCGTTGTGGGCGATGTAGCGGTAAGGGTGTGCCCGCGCCCAGTTGGGAAATGTGTTGGTGCTGAATCGCGAGTGAACCAGGGCCAGCGCTGATTCGACCGCCGGGTCACACAGATCGGGGAAAAAAGCTGTTAACTGCTTACCAATCAGCATCCCCTTATAAACAATCGTCTTAAATGACAGGCTCGGGATGTAGAACATGCCGCGCTGGTAGATGCTGGACCTTTTCACCGCCTTCCCCGCGCGCTTCCGAATAACATAGAGCTTGCGCTCAAATGCCAGGTCGTCAGGCAGACCTTCGCCCCGGCCAACAAAAATCTGCCGCATCACCGGCCTCGAGGCTTGAGCGGTCGGGCCGATCGTTGAATCGTCCGTCGGCACAGTCCGCCACCCGAGAAAGATCTGGCCCTCCTCGCGGACGATCTCCTCAAATATGTGCTCGCATTGCCGGCGGCTGGATGGGTCCACGGGGAGGAACACCATGCCGGCGGCGTAGCGGCCCGGGGCCGGTAGATCGATCTCCAGCTTCTCAGATTCCCGGGCCAGGAAATTGTGCGGCGTTTGCAATAAGATGCCGGCCCCGTCCCCGGTATTATCTTCGCAGCCGCATGCGCCGCGGTGTTCCAGATTTAAAAGCACCTGGATGGCTTTATCGATGATGTCCCTGGACTTTCGACCCTTGATGTCAACGACAAAACCCACACCACAAGCGTCATGCTCGTGCCGCGGATCATACAACCCTTGCTTCCGTGGGGCGTCTATTGGCGTCATGTCAGCCTATACTTCTCCATGTGGGGACAACCGGCCTTAAGTCGCCGGATTAACAAAAAGGCCATCAACTCTTTTGTTGATGGCCTTATGAAGCACGCTTCATGTCGTTGACGGGCCATCATCTACAGCGCGTTACCCTGTAAATAAGCGAAAGAATAATAGTTACGCGAACGCCAGAAGATGCCGAGCAGTGCGGCGCGCACAGGAAATCTACCTTGTCGAAACTTATCGGAAGCGGCACAAATTTATCTCGGTCAAATTGAAGCCAGTTCTCAGAATAATAGTCCGATGCCACCTATGATCGCAGACAATCTACCTCTTTTTTACGCCTTTGCATAATTTATAATTTTTTGCCGCGTATAAATAAAATTGCGCGGCGCGTGGTCGAGCGCTAAACCGGCTGCCGGGCAACCAGATAAAGCCAGTCTCTGTGTTTAGGGCTTCGGCCGGCGGTGGCGTCAAAAAATCCTCTTTGGATTCGCTCCGTCACGGGCCCCCGCGCACCCCGGCCGACCGGCGCGCCATCGACCTCGCGGATGGGAGTCACCTCGACGGCAGTCCCGGTAAAGAATGCTTCATCAGCGCTCAGGAGCTCTGGTAGCTGGAGTGCTCTGATCTCCACCTGGTAGCCGAGATCAGAGGCGATCTCCATCACGGAGTCGCGCGTAATACCGAGCAAAATAGAGTGCCGTTCGTCATTGGTGATCAACCGTCCTTCGCGAACGATAAAGAGATTCTCGCCTGATCCTTCGGCGATCTGCCCGTCAGCATTGAGCAGCAGCGCTTCATCAAAGCCTCTGCTGACTGCTTCGCGTACGGCGAGCATCGAATTTAGATATTGCCCGCACCCTTTTGCCGTCGCCGGCATCATTCGCGAGTGAAAC
The DNA here is from genome assembly GCA_964383905.1 of uncultured Blastocatellaceae bacterium. GTDB lineage: Bacteria > Acidobacteriota > Blastocatellia > Pyrinomonadales > Pyrinomonadaceae > CAYLJO01. The sequence continues at coordinate 18,209 of CAYLJO010000086.1, forward strand.
TTCACCCATGAAGAGACCGTGACACGGACGCCCGCTTCCTGGCCCCCGGCGCCCAGGTAGGCTGACCAGGGCCACACGAGGATCGCGACCTCGACGGGGCACTCACGGGGGTGCACGCTCAGGCTGCTGCTGCCGTAGTAGCAGATCGGCCGTATGTAGCAGCTGTCGAAGCCATTGCGGCGGATGGTCGCGCAGATGGCATCTTCGAGCTCCTCGCGGCTGTAGGGGATCTCCATTGCGTAGACTGCCGCCGACGCGTAGAGCCGCTCGAGGTGCGCATCCAAACGAAAGATTGATGGCCCCAGGTCTGTCGCGTAACAGCGCAAGCCTTCGAATACGCCGCTCCCGTAATGCAGGGCATGCGCCGACACATGCACGTGAGCATCATTCCAACGGATAATTTTCCCGTTTATCCACGCCCATTTCGTCTGGTCAAACGACATTACTAATCCTCATGCCTGAAGCGTAGGGCACGGCACCGCGAAGGGGTCGGACGTGACCGGCCAGGCTTCTCATCCGGAATCCGATCCACCAGTCTGCGACGACGATAGGCAACAGTCCTTCACGGGCTTACCGTCCTTGTTCCGGCAACCAGCATTGTCAGATGGATTCTCAAGCTGGTTTGACAGGGTTTACGCCAGCGATACTTCATCTCAATCTCCCGCGATAAGCGTGCGAGCCGTTACAAAGTACTCTACAGCTTTTAGTCGCGTGCGTAAATTTATTATTTTTAGCCGCCTATAAATTTTACGCGGCGCTCTCGCCATCCCGACATTTTTGTCGTAAAGTATACTGGTTCGTGACAAAAACGTCGGTGGGTTGAATTGAATCGGATGGGCGTAGGCACATTCTGTTCCGGTCTTTCGCCACCGTGCTGCTGAAGACATTCACATTGATTGGCCTGCGATTTGCTTGGATTCTCTTCAGAAACATAGGGTTTCGCGGGCTTCCGTATTATTCACGGGTGCTTTAACTGACGATTATTGGATCATATGACGACAGATCAGGCCGAGGCGCGGAAGCTCACGACGTTTCTGGAGATCGGGCAAACACTGGCAGGAACCTACAAGCTGAAGGAAGCGATGAGCCGCGTGCTCGAGACGCTCGCGCGTCACCATGGCATGATGCATGGCGTCGTGATGCGACTTGACCCGGACACGGACGAACTCCGCATCGCGGCTGCTCACGGCCTCAGTGAGGATGGCGTGCGGCACGTCAGCTACCGGGTGGGCGAGGGCATCACGGGGCGCGTGGTTCAAAGCGGTAAACCGATCGTCGTGCCGCAGATCAGCCGCGAGCCGATGTTTCTCGACCGCCTCGGGACACGCAAGAAGAATGCCGAGCGCCAGGAGCTGACTTTTATCTGCGTACCTATTCTGATTAACAGAAAACCTGTCGGCGTGCTCGGCGTAGACCTCCGCTACAAAAAGGAGCGCGATTACGATCGGGCGACCAAATTCCTATCGATCGTCGCCTCGATGATCGCGCAGGCGATCAAGGTCGAGCACCTGGTCGAAGCGGACAAACAGCGTCTGCTCAACGAAAACATCCATCTCAAGCAGGAGCTGCGCGAGCGCTACGATTTCAGCCATATCATCGGCAACTCGCGACCGCTGCGCCGGGTATACGAGCAGGTGACACAGGTGGCGCGGACTAACACGACCGTTCTTCTGCGCGGCGAGTCGGGGACGGGTAAAGAAATGATTGCGCACGCCATCCATTACAACTCGCTGCGCGCGAATAAACCTTTCGTTAAAGTGAGCTGTGCCGCGCTGCCCGAAACTCTCATCGAATCCGAACTCTTCGGTTACGAGAAGGGCGCCTTCACCGGCGCTCAGACCCGCAAAAAGGGGCGCTTTGAATTGGCCGACGGCGGCACGCTCTTCCTCGACGAAATCGGCGACCTCAACCTCTCGACCCAGATCAAGCTCTTGCGCGCACTCCAGGAACGCGAGTTCGAGCGACTGGGCGGGACCGAAACCGTCAAAGTCAACGTCAGGCTCATTGCCGCCACCAATAAGGACCTGGAGAAGGCGATTGCCGCAGACCAGTTTCGCGAGGACCTCTATTATCGGTTGAACGTGTTTGCGATCTTCATGCCGCCCTTGCGGGAACGCAAGTCAGACATCTTGCTGCTGGCGGATCACTTTCTGGAGAAATACGCGCGCGAGCACGGGAAACCGATCAACCGGATTTCAACCCCCGCGATCGACATGCTGACCAGTTATCACTGGCCGGGTAACGTGCGCGAGCTGGAAAACATCATCGAACGGGCGGTGCTCGTTTGTGAGACCAACGTCATTCACGGGCATCATCTGCCGCCGACACTGCAGACGGCCGACGGCTCAGGCACCCTAAACCGGTTATCGCTCGAGGCAGCGATCGGCGCATACGAGCGGGACCTGATCCAGGACGCGTTGAAAACGACCCGCGGAAACCGGAAGAAGGCCGCCATGCTGCTCGACACCACCGAGCGCATCATCGGTTACAAAGTTAAGAAATACGAGATCGACTGCGACCGCTTTCGCCAGTAAGGCCGCGACAAAAGTGCGGACCTCGCCCGCCGCAAGCTGTCGAGGACAATCTGGTCGAAATCTGAGAGGGATGACAAAATTGTCTTTACCGGAGGGCGCCGGTACTCGCCGTCGCGAGCGACGCCCCGGCCGCAGCGGGGTATGACCCAACCGGTACAAGTCCGCGCCGTTCAAGTACGTAGATAATTTTAGCGATACTCGAATGAATAGATTCGCGGTCCGTCTCGATCACGACATCGGGGGCGAGCGGCTCCTCGTAAGGATCAGAGACCCCTGTAAACCCCTGGATCTCGCCGGCCAGAGCTTTTCGGTAAAGCCCCTTCACGTCCCGCCCGGCGAGCACTTCGACAGGACATTTGACAAAGACCTCGATGAACGCCGTCCCGTCCTGCTCGATTGCGCGCCGCACCTCGTCCCGCACGTCCCGGTACGGCGAAATCGCTGCAGACACGGCCGCCGTGCCGTTACGCGCCAAGAGGCGGCAGACGTAACCGATGCGGCGGATGTTCGTGTCGCGGTCCGCTTTGGAAAAGCCGAGCCCTTTGGATAAATTGGTGCGCACTTCATCCCCGTCCAGGACCTCAACCCGAAGTCCGCGTGCGCGCAGCTCCGGCGCAAGTTGCCGGGCGAGGGTTGTCTTACCCGCCCCCGAAAGCCCTGTGAACCAGAGAGTGAAACCCTTCTTATCAATCATTCATGACTCCTCAATAAATAAAAGGTCGTATTTAGAGGCCGGCCCCGATCGCCTGCTCTGTCTCGCTATGACGGTAGGCCTCGATGAGCAGTTCGGCCACTTCCGGCCGTGTGAACTCGATGGGCGGCGGTTGTCCTGCGCCCAGCATCGCCCTCACCTTTGTGCCGGAAAGGGTCACGTGTTCGGTGGTGTCGTGCGGGCAGGTCTTGGTTGAGGCCATCGCGCCGCACGCGCGGCAGTAGAACGTGTGGTCGAAGAACAAGGGCATGATCCCCAGCTCTTCCGGCTCGAACTCGTCGAAGATGTAGTGCGCGTCATAGGTGCCATAATAATTGCCGACGCCGGCGTGGTCGCGCCCGACGATGAAATGCGAGCAGCCGTAATTCTTGCGGATCAGGGCATGAAATAGGGCTTCCCGCGGCCCGGCATAACGCATCGTCGCCGGCAAAACCGACAGGACCACCCGCGTCGCCGGGTAGTAGCCGGCAAGAATTGCTTCGTAAGAGCGGATCCGCACATCCGCCGGAACGTCGTCGGCTTTGGTCTCGCCCACGAGCGGGTGCAGGAGGAGGCCGTCGGCGATTTCGAGCGCGCACTTTTGTATATATTCATGCGCACGGTGAACCGGGTTGCGCGTCTGGAAAGCAACGACCCGCCTCCAGCCGCGCTGCCGAAAGAGCGAACGCGTCTCTGCCGGGTCTCGACGGTAAGCAGGAAAATCAATGTCACACGGGCGGTTGATCAGGCTGACACGGCCGCCGAGCAGCCATTCGCCCTGCTTGTAGAGGGCGCGCACCCCCGGGTGCGCTTCATCCGTCGTGCGGTAGACGAGTTCGGCCTCGCGCCCTTTATCGTAAGCGAATTTCTCGGCGAGATGGAGCACACCTAAGAGATGGTTGCCCTGGTAGAGCGCCACGTCCTCGCCCTGATGTAGGGCGCTCGCCTGCTCGCCCGTGACAGAGAGCGTGACGGGGATGGGCCATGCGACGCCGTTGGCGAGCCGCATGTTGGCACGGACAGAACGATAATCTGATTCACCCAGGAAACCTTCGAGCGGAGAGTAAGCGCCCGTTGCGATCATCTCGAGATCAGAGATTTCCCGCGCGTTGAGACGCAAAGCAGGCATCCCGGCGGAGGCCCTAATAAGCATCTCGCGCTCAAGACCCGTCACTACGCGGTTGACGAGGGTGCCCCCGTGTGGGCTGATTAGTCGCATGTCCTCATTATTCCTCTTCTAAAATTATGTCTGTGCGTATCATCATTGGTGAAGACCGCACTCGGTCTTACCCGTTCCGCGCCAGCGCCCGGCGCGAAGGTCTTCTCCGATTTGCACCGGCGTCGTGCAGTGGGTACAGCCGAGGGACGGGTAGCCATGATCGTGCAGCGGGTTGTAGGGCACATCATGCTTGGCAATGAAGTTCCAAACATCGCGTGAAGACCAGTTGGCGAGCGGGTTGATCTTAATCAATCCGAACTTTGCGTCCCACTCGACGATACCTGCGCCCGCGCGCGCCGCCGACTGGTCGCGGCGGATGGCGGTAATCCAAGCGCGAACTCCGGCGAGCATTTCTCTGAGGGGTTCGACCTTGCGCAACCGGCAACACTCATCCGGCCGGCGCTCCCACAGTCTATCGCCGTACCTCTCGGCCTGCGCGCCGAGCGACAGGGGCGTCGCGCGCCGCTCGAAGCGAACCCCGTATCGTCCTTCGAGCCGGTCACGGAGCGCGTAGGTTTCAGGGAACAGAAGATCCGTATCCAGATAGAAGATGCGCGCCTCCCGACTGACCCCCGCGAGCAGGTGGACAAGCACACAGCCCTCCGCGCCGAAACCGGTGGCGAGCGCTGCCTCGTCACCAAACTCTTCGAACGCCCACCCGAGGACCGATTCCGGCGAAGCATTCTCAAATTTGTCCGAGATCGATTTCAGTTCTTCGGGAGACTTTCCGTTATTTATGGAAAGCGTATGAGACGGCTCGCTCGTCGGCGCGCCTCCGGGCGCTTCTTTAACGCGTAGCATCAAGAGGGCCTCTTCCTGCGGTCGCCTCGCTCTGTTTTTCTCAGCACCGCCATAATTATCTCTATGCACAGAGAAATGTCCCGCGCCGGATGGAACCTTGCGCGAGACATTAACTTAAATGGTATTCAACCACTCATATAGTGGGACCGGTCCCTTTGCATAACCCAAGACCCCCGTCCCACAGATGTAAAGACCAGTTCGTCAATATAATGGAGAGACTGTAAACTATAACGGCAGGTGTGTCAAGAGAGGATTTCGTGCGGTAGGGGGTTAATCTGTGTTGGTCATGATTTAGACTTAGCGCGCCCAGCAAGAAAAACATAAGTCAGGAGTGAGTAGGTAAATAAATGAAAAAGCAGCACAAAAAGTTCTTGTTGGTGAGTTCAGCCACTTCCATAGTACCGAATATTGGAAATAATACGAGGAGAGGCCAAGCAATCGCAAAATAGAACACCGCCGCAACCTTGCGCTCGTCAGGCACGTCCTTGCCGGGGCCAGAGAACATCCCTACAAGTGCAAACCCAAGAATAAAAACCGTGATGAGGACGCCCCAAGCCAAAGATAGTAATAAACGTTTCATGTTGCGCCCTTTTGGTTCACACCAATATTCCGACCAGCACAGAATTACCCAACTATCTTTCGTGCTCGGAGTCTAAGGGAATATGATGAGGCTTATCTTATTATAAAAAATAAGAACGCCTCATCGGAATCAGGCGGGATAACGACCGCACAACCTCCTCCCTCTCGGTTAAATCCCATTTTTTGCTGAAACCCCCTTCCGTATGAGTGCGTGAATAACCTTCGGCCGGTCGTCGACTTACGAAACCTCGCCCGTTTACATACTTTATAATTTTTAGCACAATATAAACCGAAATCTCATGGCGCAGAAGAGAGAAGGGCGTTAGCTCTTTCCCAATCCGGGGCGGGGGTATGTGATGGAATTAACACAGCTGGAGTTTTTCGTAAGTGTGATTGAAGAAGGCAGCTTCTCGAAGGCGGCCGACCGGGTATTTCGTACGCAGCCGGCGGTGAGCATCGCGGTTCGTCGTCTGGAAGAGGAGATCGGGGCGCCGCTGCTCGACCGGGCGCAAAAAACGCCGACACTCACCGAAGCGGGGCGGATTGTTTATGACTACGCGCAGAGAATCATCGCCTTGCGTGATCAGGCGCTCGGTACCGTGGGGGAGCTACGTGCGCTCGAACGCGGCCGGGTGCGCATCGGGGCCAATGAGAGCACCTCCCTCTACCTCCTGCCCGAGATCATCCTCGCTTTCAGAGAGCGGCATCCGAAGGTGAAGGTTGAAATCTTCCGGCACATCTCCGAACGCTTACCCCGCGAAGTGCTGGACCGCAATGTGGATTTTGCGCTGATGGCTTCCGAGCCTTCCGACCGCGATATTGAAGCGTTTCCTGTGCTTAAGGACGAGCTCGTGCTGATCATGAGCCCGAAACACCCTCTGGCGCGGCGCGACTCAGTGGCCGTTAAAGAATTGGGCGGCGAATCATTCCTCGCTCACAACGTGAAGACGGCTTCGCGGCTTAAAGTCATCGAGACGTTTGCGAAACACCACACGCCGCTTAACATCACACTGGAGTTGGCGACGGTAGAGACGATCAAGCGTTTCGTGCAAAAGAAGATCGGCCTCGCGTTCGTCCCGCGGATGTGTGTGAGCGA
>CAYLJO010000087.1:0-25049 GCA_964383905.1 uncultured Blastocatellaceae bacterium
TAACACTCTGCCGTCCAGCCCGAATTTTCTTATCACTTTTAACTTCTGTCGCAGCAAGGCTTTCAGAACCAAATTTGGCGGTGAGGGCGTACATGCTTTTGACAGATCATGGTTTGAATGTTAGTACTAGGCTTTGGAGCTGGAGGTGTTGTCGGTCAGTAGTGGCATAATGCTTTGTGAAAAGAGTGTGACGGAACTGCGCCGTCCGTCATCAATAAGGTTAAGAAAATCAGAGAGCGGAGCCGCTCGCATTCGCATCTAAAGTAATGAGATAAAGGAAGTAAATCGAGGTATTGAATCGTAAACAATAAAGCACCTACCGTTTACGGTTCACGGGCAATGATTTACGCGAAAAGATAATGGCAAAGAATTTAGTAATTGTAGAATCGCCCGCCAAAGCTAAGACGATTAATAAGTATCTGGGTAAAGACTATGTCGTAAAGGCTTCGATCGGTCATATTAAGGATCTACCATCCAAGGGGCTGGGCGTCGACGTCGAGCACGATTTCGAACCGACCTATGAGGTCATCCCGGATGCCAAAAAGCGTAATAATAAGAAGATTATCGCGGAGTTAAAGAAAGCCGCGAAGGAGGCGGAAGCGATCTACCTGGCGGCCGACCCCGACCGCGAGGGCGAAGCGATTTGCCAGCACCTGGCCGAAGAGATCGTGCCGAAGCGCCCGAAGAAACCCTCATTCCGCGTGATGTTCAACGAAATCACCAAGCGCGCCGTGCAGGACGCTTTCAAAGAGCCGAAGCAGATTGATGCGAACCTAGTCGACGCACAGCAGGCGCGGCGCGTGCTTGATCGCCTTGTCGGCTACAAGGTTTCACCGCTCCTGTGCCGCACCGTCGGCGGGCGCCTGAGCGCCGGCCGCGTGCAGTCGGTCGCGCTCCGCATGGTCGTTGAGCGCGAGCGCGAGATCGAGCAATTTATTAAGACCGAATACTGGACCATTGCCGCGAATCTGGCGGCCAAGCTCCCTCCGGCCTTTGAAGCGCGCCTGTGGAAAGTGGGGGCGCAGACGGTCAAGACCGGCAACTTCGACCAGGAGCTTAAGAAGAATGAAATCCTGATCGGCAACGAGGCGCAGGCCCGAGAGATCGTCGCGGAGGCGGAGCGGCAGAGTTTCGTCGTGAGCGAAGTCACGACGAAAGAGCGCAAGCGGAATCCCGTACCGCCGTTCATCACGTCGAAGCTGCAGCAGGAGGCGTCGCGCAAACTCGGCTTTGCGGTGAAGAAGACGATGATGCTCGCGCAGAAACTCTACGAAGGCGTCGAGCTCGGCGCGGAAGGCGCCGTCGGTCTGATCACTTACATGCGAACTGACTCGACGCGCGTTTCGGACGCCGCCCTCAGCGAAGTGCGCGAGTTCGTCGGTACTCAGTACGGCCCCGACTACCTGCCCGAAAAGCCTGTTTATTACCGCTCGAAGAAAGACGCGCAGGACGCTCACGAGGCGATCCGGCCGACGGACGTGACGCGCACGCCGGACGCGGTGCAGAGCTATCTCAACAAGGAGGAGCTGAAACTTTACCGCCTGATCTGGCAGCGCTTCGTCGCCTCCCAGATGATGCCGGCAGTATTTGATCAAACAACGATCGACATTCAGGCGGGCCGTTTCATTTTTCGCGCGACAGGTTCGGTCTTAAAGTTTGATGGCTTTCTGAAGGTTTATCAGGAAGGGCGCGACGAAAAAACGGAGGACGACGATGAGTCCGAGCGCAACCTCCCGCCGGTGGAAAAGGGCGAGGCGCTGAAGCTCAATTCAATTACGCCGGAACAGCATTTCACGGAGCCGCCGCCGCGCTACACCGAAGCGACGCTGGTGAAGGCGCTTGAGGAGAAGGGCATCGGCAGGCCCTCGACCTATGCGGCCATTATGACGACGATCATCGACCGCGAGTACGTCGAGAAACACGAAGGGCGCTTCCACCCGACCGCGCTCGGCACGACCGTCAACGACCTCCTGGTGGCGAGCTTCAACGATCTATTTAACGAGACGTACACGGCGCGCATGGAAGAGGAGCTGGACGAGATCGAGGAAGGAAAATTGAAGTGGACGGCCGCGCTCCACGAATTTTACGATAAGTTTGCCAAGGACTTGAAGAACGCCGAAAAACAGATGAAGGCCGCCAAGCAGCAGGCCATCCCGACCGACGAGGTGTGCGAAAATTGCGGCGCCCCGATGATCATCAAGTTCGGTCGCTTCGGTCAGTTCCTTGCCTGCTCGAATTACCCTGAATGCCGTACGACGCGCGAGATTGCCCGGGCGGCGAGCGCGGAGGGCGACGGCACCACCGGTGCCGCTGTGACCGGCGGCGCGAAGGCGCCGCCCGCGGGCGCCGATGAGGAAGAGGCCGAGACGTGCGAGCTGTGCGGCAAGCCGATGGCTCTAAAGCGCGGTCGCTTCGGCCAGTTTCTCGGCTGCACGGGCTATCCTGACTGTCGCAACATACGCCGGATCGCGAAGAGCGGCGCGGTCGCTCCGGCCCCGGTCCCGCTCGACGAGAAGTGCCCGGTCGACGGCGCCCAACTGGTCCGCCGGCATGGGCGCTTCGGGGAATTTATCTCGTGCTCAAATTACCCCCACTGCAAATACATCAAACGCGAAACCACAGGCGTCGCGTGCCCGCGCGCCGGATGTCGCGGCGAGCTGGTCGTCAAGAGATCAAAACGCGGCAAGGCCTTTTACGGCTGCTCGGAGTATCCAAACTGTGATGTGGTGTTCTGGGACAAGCCCGTCGCCTCCCCCTGCCCGAAATGCGGGGCACCGTTTTTGCTGGAGAAGACGACGAAGAAAGAAGGCACCGTGCACATTTGCGCGCGGGAAGGTTGCGGCTATCGCGCGGGAGCACTGCCGGCGGTGCCGGAAACTCAACCATCCAACGCGACTTCAGACCGGCGCGTGTCGCGTTAAATTGCACTGGAGCCCATGATTAATTGTCGAGCCCTACCGGGGCCGTCAGGCGTGGTATTCTGATGAATACGCCTGACGGCCTTTTTTCTGGTATGATCTGCGAACGCTCAGACGTAGGATTAAGGCGGCGGGGAGGGCCTGTCCTTATTAGCCCTTTCTTCCCTTAATAACTACCTTCCGGCGTGCCGAAACCTTTTAGTAATCCGTCGAGTATAAACCTATCCGGTAACAGGCATCAGATCCGTCATTATCATGATGCCTCGCAAATTACTCATAATTTCAGGAGATTTCTTGTGATGATAAGACGCCCCATCGCAGCTACACTGCTCATTTGGTCCCTCTTCTGGCCGGGCCTTGCTCTCGCGCAGCAACCGGCCGGGCAAACGCCCCCGCAAGGCGCACAGCAGTCCACTTCCGCCCAAGGCCCGGCGGTAGACCCTAACGATCCGATCGCGCGCATCAGGGACGAAGGCATGAACCGCTCTCAGGTGATGCAGACCTTGAGCTACCTGACCGACGTCATTGGCCCGCGCCTGACTGCTTCGCCTAATATGAAGAGGGCCAACGAATGGACGCGCGAAAAGCTGGCTTCATGGGGCCTCCAGAACGCACACCTGGAGTCATGGGGGCCGTTCGGACGCGGCTGGTCGCTTCAACGTTTTTGCGCGCAGGTGATCGAGCCGCAGGACATTCCGCTCATCGCCTACCCGAAGGCGTGGTCGCCCGGCTTGAGTGGCCCACTCGCCGCCGACGTGGTCTACGTTGATGCGACGACGGAGGCGGGGCTGGAGAAGTACAGGGGAAAATTGAGAGGCGCGATTGTGTTGACCGGCCCCATGCGCGAAGTCAAAGCGCACTTCGAACCGCTCGGCGTGCGTCGTGATGAAAAAGACCTGCTCAGACTCGCCGACGCGCCTGATCCGAAGTCTGCGCCGCCGCGCCGTTTCCAACTGACTGCTGAACAGCGCGCGGCAGCCATTTTTGCGGCCAAGAAATACCAGTTTCTGATGGACGAAGGCCCGGCGCTGCTCGTTGATCCGAGCTTCAGGGGGGACGGCGGCACAATCTTTGTGCAATCTGCTACCGTGCCGCAGCCTTTCGCTGAAAATCCGTTCACCGTCAAGCGCATCCAGCCGTGGGATAAAGACGCGCCGAAAATAGTCCCGCAGATCGTCCTGGCGATTGAGCAGTACAACCGCATGGCGCGCATGATCCAGCAGGGCCAAAAGCTGAGAATGGCGGTTGACCTTGTCGTGCAATTTCAGGACGCAGACCCGATGGGTTACAACACCATCGCGGAGATCCCCGGCACCGATCTCAAGGATGAGATAGTTATGCTCGGCGGTCACATGGACTCGTGGCACGCCGGGACCGGCGCGACCGACAACGGGGCCGGCGTCGCCACGGCGATGGAGGCCGTGCGTATTCTTCAGGCCCTGAAGCTGCAGCCGCGCCGCACGATACGCATCGGGTTATGGACCGGCGAGGAACAGGGGCTGCTCGGCTCACGCGCTTATGTCGCGCAACACTTCGGCATACTCGGCGACGGCTCACCTGCCGCCGCACTTGCCCCCTTCTTCGGCGGGCCGACCCCAGCGATAACCCCAAAGCCCGAGTACGAAAAGTTCGATGCCTATTTCAACCTTGATAACGGAACGGGCAAGATCCGCGGCGTCTACCTGCAGGGCAACGAAGCCGTCCGCCCGCTCTTCCGCCAGTGGCTCGCGCCGTTTCGCGACGTGGGCGCCGAGACGCTGTCCGTCTCGAACACCGGCGGGACGGACCACCTCTCTTTCGATGCGATCAATCTGCCAGGCTTCCAGTTTATCCAGGACGAAATCGAATACGACACACGCACCCATCACTCCAATCAAGACGTCTTCGACCGCATCCAGGCCGACGACATGAAGCAGGCCGCAAGCATCATGGCCGCCTTCATTTACAACACGGCGATGAGGGAGGAGAAATTGCCACGCAAACCGATGCAGGCAAAGTAAGCGGCAAACAATAGCGATCTCTTAGTCCGTAGGGGCACTAAAAAGAGCGGCGCGGCAAGAATCACTCTTGCCGCGCCGCTCTCGCTTGGCGGGGGCGTATGTCAATTGCCACCGGCCACACCATATTCCACCATGTATCGCCGCAGTTTGTCGCGATTGGCCCTGCGATAGACTGCATAGTCGCGAGCAATTCCCGCATCGGGTCACGCCAAAAGAATATACGCTTCCAGCAATCCGGCCTCGTTCAGTTTGATCAGGTTGTGAAGCGACAGGTCGAGCGACTTATTGCCAGACTTCAGGTCTCTCGATGCGATTTCGGCGACGATGCGGAGCGCCGCCGCTTCTTCTTTCAGACTGTGCCGGTAAACCTTCTCGTTCGGATATTCTTTGGGGAAATTTACTTTACCCCATGTCGCGCGTGTTAGATCATAGAATGACCAGTAGTAATTCGGTCCGCTGTTAGGATCCATCTTCTGCGGGTCAATCATGATTGTCGTTTGGTTACCCACTGTTGACGAATGCATTGAGGGGGGCGGCTGCTTGATCTCCGGATGTGCGAGCGTCACCCGATTTTTCTGCGCCCACCGGATGAGGCCGGCACGCGCAAGCCGGTTGAACGGCTCCGTAATAAACGCCTCAACGAACTTGTCGCGCGCCTCGCTCATCTTGCTTTGGGCCATGAGCACATCTCCCCAGTAGCGGTAGGCCGTCTCGCGATCAGGATCAATGTCAATGGCGCGCGCAAACCACTCGCCCGCTTTGTCCAGCTTATTCGGTTTATAATACGCGTCGCCCGTAAACAGCGCCGCCTCGTATTGCCGCGGGTCGCAGCGCACGTTCATAAGCCGCAATAGCCTTCGAATAATCACCCCGCGCGAATGCTGTCTCGCCCTCGCGCATTGCATCATCAACCTCGTTGCGTTTCGAAAAAACGGTATCATCGCCGCCGTCGGGCGGCACTGCGTCGAGCGGAGATTTCAAGAGAGGATCATCGGCCCCCATCTCTTGTGCGCGGAGGAGTAAAGTCCGCGCGCGAAGGCGCGCCTGCCTTCGCGCTGCCGCATCATTCAGGTGCACACCCTCTCCGAAGACCAGAAACCCCAACACCTCAATCACATTTTGATCTGACGGCTTGGCGGCGGCCAGCTTTTCAAAGACAGGTAAAGCGTCGTTGTACCTGCCTTCTTTATAGAGCTGGAAGGCGCGTTGTCGTTCGGCCTCATAGTTTTCAGCTCCTTGTGCGAGTGTGATACGTGGCGACGCAAAAATCACCAGTCCGAGCCAGAACACCGCGCAGAAAGTAATGAGGAAACGAGGGGCAGAAATTTGTTTGAGCATTTAAGGGTATCCTTTACGCGTGGGTTTAGGAGACGCCGGACCGCAGGAGACGTGCAAAAGTTTATGGTCGGTCGGAGCGGGTGTCAATGACAGCGAGCCCCCATGCCGGAGTGCCCTCTCTTTGTTTATCCCTGCGGGTCATTCGATTGTTCGCCGGGCCGGGCTGCCTGGCCCTCCTCGGTGTAGAAGGCGTCTGCCGCCTCTTCATCCGTGACGCGCACCCACCCGCCGGGCGTGTGCCGGAAATTTTCGGCGGGCGAAGGCGCAAAGGCGGCGCGCTCGGTTTGCCACACGAGCCGCTCGACGTTGATGAGCGGGTGATTGATGCGGATCACGTTGAAGGAGTTGGCTTCACCCCTGCCGCGTGTAGACGTTGCCGTGCCGGCGGAGATAACGAGCGCGCTATGTCCGGCGATCTTGTACCGCTTGGCCGTGTGCCCCGTATGACTGATGTGTAAATGACCGGCCAGCAGAACATCCGCGCCGCAGCTCGCGAGCACCTCCATGGCGAGCCGCGCGCGGCCCACGAGCTCGGCCTCTTTGTGCCCTTCCGGCAGGTCAAAAGGGTGGTGCGTCACGACGACTTTAGCGACGTTCACGCCGAAAGCGCAGAGCCGCTGGCGCGCACGGGCGATCTGCGCCCGGTTGATGCGCCCATACTTGATCGTCAGCGAGCGTGCGGTGTTGATCCCCAGCACCGCGACCTCCTCATCGGAATAAAACGGTTCGAGATCGGCCGTGATGTAGCGCCGGTATTTTTCGAGCGGCTGAAGGAAGCGCGCGAAGGCGTTGTAAAGCGGCACGTCGTGGTTACCGGGCACAATAATCTGCGGTGAGGGGAGGGCATCTAAAAACTTGCGCGCCTCTTTGAACTGGCGGCTTCGCGCCCGCTGCGTCAGGTCGCCCGAGACGGCAACGACATCCGGCCTGATACTCGTGACGGCGGCGACCAGCGGCCCGATGATCGAATGATCAACGCGACCGAAATGGAGGTCGGAAAGATGAACGATCGTCCGCATAACAACTAAATGACGACCTTTGAACGATGAACGATGAATAAAAGAAGAAAAGCTTTTGTCTTCTCATTCATCGTTCAAAGTTCAGAGTTGCTCCGTGGTACGAGGACGCGCAGCGCGCCGGGACGTACGCGGTAATGAAGCGGGGTGCTCATCACCGCGACCTCGCCATCCAGTGCGACATTAAGGCGGTGCCGCCGCGTCTCGACCATAACCTCTTTGGTACACAGCGCATCAAAATCCTTCTCGTTACGCAGCCCCCCGAAGAGCGCGCGGAGTGCGAAGCGCAGCAGCCCCAGCCGCCCGGTGCGATGGGCCACGTGCAAGCTCAACTGCCCGGCGTCGAGGCATGAGCGCCCGCCGACGTTGACCCCTTCCATCTCGTATTCATTATTGCCGACGAAGATGAAGGGCGTGCGTCGCACCAGCTCGCGGCCGTCGACGTGCAGGCGGACATCGAGGAACGGGTAGCGACGCAACACCGAGAGTGCGGCCCAGACGAAAGCGGGCCACTTACCGTGGCCGAGGCGCTGCTGCAGCTTTTCCCGCCGCCGCACGATGCTCGGATAAAGGCCCAGACTCGAGTTGTTGAGAAAAACACGCCCGTTGACCTCGCCGACATCCACGCTGATGGCCCGACCTTCGATACACACACGCGCCGCGTCTTCGAGGTCAAGTGGAATGTGCAGGTCTTTGGCGAAATGGTTGAGCGTCCCGAGCGGCAGAACACCGAGCGGGCGGTTCGTGCCGGCGATCGTCGAGGCGACGGCGCTGATCGTCCCGTCGCCGCCGCCCGCGACAATGGGCCGGCGATCCTCCTTCACGGCTTGTCGCGCCAGCCTGATGATTTCCGTCCCACCCCGGGCCAGAAAGATGCGCGCGTCGAGATCACTCGATCTGAAAATCCCCGTCAGTTGATCGCGCACCACATCCTTATTATCCGCGCCGGAAGCGACGTTGATGATGACCGCGGGACGCGAGGACATAAAGCCTGTACGGATGACCGGCCGGGCGATTGAGAGCCACAATCTCTCGTTCATTGACAAAAGACTTTGCGCGCTTTGCCGGCCTGTAGTGTAGAAGAGGACCAGTGATGCATGCCATAAGGGGCGGGCCGGTTTGGAGGCCCGCCCCTTGTTTTAACCGCTGTCAGACGCACTTACGGGCGGCCCCGGTCATGCTCAGGATGATGGCCGAGGCTTCCCCGACTTTCACCATGATGGTTATAGCCTAGGCCGCCGCGCGCGTGACCGTCGAGGTCGCGTTAGGAGACGCTGTAGCCGCGATTCTCGCTCGTGCCGTAAGTTGGGCTACGCTCGTCGCGACCTTCAGTGCCCCGGTTGTAATCGGTGCCGCCACCGGAAGAAGCTTGTGCGCCGCGCGAAGGGCCGCCGGACGAACCTGTATTTGCCCGCTGCTGGCTGCCGGCGCCCGCCTGGCTCTGCCGCTTACCGGAGAGGTCGACGCCGATGTAATCTTTGATCTTAGCGAAAAGCGCCGGCAGTACGACCGTCGTCGCCGCCTTAGACAGCTCATCAATGAACCGGTCGCCGAGGGTGGAGACCTCCTGCTGCAGCCGGTCATAGGCCCTCGTCTCTTTGAAGCGTTCGATCAGGCCCGGCTTGTCAGGCTCTTCCTCCCGGCTTTCATACCTGTCCTCATCACTGATGCGGGTCAAGGGACGGTAGTCGCGATCTCTTCCCTCGACACCGGGTGATGTCTCTCTCCCCTCGTAAGGGGACGAGCCGTACGTCGCGCCTGTGATCGCTTGCGCGGCGTAAGAGCGCGGGGCGGAAGACGGCCCGCGCTCCGTCAAACCTGATTCATCCTCTTCTTCATACGCGGGATAAGTTTCGTAGCCGTTGCCCTTGAAAGCTCCCGCGATACTGTATCCGACAATAAAGCCGACCGAAAGGGCCCCGACACTGAAAGCGATGGGACGCTTGCGAAACTGTTCGCGCCAGTCGAGCGCTTCGGTGAAGCTGTCTCTAACCGATTGATACTGATTTGCCACGGTGTCTTTAATCTCTGTAACAGTTTGGGTGATAGATTCGCGCGCTTCTTCCATGCGACGCTGAAGCTCTGCTTTCGTCCGGTCTTCATCGCCAGTAGTATCGGTCGCGCGCGCTAGACCTAAATTTCTTTCTTCAGCCATTGCTTGTCCTTTCTGAGTTCGTCAACGCTACGGTTTGGCACAAGATCACGTTTGGCCAGCCGGTTCTTCATCATCATCACGATGATGATGCCGATTACCAAATACAAGGCCCCGGTAATGACAAACCCGAGCGCGTATTTGGCCGGCTGGCTCAAGGCGGTGTTCGCAAACGCCGTGGAGACTAAAAAGGCTACCGCCACGTTGAGAAACGCAAATCCGACGGCGGCGACCACGCCGCCGATGCCGATCAGTACTCCACCGCGGATGTAAGCGTTGGCATCCTCCTTGACTTCTACCTTCAGTAAAGTGAGCTTCGTGTCCAAAAGCTCCATCACGTCATCGCCCAGACGCCCGAACAACGCGGGCAGACTCTCAATATCTGCACGCGTCGCGGGCGCGGGCGCGGCGGCTGTATTCTTCTCAATATTTGCCATCGCTCGTGCCTCCTCCTTGCCTGCTGGTATTCGTGCCTCGGGTCACGGGCTCCGAGAGATCGGCTCTACCGCGAAGCCCGTCACACGAAACCTTCTCTCTTAACGACGGCTGCCGCGGATCAAAAGCCCGATGACGAAACCCGCGGCCGCGGAGATCAGGATCGCCTGGCCCGGGTTCTGCCGCGCATACTCTTTAGCGTTGTTGGCCACCTCGTTAAAATCTGTGTTCTGAAGGTCTTTGATCTTGTCGCCGACCACAGACACCTTGTCACTGACGTAGTCCTTCGCCTGCGAAGCAGCGCCGGCGATCTTCTGGCCGTACTCCTGAGCCGTGGCCGCCAGCCCGGGGGCCGCTCCCGTGCCGGCGCCCTGCCCGCCGCCGCCGGGCGTGAGCCCCTGGCTGCTACCGCCGCCGCCCGTTGACCCGGTGCTCGACCCGCGCGTTGTCCCGGCATCAGTCGCACCCGTTCCTGCCCCGCCCGTCGAACCCGGCGTGGAAAATCCGCCCTGTCCTGAAGTTGATCCGCCTGTCGGTCTATTCTGTGACATATCGTGTTCTCCTCAAAAATAGATTGATCTGCAAATTTGCATGAACATGCATTTATCCCTTAGATAAAAATTGCCGTTCCCATTGCAATTTAGCAAACAATGTGCCGATGCCGCCCCGACGCGCACGAGGTCAGCAAAAAAGCGCGCCCGCGCACAGCCGATCCCGGCCACACGCCTCCTGATCTTGTTGCGAAAAGGTACGAGATAAGATAGCGCAAAGGTCGGGAACAGTACAGGGCGCAGCGTCAGTTTTCCTGGAACCGGGCCCGGCTTGACAGCGTAACACCTTGACATCGCAACATGAATTTGGTAAGTAAGTACTTACTTTCAAACTGTCGGAGAAACGGATCATTTTGTGAGTAAGCACACCGAAACATTGACCACCGCCACGCCCGCGCCGCCGATTAACCCTCGGATGGCCGGCGAAGAAAGGCGGTTGCAGATCGTGCGCGTCGCCATGACTCTCTTTTCACAGCGGGGCTTTCGCGGGACGACGACCAAGGAGATCGCGCAGGCCGCGGGCGTCTCCGAGGCGATCATTTTTCGCCATTTCGCCACTAAAGAAGAGCTTTACACGGCGATCCTCGACCACAAGGCCTGTGCCGGCTGCATGGCGGACCCGCGCGATGTGGTCGCCAGTGCGATCAAGCACAAGGACGACCGCGCGGTCTTTGAAGGCCTTGCCGTTGAGATGATGCGGCACTACGAGCAGGACATGGAGTTTTGGCGCCTTTTAACCCATGCCGCGCTCGAAGGGCATCAACTGGCGGAGATGTTCTGGGAAAGAAACGTGCGCATGATGTACGAGTTCCTGGGCGCATACATCATGGAACGCCAGCGCGACGGCGCGTTCCGTGATGTCGACCCACCGATCATCGTGCGCGCTTTCGCCGGCATGATTATCCATCACGCTTTGAATAACCACCTATGGGACAAATCACGCCGCCTGCTCGACATCACGAACGAGCGTGCGGCGCGCGAGTTCACCGCCATTCTCTTAAAGGGCATCGCCACCACCACGGGGCAGGCGTCTCCGCGCGCCGGAACAAGGAAGCGCAGAGGAGCGGCCCCGCGCGTCAATAATAAAAGCATTACCAGTAAGAAGAATTAGATAATATGATCTCTCGCCATCCAATAAAACTCTTATTTCTGGTGCTCGCGCTCGCCGCCCTGAGCCTCCTTGCGCTCTCGTGCCGCGGCTCGTCCAATGCTCAACCGAAAAAGGAGGCGGCAGCCGCCCCGAATGGGTCGCCGGCGCCGGTTGATGTCTCAACCGCGCAGGCCATCTCGCGCCAGTTACCGCGCTTCTTCGATGCCACCGGCAGCCTTGCCGCCGACGAGCAGACGGATGTCGCCCCGGCAGTCCCGGGCAAGGTCGTCGCCCTCGGCGTTGATTTGGGCAGCTACGTGCAGCGTGGGGCGATGCTCATCCG
The DNA here is from genome assembly GCA_964383905.1 of uncultured Blastocatellaceae bacterium. Lineage (GTDB taxonomy): Bacteria > Acidobacteriota > Blastocatellia > Pyrinomonadales > Pyrinomonadaceae > CAYLJO01. The sequence goes on from CAYLJO010000087.1 coordinate 11,844, forward strand.
CCTTGACGACCGGGACGCACGTATCCGCCTCGATCAGGCGCAGGCGCAGGTCGAGCAATCAAAGGCATCGGTGCGACAGGCCGAGGAGCGCATCGGCCTCAAACCGGGCCAGGCGTTCGATCCCTTACGGGTCCCGGACGTTGCCGCGGCGCGCGTTGCGCTGGATCTCGCCGAGAAGCAGTTGCGCCGCTTCGAGCGGCTGGTCGAATCCGGCGACGTGTCACGCTCGGCCTACGACCAGCAGAAGGCGCAGCGCGATCAACTACAGCAGCAGTATGACGTGGCCATCGAACAGGCGCGGCAGAATTACGCCGCCGTCCAGACCGCCCGCGCCGCCGTCACTGCCGCCGAAACGCAGGTCGCGCAGGCGCGCAAGAATATTGCGGATTCGGTCGTGACATCTCCGATCAGCGGCTACGTCGCCGACCGCCCGGCGGACCTCGGCGAATACCTGTCAACGTCTTCGAAGGTCGCAACGATCATGCGCACCAACCCGTTGCGCCTGCGCATCGACATTCCCGAACAGATGGTCGCGGCGGTGCAAACGGGCCAGGGCGTTTCGGTCTCCGTCAGCGCTTACCCCGACCGCGCGTTCAACGGTCGCGTCGTTCGTATCTCGCCTAATGTCACCGCCACGTCGCGCACCATGACGGTCGAGGCGGAGGTTGACAACGGCAGCAACCTGCTCAAGCCGGGGCAGTTCGCCACCGTGCGCATTGAGCAGCCACAGACCGAGCCCGCCGTCCTCGTGCCCTCGCGTGCGGTTCGTACGGAGTCGGATACGAGCCGCGTCTTCGTCATCAAAGACGGTCGCGCCGAGCAGCGTCTGGTGCAGCTGGGACAGGCGGAAGGCGACCTGGTCGAGATTAAAAGCGGTGTCGCCGCCGGCGAACAGGTGGCGACCAGCAACGTCGAACAGTTGAGCGACGGCGTGGCCGTCCGGCAATAATTAGTTTAGTGCTTCGAGTTCCGGGTTTGAAGCTTGAACTCGAAACCCGGAACCCGAAGCCCTAAACTCGGGACTTATTGAATTATGCAAAAACTTGCTGAAATCTGTGTCCGCCGCCCGGTCTTTGCGACGATGCTGATTCTGGCCGTCTCGGTGGTCGGCATCTTCTCTTTCTTCTCGCTGGGCGTCGATCTGTTCCCCAAGATTGACCTGCCGACCGTCACCGTCACGGTCGTCAACCAGGGCTCGTCGCCGCAGGAGATCGAGACGGAGATCACCGACAAGATCGAAGGCGCGGTCAACACCATCAGCGGCATCGACGAGCTGCGCTCGACCTCCGTCGAAGGCGTCTCGCAGGTCTTCGTCACTTTCCTGCTTGATAAGAACGCCGACGTTGCCGCGCAGGAGGTGCGCGATCACGTCGACCTCGTCATCCCTGACCTGCCGGAAACGGCGGAGAAGCCGGTCGTGCAGAAGCTGGACACGGACGCCGCCCCGGTCTTGCGCATCGCCGTCTCCGCGCCGCGCTCCCTGCGCGATGTGACGGACGTCGCCGACCACCAGATCAAGCGGCGCATTGAGAGCCTCAACGGCGTGGGCGACGTCCAGATCGTCGGCGGGCGCCAGCGCGAAATCGAAATCTGGATCGATCCGGATAAGATGCGTGCTTACAACGTCACGGCCGCCGACGTGGCCGCCGCCGTGCGCGCGCAGAACCTGGAGGTTCCGGGCGGGCGCGTTAACGAAGGGACGCGCGAGCTGACTGTGCGCACGATGGGCCGCATCGTGAAGCCCGCAGACTTTAACAACCTCGTCGTCGCCACGCACGGCACTTACCCGGTCAAGATCAGTGACATCGGCTACGCCGAAGACGGCGCGGAGGAGCAGCGCACCGAAGCGCGGCTGGACGGCCAGCCGGCGGTCACGCTCGTCGTCTCGAAACAGTCGGGACAGAATACGGTCGCCGTCGCCGACGCCGTGAAGGCGCGCCTCAAGGAGCTCGCGCCGACCCTGCCGAAAGATTTCAGGACCCAGATCGTCGGCGACCAGTCAACCTTCATTAAGGCTTCGCTGGAATCTATTGAGAGGCACCTGGTCGAAGGCGGTTTGCTCGCCGCCATCGTGGTCTTCTTCTTCCTCTGGAGCATCCGCTCGACGTTCATCGCCGCCATCGCGATCCCGACATCGATCGTCGCTACCTTCGGCGCGATGGCCGCGCTCGGCTACACGCTGAACCAGATTACGATGCTCGCGCTGACCCTGATGGTCGGCATCGTGATTGATGACGCGATTGTGGTGCTGGAAAACATCTTCCGCTTCGTCGAAGAGAAGGGCGTGCCGCCGTTTCAGGCGGCGATCGAAGGCACCCGCGAGATCGGGCTGGCGGTGATGGCGACGACGCTCAGCCTCCTCGCGGTATTCCTGCCGGTCGGATTCATGGGTGGCATCGTCGGCCGCTTCATGTCTTCGTTCGGCCTCACCTCGTCCTCGGCCATCGCCGTCTCGCTGCTGGTCTCATTCACGCTGACGCCGATGCTGGCGGCGCGGCTCATCAAGCGGAAAGAAGATATGCTGCCGGCAGGCACCGGGAGCGAACCCTCCGAGGGCGATCACGTAGCACTGGCTCAGGAGTCACACGTCGTCGCGGCAGACGCGGAGCCGGAAAAGAATGTCGATGACCTGAGACAGGCGGCGGGCGAAATGCCCATCGCAAAGGGTGAGGGCACGGGCGTGCCCGGCGCGGAGCGCAGTTCAAAGGAGTCGCGATTCTACCGCCCGATAGACCGCACTTACACCTGGATGTTGCGGTGGTCGATGGCCCACCGCTGGATCGTCGTCGCGCTCTGCGCCCTGGTGATCTTCAGCATCGTGCCGCTCTTTATGTTTGTCGGCAAGAACTTTCTACCCGTGGACGACCAGTCGGAGTTCGAGATCACGGTGCGGGCGCCCGAAGGCTACACGCTGGCGGCCACGTCCGCGCTCGCCGAGCGCATCGCGAAAGAGGTGCGACAGATGGACGGCGTGACCGACACGCTCGTGACCATCGGCGGCGGGCAGCAGCAGACCGTCAACCTCGCCTCGATCTACGTCAAGCTCAAGCCGATTGAAGGGCGCCAGCAGGACCAGCAGCGATTGATGGTCCGCGCCCGCGATATTCTGAAGCACTACCCGCAGGAGCTACGTACCAGCGTGCAGCTGGTGGCGGCGATCAGCGGCGGCGGCTTCCGTAACTCTGACATTCAGTACGTCATCGGCGGCCCCGACCTCGACAAGCTGTCGAAGTATTCGCAGGACCTGCTGGAGAAGATGAAGACGATCCCGGACGTCGTGGACGCCGACACGACGCTGATCGTCGGCAAGCCCGAGCTGCGTGTGGTGATTGATCGCGCGCGGGCGGCGGATCTGGGTGTCCGTGTCGGCGACATCGCGCAGGCTTTGAACACGCTCGTCGCCGGTCAAAAGGCTTCAACCTTCAACGCCGGCACGGATCAATATGACGTGCGCGTGCGCGCCACGGGCGAGTTTCGCGCCAGCGCCGAACGCTTGAAACAGATGATCGTTGCGTCCACCAAGCTCGGCTGGGTCAGCCTGGACAACGTGGTGCATATCGAAGAAGGCACCGGCCCGTCGGCCATCGATCGCTTGAACCGCGAGCGGCAGGTGACCTTGACGGCCAACGTCAGGCCCGGCGGCTCGCAGTCTGCGGTCCTCAGCCAGATGAACGAATTTGTCAAAGAGCTCCACGTTGACCCGAGCTACAGCACCGGGCTCGCCGGGCGCTCGAAGGAGCTGGGGCGCTCGGCCTACTACTTTCTGCTCGCCTGCCTTTTGTCGTTCATCTTTATGTACATGGTGCTGGCGGCGCAGTTCGAATCGTTCATCCACCCGGTGACGATTCTCTTAACACTTCCGCTGGCCATTCCCTTCGGCATCCTCTCGCTGCTCGTGACGGGCCAGACGGTCAACATCTTCTCCGGCCTCGGCCTCCTGTTGCTCTTCGGCGTGGTGAAGAAGAACGCCATTCTGCAGATTGATCACACCAACGGGCTGCGCGCGCAGGGCATGGAGCGCCACGACGCGATCATCCAATCAAACCGCGACCGCCTGCGCCCGATCCTGATGACGACCATCGCGCTCGTCGCAGGGATGATGCCGCTGGTACTCTCCAGCGGGCCGGGTTCGGGAACCAACCGCTCCATCGGCGTGCTGGTGGTCGGCGGGCAATCGCTCTGCCTGCTGCTCACGCTGCTGGCCGTCCCGGTCTTCTACTCGCTCTTCGACGATCTCGGCAGAAGCCGCGTCTGGGGGCAGATCGGCGCGAGCGTCAGCCACAGCGTCGCCTGGGCGCGGCGTAAAACGGCCATGGCGGCCACTTCACTCTTCGGTCTCTTCGGCAAGTAAGTAGATAGTAAAGCTATGAAGATTTTACGAACTCAATTCCCCATTGTTTTACTCGCGCTCCTTTGCCTGGGCCTGGCGTCCGGCACGGCACCGGCGCAGCAGCCGGGTTCGACTTCGAGCGCGCCCGTGAGCCCCGCTCCGTCGGCCAACAATCCGCCGCAGCAAAGTGCGCCACCCGCTTCATCGCCGTCCGCTAACGCGCCACAGGGCCAGGCACCCGCGCCCGGCTCTAACGCGCGTCCCGTCACGCCCTCCGGGCAGATCGAGCAGAGCGTGCAGCCGACGACGCAGGCCGACCAGCAGAACCGCGGGACGCAGCCGGCGCCTGTCACACAACCGCAGACGCCGCAGGGCGCGCCGCCGCCTTCGATTCAACCGACGCCGGGCCAGGCCGGCGCGCCCCAGAATCCGTCGCCTCAACCGGGCCAAACTTCTCCAATTCAGACTGTGCCCAAGGTTCCCCCGCCCGGGCGCGAGAGCGTTCCGACGACCGCGCCGGATCAACTGATTCCTGTGCCGGCGATCGCGCCGAATTATCGCGCGCCCGATCGGCCGCTTCCGGAACTCGGGCGCGTCGGCGTCGATCTGTCGCAGCAGCGGCCGCTCTCGTTGCGTGAAGCGCTCGAGATGGCGCTCGCCAATAATAAGGATATCGAGTTGGCCCGGCAGACCGTGCGCGAGGCGGAGTTTGATTTGCGGGGCGCGCGGGGCGCTTACGACCCCCGCCTCAGCTCGCTCTCCTACTACGAGCGCACGAAAACGCCCGTCGCCAGTATCCTGAGCAGCGGGCCCGGTGGCGCGGTAACGCAAACAGATTTTACCGGTACGGCGCGCTTAGAGGGACTGACGCCGAAATTCGGCGGTGGCTACCGCATCGACTTTTCGGCCATCCGTCTCACCACGAACAGTGTATTCACCGCGCTCAATCCGCAGTACCCGACGGCGCTCACTTTCAATTACACACAACCCCTGCTGCGCGGCTTGCGCTTCGATCAGAACCGCCGCCAGATCGAGGTCGCGAAGAAGAACCTGTCGCTCACCGACGCGCAGTTCCGCCAACGCACGATTGAAACCATCGCGGGCGTGCAGCGGGCCTACTGGGACCTGGTATTTGCGTTGCGCAATCTCCAGATCCAGCGCGACGCCGTACGCGACGCGCGCACACAACTTGAGCACAACAAACGGCTCGTCGCCGAAGGCATGCTGGCGCCGATCGACGTAGTCGCGGCAGACGCACAGGTCTCCGGCTTCGAAGAGAGCGTTTACAGCGCCCTCGAAGACGTCTCGCGGGCGGAAAATAACCTGAAGAACTTAATCGCCGAGAACCGACAGGCGCCGCTGTGGAGCGCCTCGATCGTCCCGACGGATGCGGTTGACCTTCAAGCGCCTCCGGTCACCCTGCCGGACGCGCTGCGCACGGCGATGGAGCACCGGCCGGAACTAAAAGAGTCGGATGTGACACGCGCCATCAACGAGATAGACCAACGCTACTTTCGCGACCAGACCAAGCCGCAGGTTGATCTGATCGGCAGCTACGGTGTCGTCGGTCTCGCCGGTACTTTCAATGCCGGTAGCGTCAACAATCCATTCACGGCCTCAAGCGCCGAGTTACGCGCCCGTGTCAATCAACTCTCACAACTGGCGGGGGTAACGCCGCTGCCGGATTTGCCGACGCAAGCTGTACCGGGGAATTTAATCGGCGGCTACGGGGAATCGCTGCTGAACCTGGCCGCCAACCGCTACAGCAACTTTCGCGCCGGCGTGCAGATCAGTTTGCCCCTGCGCAACCGCACGGCTGAGGCGCAGTTGGGCCGCTCGCTGGTCGAAGGTCAGCGCATTGCGACGCAGCGTGAGCAGCTAGAGCAGTTGATTCAGGTTGATGTGCGCAACTCATTACAGGTCGTGCGCACGGCCGAGTCGCGGCTGCGCGCGGCGGCGGCGGCCCGCGCAGCCAACGAGCAGCAGTATGCGAGCGAGCAGAGGAGATTCGACGCCGGCCAGTCAACACTCTTCCTCGTACTCGAACGCCAGACCGCTCTGACGACCGCGCGTGGCAACGAGCTACGCGCGCAGACCGACTTGAACAAGGCTATCGCCGAGCTGCAGCGTTCGATCGGCAACTCGCTGGAAGCGAACCATGTTGTGGTGCGTTTACGCTGACAGCGTCTCCCGATCAGCGCACCGCGCCAGGAGAGGGCGGCACTGCTTGCGCCGCCCATTCTTACTATTAATGACAACCTGCATCTCGCGGACGGTTAGTAAAGGATATGTCGGAAGCTCAGGAACAGGCGCAGCCAGCACGCCCGAAGAAGATGGCTCGCATCATACCCGTCCTGGTCATTCTTCTGGCCGCCGCCGTTCTCGTCTGGTGGCTTTTCCTGCGCCAGCCTCCGATCCCGCCTAACGTGATCGCCGTCAGCGGTCGTATCGAAGGCGACGATTCGGCGGTGGCCGCGAAGACCGCCGGCCGGATACGCGAAATTACCGTCCGCGAGGGCGATCAGCTCAAGGCCGGACAGATCATCGCCGTGCTCGACGACGAGCAGTCCAGGGCGCGTGAAGAGCAGGCGCGGTCAGCCGTTAATCAAGCCGAAGCGCGGGTCGCGCGGGCGAAGGATCAGATCGCCGTCTTGCAGGCCCAGCTCGAACAGTCACGGATCGGGATTAGTCAGGCGCGGGTCGATGCGCAGGGCCGCGTCAGCCAGGCCGAAGCCCAGGTGGCCGCCGCCGAAGCGTCGCTCGCACAGGCTCAGGCGGGCTACGAGCAGGCCCGTTACGACGTCGAAAAGTTTACCAAGCTCGTCAAACAGGGTGACGCCTCGGAACGCACCGGCGAGCAGGCGCGCACGACCGCTGAGGCGCAATCGGCCGTCGTCGCGGCGGCGCGCAAGCAGGTCGCGGCGGCGCGCGGTGCGCTCCTGGTCGCCAGGGCGAATCTGGCCAACCCGGCCATCCGCTCCTCGCAAACGGCCGCCGTCGAACGACAGATTGTGCAGGCTCAAACCGACATCAAAGCCGCGCAGGCCGACGCCGAACGGGCCCGCGCGCAGCTCGCGGAGTCGCGGGCCAACAGCAGTGATCTACAGATTGTTGCGCCCTTCGACGCCACCGTCGCGACGCGTTCCGCCGAGCCGGGCGAGGTGGTCGCCCCCGGCACCCCCATCGTCACGCTCGTCAATCTCGGCGCGGTCTATTTACGCGGGTTCGTACCCGAAGGAGAGATCGGGCGCGTCAAGGTCGGACAGCCGGCGCGTGTTTACCTCGATTCAGACCCCGGGAAGCCGATCGATGCGGTGGTCTCACGTATTGATCCGGAAGCTTCATTCACACCGGAGAACACCTATTTTCGCGACGAGCGCGTCAAACAGGTCTTCGGTGTGAAGCTACAGATCACCGGCGCCGTCGGCCTCGCCAAACCGGGCATGCCCGCCGACGGGGAAATACTGGTTGAAGGTGACCGGTGGCCCGCGAAGACCGGAAGGCGATGAGCGCAACGCGGGACATAATTTCTGGCCCAACCGCCCCCGGGCCGGTGGCCCTCGGCGGGGCCGAGAAACCTTCGGGCGACTCGCCCGGGATTGCCATTCGTGTTCGCGGGCTGCGGAAAAACTACGGGCAGATCGAGGCCGTCAAAGGCATCGACCTCGATATCCTTCAGGGCGAGATCTTCGGCATCATCGGCCCGGACGGGGCGGGGAAGACTTCGACCTTTCAAATCCTTGGCGGCGTCATGCAGGCAACCGCGGGCCGTGCCGAGATGCTCGGTCGCACGGCGCGCGACGCCCGCTCCTTCGTCGGCTATCTCACGCAGGCCTTCAGCCTCTACCAGGATCTAAGTGTGGCGGAGAACCTGCGCTACATCGGCGAGCTGCGTAACCTACCGGACGACGAGATCGAAAGGCGGGGTCTTCATTACCTGCGCCTGTTTGACATGGAGCGTTTCACGGCGCGGCTCGCGGGGCGCTTGAGCGGCGGCATGAAGCAAAAGCTGGCGCTGGCGTGCGCGCTGATTACGGAGCCGAAGATCCTGCTCCTCGATGAGCCGACGACCGGGGTCGATCCGGTCTCGCGCCGCGAATTCTGGGACACGCTCGCCAACCTCTCGAGCGAAGGCATGACGATTGTCGTCGCCACGCCATACCTCGACGAGGCCGAGCGCTGCCACCGCGTCGCGCTGATGTATGGCGGCGAGATTCACGAGACGGGTACACCCGCCGAGCTGCGCAACAACCTCGGCCTCCAGCGTCTGGAAGTTCGCGCGCCGGACCTCGGTCGGGCTGAAGAGGCACTCGGCGAGACGGAGGGCATCAACGACGTGCAGCGTTTCGGCGACCGTCTTGACGTGATGGTCCGCGACCCGGCACTCGGAGAGAAAGCGGTGCGCGCGGCCCTCGGCGCGGCGGGCTTGGAGGTCAGGGAGATCCGGGTGGGGCTGCCGACGCTGGAAAACACGTTCGTGGCGGTCTTGCGCAATCTCGGCGGCGAAGTCAAAGCACAGCCCTTTCCGGAGCGGCGCCGGTTTCAGCAGCGCCCGGCCGAAGCCATCGCGATCGGCGCCCGCGACCTGCTCAAGCGGTTCGGCGACTTCGAGGCGGTCAAGGGGGTCAACATCGAGGTCAAGTATGGCGAGATTTACGGCCTGCTGGGGGCCAACGGCGCGGGTAAAACTACCACCATCAAGATGCTTTGCGGGCTGCTTGACCCGACGAGCGGTGAGATGGATCTGGCCGGTGAGCGCGGTCGGGTGCGCTCCAGTTTTGTGCGCCAGCGGGTCGGTTACATGTCGCAGAAGTTCTCGCTCTACGATGATCTGACGATCGACGAGAACCTGGAATTTTTCGCCGGTGTTTACCAGGTGCCGCGCCGCGAGCGCGAAGAGAAAAAGAGGTGGGTGCTCTCGTTCTCCGGCCTCGAAGGGCGCGGGCCCGTGCTGACGGGCAACCTCCCCGGCGGCTGGAAGCAGCGCGTCGCATTCGGCGCGGCGGTCATGCACGAGCCGAGCGTGCTCTTTCTGGATGAGCCGACGTCGGGCGTTGATCCGCTCGCCCGGCGCGCGTTCTGGAAGATGATCAACAGCTTCGCGGACAGGGGCGTCGCCGTGCTGGTCACCACACACTATCTGGAGGAGGCGGAACAGTGCAACCGCCTGGGCTTTATGGTGGCGGGCGAGTTGGTCGCGCAGGGGAGTCCGACCGGCATCAAAGCCGAGCAGGGCGGACACCCTCTTGAATTGATCACAGACAAACCGCAACGCGCGGTGAATCTGCTGAAGAAAGAGATGGATCGCTGGCGCGTCTCGCTTTTCGGCGACCGCCTCCACGTCATCGTCGACGAGGACGCGGCGACAGGGATCAAGAGAATCACGCAGCGGCTCGCCGACGCCGGTATTCACGTCACGCGGGCACACGAGGAGAACTATTCGCTCGAAGACGTCTTCATCGTCGTCGTCGAAAAAGCGCGCAAGCAGGGAAAGGCGGTGGACGAGTAACGGTTCCGGGTTTCAAGTTGAGTGAAAACCAGAGCGGTTGGCAACGGTATGTATAGAGGGTTTATCATTAATCAGCGAGGGCTTCTCCTATCTATTCTTAATTTGTTAAGCTTTTCCTCTGTGAACCTCTGTGCCCTCTGCGGTGAACATCGCCTCCTTCCATTCACTCAAGTGAGACACGCTCTGGGGACTCGAAACTAATATCAGTATGCGAAGAATCATTGCTCAGGCACGCAAAGAGCTAACGCAGACCCGGCGCGACCAGCTCACGCTCGTGCTCGCGCTGGTGCTGCCGCTCATCCTGCTGGCATTGCTGGGCACGGCCATCTCGCTGACGGTGACGGACCTGCCCGTTGTCGTTCAAGACCTCGACCAGACTCCGCTCTCGCGCCGGTACGTCGATGCGTTTCGCGCCTCGATCACCTTCCGCCTCGTCGATTTGCCCATCAACGAGCACCCGGAAGATGCGCTGGAGAGGAGCAGAGCTCGCGCGGCAATCATTATCCCTGAACACTTTGAGCGCGACCTTCAGCGCGGTCGGAACGCGGAAGTGCAAATTCTGATCGACGCCACCGATGCCAACACCGCTAACATTATGCGCGGTAATGCGACGGCGATCACCCAGTCATTCCTCGCACAACTGCGCCCGCAAGTCACCGACCCGCCGATCAGGGCCAACATTCGGTTGTGGTACAACCCGGGCCGCGATTCGCACAAGTATATCGGTCCGGGCGTGCTTGCCGTCGGGCTGGCGCTCTTCCCCCCGCTCCTGGGGGCGCTCGCCATGTCACGCGAAGGCGAGCAGAAGACGATCCTGCAGGTGTACGTGTCGAGCATCTCGGCGCACGAGTACCTGCTGGGAAAGATCCTCGCGTTCTTCATCATCGCGGTAGTCGAATGGGCGTTCTCCCTGGTGCTCGTCTTCGCGCTGTTCGGTCTCCGGTTTGCGGGCGACCCGACGCCGCTGCTTGTCTGCACCGTCCTTTATCTCTTCTGCAACGTGAGCTTCGGTGTGATGGTCGGCGCGGCGATCCCGAATCAGGCGGCGGCGATTCAGGCCGTCGCGCTCGTCGGCTTTTTACTGTCGTTTCTCATGTCGGGCTTCATCTTTCCGGTGTCAAACATCCCTGTGAGCATTCGCTGGATCTCAGGCATTGTCCCGGCGCGCTACTATATCGAGGTGGCGCGCGACGCATTCGTGCGCGGCGGCGGATGGCCGTCCGTCTGGTATGCCGCGCCGATGCTCGCGCTCCTCGGCGGGCTCTTCTTTACGATCGCGTGGCGAAGGATGCGCCACATGCAGGTGGAGGCATGAGCGCACTGATAGAAAACTTACTGAACCGCCGCCTCTGGCCGCTCTTCCTTAAAGAACTGCGGCAGATCAAGCGTAACCGCCGCCTCGTCATCTCGCTCGTCATCCCGCCGACGGTGCAGCTCATTCTCTTCGGCTTTGCGCTGAACCCGGAGGTCACAAACCTGCGCCTCGGCGTGGTCGACGAGAGCCGCACGATGATGAGCCGCGAGCTCGTCTCGGCATTCATCGAGAGCCGGTCGTTTCGGGTCACAGAGTATTACGCTTCACCCGACGCGCTCGGGCGAGCGCTCAGCAAGGGCCAACTTGATGCCGGCCTGGTCATCCCTTACGACTATGCGAAGAAGCGTGAGCGCCGCGTGACGGCCGACGTCCAGTTGATTGTCAACGCCGTTAACTCAAACACGGCGGCCATCGCCGGGGGCTACGCGGCGCGTATCATCTCTTCGCTCAACCAGCGAATCGTGCAAGCCACGCCCCCGCCCGTTACGGCTCAAACGCCGCCCTCTGTCCAGGCATCGGCAATGGATCCCGATCAGACGCCGCCGACAGACACGAGCGCCGCCGGCGCAGCGCCGGATACGACCGCCTCCTCTTCTCCGCTTCAAGTCAGCCCGCCCGCTGTTGTGCTTAACGCCGGCGGGCCACCGATAGCGCGCGCCAGCGTCACGGCGCGTATCGCCCTGCTCTATAATCCAGGCCTTCAGAACGCCTGGTTCATCGTGACGGGCACGCTCGGCACGCTGCTCGTCTTGAACGGCTCGCTGGTCGCCGCCGCCTCGATGGTCAAGGAAAAAGAGGTCGGGACTGTCGAGCAGTTGCTGATGACTCCGGCCGAGGCGAGCGAGATCATCACCGCTAAGATGGCGCCGCTCTTCCTCCTGCTGTGCGCGGACGTCGGCCTGGCGCTCACCGTCGGCTATGTCGTGTTCGGCGTGCCCGTGCGCGGCAGCCTCCTGTTGCTCTACTTTGCCGGCTCGCTCTGCGTCCTGTCAGGCATCGGCATCGGCACTTTCATCGCGACGTTCACCAGATCACAACAACAGGCGCAGTTGATGGGCTTCTTCGTCAACCCCCCGATCGGGCTCCTGTCGGGGGCGACGACGCCGGTCGAGGCGATGCCGCACTGGATGCAGCCGTTCACCTACCTCAACCCGGTGCGCCATTTCTCTTTAATCTCGCGGGGCATCATGCTTAAGGGGGCGGGCCTCGATATGCTCTACCCGAACCTGCTCGCGCTGCTCGGCTTCGCCGTCGTACTGGTCGGGATCAGCGCCTGGCGCTTTCGCAAGCAGCTCGGATAGTGCGGAAATCTTTTGCCGCGCGCGTGCGCGGAAGGCACCCCCACCTTCAAACGTCGCACCGCACGACCGGAAGGCGGTCGGGTGCTGGGGGCGACACCCGACCGCCTTCTTCTCGAAAGGATCAGGGATAAAATTATCATGGGCGACGGGGAGCCACCCTCGCCGTCGCCTGTCTCCACACGGTTTTGTTCTTGCGGGGGGACGTTGGAGGGGCTAAATTTGGAGCGCGATAGCCTTTGAAGACGTACCTCGTCTAATATTCTATAAAGTCGAGTTTCCTGGTCAACGGAACGCCATTTCTCATCCGGTATTAAGGTGACTGTTCGAATCATATTCCGGTAGAGGTCATCATGGGATTAACACAACTCGTCGGCCGGGTGCTCGACGAGAAGTACCGCATCGACAAAGAGCTGGGCTCGGGCGGGATGGGGGCCGTCTACCTCGCCACGCACCTGGGCACGGAGCGACCGGTCGCCGTGAAGGTGATTGCGCCCCAGTTTATGAAGCGCGACGAATTTGTTGAGCGGTTCAGACGCGAGGCGCGGGCCGCCGGCCGCCTGCGCCACCCGAACGTGGTAGACGTGACCGATTTCGGGTTTGCGCGCGTCGGCTCAGAGCGGGTCGCCTATCTGGTCATGGAATACCTCGACGGCTGCACGCTCGACGAGATTCTGGCTGAAGAGCCGGGACTGCCTGTCGGCTGGGTCGTCGATATCCTGGAACAGACCTGTTCGGCCGTTGATGAAGCGCA
>CAYLJO010000088.1:0-17981 GCA_964383905.1 uncultured Blastocatellaceae bacterium
ATTGAGATCTGTTTTTATCTTACGGTCTGGATAGACGCCGGCAGACCTTTCAGGGGCCGAAGAAGATAACCGAAGAAAAGATGTGAGAGAGGCGGCGCGAGCCTGCAGTCCCCGATCGATCCGAACCGGTTCTTCCCGATCCCAGGTCACGACGGGACCAATGGTCGGACACCTGCCGACATCGTCGCCGACCTGCTGCCCTTCTCCGAGTCTCCGGATAACCCGACTGGGATCGGACCCACACAGGATGACGTCTCGCTCCTGTGGCTCGCCGATTCGAGCCAGACGGGGCAGGCGGTAGCGAGGCTCGAAGCGAACGCCTCGCAGGCCGGTATCGGCCAAATATTCTGGGGGTCGGCGCTCAGCCAGATGTTCAACCCTCCGGGGCTGCCTCCCAACGGAGACCCCCGCACGCCGGACATCATCGTGTCGCCCAATGTCGGCGTGATTTATACGGGTAGCAGCAAGAAGCAGGAGGAGCACGGCGGGTTCGCGCACGACGACGTCAATGTGATGATGCTGCTGTCGAACCCGAGGTTCAAGGCCAGGACGGTGACAACTGCGGTCCAGACCACCCAGATCGCCCCGACGATCCTGCAAGCCCTGGGGCTTGACCCCAATAGCCTGCAGTCGGTGCGCAAGGAGGGCACGCAGGTTTTGCCCGGTATCCGCTTCTGATATGCAGTCAAGCTCTGACAGAGTGCTGACAGCGGGGGTCGGCTCTACCGGCCATCAATCCGAGGGCCGGCCCCCGTGAAATATTTCGGTGCGAGCAACCCGCACCGGCGGTCTCTCAAAGGATGACGAAAAACGAGGTGCGGAGCATTGAGGGCGACCGCGGGAGCAATGACACCGGCAATCGAGTGGGCGACGAGAATTGTTTTTTCAAGTCCGGCCTCAAAGATCTGTCGCCCCACGTACCGGGCACAATCTTGGATGGTCAAACGGTTGCGGTTTACGCGCGGAGGGATCCTATGAACTGCGATAGATGGTCGTTGAAGGTGTGGGATCACTCGATCCCGCACCCGACTCTCCAGCCCACCGCCATGCATGAGGGCGAAGCCCAATCTTTGTTGGTTGTTACTCATATTTGCCCGTCCTTATATTTAGGACAGGCGAGCGTCTAAGGTCTGAAATAACCGGCCCGCATACAATACTTCAGCATGCATTCTGATTGGGCGGCCAGTCCGATGACCCATTCTGACTTTTCACGACGCTCTCATAAGCATTGCTGACAGATGCTGTTGTAGTTTCGGTGTCCGCAAGGTTGCCATCTCTACCCTTTATCACGGCGTCTTTTAGAGGCTCGGCATGGATAATCCTACTCACCCTTGTGCCTAAATTCATCGCCAGCTTGCGGCTCTAAGGATCTCGTCGTCTGCTCTGTCGCACTCGGCGGCGTGATCGGCGACAACGCCCTCGCCCGGTCCTCCGTCAGCAGGGTTGTGGTTGGCTTACCTATCTCTCTCGGTCGTTGGCTGAGAAGGCGCGGGAGGGCCTTCAACCCCAACCCACCCAAAAAGAGCAGTAAGTCAGCCTCAATGAACCAGAGAACAAGTGAGTCCATATAGGCCGGATGTGCCAACCCTAATGGGATGAGACCGACAAGCATGATACAGAACCCGACCAGGCTCACGATGGTCAAAGCATTCCCGACCATCTTACAGACTCCTCCCATCTCTTGGGAGTTCGGTCTAAGCCAGCCCGAGTGCGCTCAGAAACAACTGCTGAACGTCTTTGGGCGATAATCTCGGCGACCGGCTGTAGCTCCATCCCGCAGGAGCGGCAGAATCTCATCGCCTGGGAAGTCTCGCCCCCACAAGTCGGGCAGAACATATATTCTCCTACCAGTCTCACACGCACCCACCGTCCAGCGAGAATACTCGACTCAACCGAAGCCGACAAACGACGCCGGGCTACATAATATTTTTATATACGCGGCCTGACCGGATATGTTCTTCGCTGACGCTAGTAATGATCTTATGAAGTTCAGTATGGCTCTTTACCTACGCCGGCATCTGGAAGAGACTCTCGACGCACCTTCGCCCGACCCGCTCGCCTCACTTCCTTATAACCTCTTGATCTGGCCCCATCCTGACAAATGAAGGTCGCAGTTGATGAAAGTGAATCTGCTCGATGCCTGCCAGGCGCGCATAATCTTTCAGATTATGCGCGGCCGCGAGCTCGAATGGTTCCACGTTTGGCTTTACGATGGAATCAACTCTGGTCACTCTTGAGCATCGCAAAAATCACAGGCCGACGACTGAATCATTCAGTCGTCGGCCTGTTCTTCCCGTATCGGGGATGCTGAGCTATTCCGCCATGGCCATTAATGGTGCCGGCAAGGGCACGCGCCGGAAACCATCGATACGTTTCTGCCAGTACTTATTGAAAGGTGAGTAGGTGACACCGTGGCTGCGCGACGCATGGTAGAAACCCTTTTCATCGACGACAATGCCGATGTGCGTGAGATTTTTGAAGAAGACGAGCGTTCCAAACTTGTATTCTTCATTTTCACGCGCGGGCTCGAATTTCGCCCAGAGCGTACGTGCGCTGGTCCGATCAAAGTCTATCCCTGTGGACCGAAAGGCGCTCCACACGAAGCCTGAGCAATCGAAGACGTGCGGCCCAACCGCTCCATAAACATAGCGCGCACCCAAACGCTGGTCTATCGCCGCCAGTAAAAGCTGGTCAAAGCGCATGGGATTCGCTGATGGCGTTGGCGGCGGTTCCGTACTTGGTGCCGATTCGCTAGCCGGATCTGCATCGAGTGGGATGCTGACGATGGGGTCGTTTTCCGGCGGTAGGTTGACCTTTAAATCAGCGACCATCGTAACCTGTACAGGGTTAGCAAGATCAAGTTCAACTAACTCCTGTAGAGTGCCCCTTAAATCAGCCACTGGTGTAATATAGTGTGGATGAAGGGTTTGACTGACTGTCGGGGGGGCCGATAAGCCGAGTGTGACGCATGTGGTGAGCATGCAGGAGAACAGTTTTTTCAAACGCATACGGGGGTGCATCACCTCCTACCAAATCGATTTCTGACGTTTGAGTATTGGTGTGTGAGGGAGGGGCACTAAATGCGTCGCCAATGATTAGCGACAAGAGAATTGTATGGGGCGCTAAATCTCAAGACAAGAAGCAATGTGACTGTCATGATAACTCACATTTGGTCTATAGAGCTTTCGGATTAAAAGAAGTCAAAAATGCCACAGACCGGTTAGCCCCCAGTGAAGCAAGAGCGTACACCTGTCTTACGGCGAAACATGCCCGGTCATTTTGCCGTGTTGTCTTATTTTGGTGCACCCACACACCGTAATATCCCTTTCAGCCGAGGAGGTGCATAGAGAGTCTCAATCTCAAACAGTCTTTATGAGATTGGACAGGTTGGATGTTAGGATTTGCTATGCCAAATGTGGGAGTGTGCGCCCGAACAATCCGAATGAATACCGTAAAGGAGCGGAATCAAACATGAGAAGTATACTGATTTTTTCGATCGCCATGGCCGGGGTGATCAGCGGTTGCAATTCACAGAATGCCAATGAGGCGGCCAACACTGCTACTCAGAAAGTCTCCAACGCCGCTAATACCGTCGTCAATAAGACGAGTGAGGCGGCCCAAAACCTCAACAAATCCGCCGGCCCGGCAATTAACGATGCGACGATCACAGCCAGAATCAAAGCAAAGTTACTTGCCGATAGCATTACAGGCACCACCGTTGATACTACGGATGGCGTAGTCACGCTCACGGGTTCTGTAGGCAATGATGAACAGAAGGCCAAGGCTGAACAGCACGCCAAAGAGACGGAGGGTGTAAAAAACGTCAAGAACGAGCTGGTAGTTAAGAAAAAGTAGTTTATGATTTTGTCCGGACGCCGGTGCGGATGAAGTACTGAGGTCAAGCGGGTGGGCGATGCCGCCGTGTAGTTCTACGGCTCACTGCGGGTCTATGCACCCTTTCAGGCGCTGAATATTCCAGGTGATGGGATGGCAAGGAAGCTATTGCGAAATTGAACCCTGAGTAAGTGCAGACTGCTCAATTTGCTACTCACTGAGATACGGTTCGGGCCCGTTCATCTGTTGATAATTCTGATCCACTCCAACGCCAATGCCCTCACCACCACCTGATGGCTCTTCACCATTGATCTTTGTCCTTCGCGAGTCAAGCCCGTGCCCGAAGGTATGCTTGATCCACTCCCCGGCATATACGTGGAAGATCTGGAATAGTAGAGGGGGGTCGAGTCTTGTGCAATTCTTAAATTTGCAACCGTAGCGGGGCGCATCTACGGAGGATCAGTGACCCCCACCCTTAAGCTTGGTTCATAATTTAATTCATCGGCAGGGCCGTCATCTCAGCTGCCTAAAATATAACCGTCATGCTTAGCATCTGGACAATAGAGCTGACTACAATGCCAGCTTTAGAGCTGATGAGAACGCCTGCCCTGGAATTATCCTCGATGAGGATGCCGGCCTTAGCTTTATTGCTCACCAGGACGCCCGCAAACGCAGATGGGGTACTCAAGCTTGCGACCGCTGTCAGGATTGCAACGGCTACAACTTTATTCATTCTACGCATTGTTTAGATCTCCTCTTCAACAGTATTCAGTTAACAGTTTCCGCTGCCGCTTGGTGACGGGTTCGCCTACTCCTGATACAAGCGACATACCACAGTCGTAGAGCGTTCAATGGCGAGCTGGAAATATTATTATCAGAGGAGTTACGCGGGTCGTACCGGTGACATGCCGGATGGCACTGTAGTGCGTTTGGAGTGCGAACAAAGTATCTAATTCTTACCCAGTTGTGAGAATACGCCCAACCATATGACTGGGAATAAAAGACTTATATCGAGACCGTGAACTTAGTATACAGTTTAGTCAATAGCGCCTACAAGGTATGCAACCAAAGGGCGTTGCGGCTCAGGAATTTTGCCTTGAACCGATTTCGAATATTCAAGGGTGTGGTAGGTGAGGCGCCCCACGGGGGCATTTGGCTGTCCAAAGGCAGGTTGTACCTTTTCCCTGCTGGCTAACTCAGCTGTGATTGGGTGAGGCTGCACTTCTCACGCCACTTACGCAGCACCTCTTCGTCTTTACCGTGCCGGATGGCAGCGCAACCAGGGACTGCTACTTCATTCTGAGTTTTCAAAATCGGTGTATATCTGCCTTCGGGTATCTGCTGTTAGGCCATGATCGAACAAATTATTGTGTGTCCTTATCGTAGATAATAACGACCGTTCCAACGGGCGTCATCTTGCTAACTTCCTTGGCCGCGAACATTGGAATTCGGACACATCCATGACTGGCGGGGTAGGTTGGCACAGACTGGCTTCCATGGATTGCAATCCCTTCAAAGATGTAGTTTGGTTGATAGATTAGGCCGAGGGGTGCCTTCCGCCAACCGGCAATCTTGCGGTAGACCGTAAACCGTCCACGAGGTGTGTAAGCGCGGCGCGTCCGGCCCTCTTCCGTGAATAGCTGGCCACTCCCGGTCGAGACCGGAAGGATTCTCGCAACCGTACCGCTGCCATCAATGATGAACAATACCTGGCGATCAATGTCAACCTCGATATGCGGATAACCGGTCTCTCGGGGTAATGGTCTACTTGCGTTTCGCAGCGCTTGCAGGCCCTCCGGGGTGAGTCTTCCGGTGAGCTTGCGCCGTTGGACTTTCTGAAATGCGATGAGAGCATGGCGAAACCTCTCGTCTAGAACGCCGCCCACCGGCCCGGTCCAGTACCCGAGATCATTCAGAAGCTGCTGGGCCTCAAGTTTTTCATTCGGTCGCACGGTGGCGGCTGCGCCGGGTTCCTTAGCTGCAGGCCTCGCTGTAACGGTGATAGCAGCTACCGCCATCAGGCACAGATAAGCAACAGGCCCCGTAAATAATAACTTGAAAGCAATTCGACCTGATTTGAAAGACCAATTATTTTTCATGTTAGCATTTGCCCATCGTAAGGCATCCACATTTGCTGCCGACTTAAAACCGACTGGCGCGCCAAGCACCCAGTGTCACCTCAAAAGTCGCGTCCCGTTGTTTGCGCCGGCCGGAAGCTAACGCTTCTGCGCGCTCATTCCGACCTTCACATCATTGACGTTCGCGCACGCTAATTTTGCATGCCGGTCTGGTGGCGCCGGATGGCCGCAAATACTCCCAAATATTTAGACGGGTCGGATGAGAAATGCTGTAACTGTTTATGTCTGATTGTAAACGCCCAAGCCGCCGTTTGTGACCATCATCACTTCTTTTCACAATAGGCTATTGCGGCCCAATAGCTCGCAGGCCAGGTGCGACCACTATCGAGACGCCCGGTTTGGCTGCCGACACCTCGGTAAGCCTACTCGAGCAACGCCTTTAAAATACCAGGGGTGACACGCAACATTATGTCTATGGGTGAAACAACTTCTTTCGCCTTGTATAATGATGATCTTTTAAGCGCCCTGACGATAGGCGGCTTTAAACAATCGATATGGATAGCAAACCCTCAAAGAAACCTTAGCGCATTAAAGCCCATTTAACCCCAATGAACTTTAGAAAAGCTACCACGTCTTACGAATCATGGCTGGCCCGGCAGACCCCCATCCTAGAGTCTGATCTGAAAGTGAAACACAAAGCGATGTCAGCTGATCAATTCTCTTTCCTACGGGCGACCTTCTATCGCTGGATTCAGCTATGGCCGAAAAGTTGTCCGGGCCTGGCGAGATCGCCGACCGTACTCGCCGTCGGCGATCTTCATGTCGAGAACTTCGGCACTTGGCGTGACATGGAAGGTCGTCTCGTCTGGGGTATTAACGACTTTGATGAAGCGTATCCTCTCCCATATACCAATGATCTGGTACGCCTGGCCGTCAGCGCTCATCTGGCTATTGCCGAGAACCATTTAGCCATCAGGCCGGCCGACGCCTGTGACGCCATTCTTGAGGGATACGCCAAAGCCCTCGAAGCGGGGGGCGCTCCTTTTATTCTGGCCGAAGGGCATCAATGGTTGCGTGCGACAGTTATGAGCGATTTGCGCAATCCGGGGAAGTTCTGGGAGAGGCTTGATGCCCTACCTGAGATCACTCGAGGCATTCCCAATAAAGCGAGGAAGGCGTTGGAGTCCCAGTTGCCGGAGAGAGGCTTACCTTACCGGGTAGCACATCGGGTGGCGGGATTGGGGAGTCTGGGGCGGCAACGCTTGGTGGCCCTTGCGGATTGGCGTGGAGGTAAGATCGCGCGAGAAGCCAAAGCGCTGGTGCCGTCAGCCTGCGCGTGGGCAAATGGTGATGGGAAGGTCAATCCGCAGTACAAAAGAATCTTAAGCCGGGCAATCAGGTGCCCCGATCCGTTTGTGGATGTGCGGTTAGGATGGATCGTCAGAAGGTTAGCGCCTGATTGCAGCCGCATAGAGCTTTCATCGTTACCAAAGGGTCATGATGAATATAAGCTGCTTGAAGCAATGGGAAGCGAGACGGCCAATGTACATCTTGGGAGTAAGACAACGATCCATGAAGTGAGGGGAGATTATGAGGGGCAGCCGAAGGGGTGGCTGCACCAGGCGGCAGAAGAGATGGCGCGAGCAACAATTAAAGACTGGCACCAGTGGAGAAGCTGAATCAAAGTTGGGCTCGGCTCATGTGATCACGAATGAATCCGGTAGCTACGATTGGAATAAGGGGGCTAGTGCTTCGGCTCTCGATAGCAACACTCGTGGGTGGAACCCTCGGCCTGAATCAATCGTGAGTTACACGGCAAAACCGGCGTGGCCCGGATGGTTCCATTATTGGCTTTGAATGGGAATCTAAATGAGCGACTTAGGCGAACTTTTTAGCTGAGAGCGGGAAATCACCCGGGCCGTGCGGCGCGGCCAGCGCTATCGCCCGCGGATCGTCGGCGGTCGATGCTGCCGATACTGTCGGGATAGTGAAATCAGGCCCTCACAGGAGAAGCGCGCCGGTGAGGCGATAAGAGTTTTTCCCATACCCATCTATCGGAGGAGGTAAATTAAACGCAGGCTGTTCATCGCCGCCCTCGCCCTGATTGTGCGGTGCCCAAGATTTTCAAACGGAATTTATCCGCCGGTGACACTTAGGTCACGACAGACCTTCTATACTCCTCGTCAGACCCTGTGCTGGTTGAATCCTGAACACCATGGGCCGGTGAAAGAGTAAACTATATCTGGCGTTGGTTCGAGCTCTATCTGTCGCTTCCTTACTCTGCTGGCACGCTAACGATAACCTCCACAGGGCTCTTGAGGGCTTTGATGATGACGAAAGTAGCGTCATCTGTCGGACGTTCCCCGGCTGTATGCTCAAGGATGTCAGCGTAGATATAGCTGATCAACTCGCGCGCGCCTAACTGACTGCCCTCACGCGCGATCTGTGCCAGCCGCTGGAGTCCGTACTCACCGCCACTTTTGCCGACGGCTTCAGTCACCCCATCGGTGTAGAGCAGCAGGGTCTGTCCCGGTCCAATTCGGAGGAAATACTCATAATATCGCGTGTCCTTGAATAACCCGAGCGGTAAACCGCCCTGCTCGATGTAATGTGCCATCCCGTCGACATCGATTATTAGCGGCGGGTTATGCCCGGCGTTGGAAAAGGCCAGGGTTTTGTTCGTCAAGTCAAGCACGCCATATACAGCCGTCACAAATTGATTCTCGTCAGTCGATTCCCACAGCAGATTATTCATCCGCGCCATCGCGACGTTGGTGGCGTAGCCGGTTTGAATCGCCGAACGTAAGCTCCCCCGCAGAAATGCCATCAACAGGGCCGCCGGGATCCCTTTGCCGGACACGTCCGCGATCACAAATTTAAGTTGGTCCTCATCAATGCGCACGAAGTCGTAGTAGTCGCCTGAGACTTCTTCGGTCGAATAATTATAGGCCGCGACGTCGAAATCCTTGACCTGTGGTGTGCGCGGAGGAAGTAAGAATAATTGCACCTGACGGGCGATTTCGAGTTGCCCTACGTCGCATGGTTCTCTGACGCCGACGGTCAACTCTCCTCTTCCCTCAAAGCAGTCTTACCGCTTTCCGCTTTCGCTTCCGGCGCCAGCGGCAGGCGGACTTGGAAGCAGGTGTCGCCCGGCTTGGTCTCGAAGCGAACGTGCCCGTGATGCCTGCGCACGATGCGCGCCACGGCGTCTAGGCCCAAGCCTGTCCCTTCGCCGACCGGCTTCGTCGTGAAGAATGGCTCGAAGATGCGCGTCCGAGCTTCCTCGGGGATGCCTGCGCCGTTGTCGCGGATTTCGACGAGCACGTCCATCGGCTCCCGCCTGGTGCGAACTTTCAAACGCCCGCCGTCCGGCATCGCGTCCACCGCGTTATCGATCAGGTTCGTCCACATCTGGTTGAGCTGGCTGCCGTGCGCCGTGATGTGCGGCAGGTCCCCCGCGTACTCGCGCACGACCGTGATGTTTTTCTTCTTCAGCTTGTGCTTGAGAATGACGAGCGTGTTATCCAGCCCCTTGTGCACGTCCACGTCCCCGACCTGCGCGGTGTCCATGTAGGAATACTCTTTGATCGCCGCGACGAGTTCCGAGATGCGACTCGTGCTCGTCCCGATGTCGCACACAAGTTTAGCCGTCTGTAACTGCGCCCCGACGCGGGCGAGCACGTCGCCGAGCGCCTCGTCCCCGACTTCGCCGCGCAACTTCTCCAAAGCCTTCTCGTCCACGCCCGCCTCGACCAGGGTGTGAGACATCTCCCAGCCGTTTTCGACTTTGTGTGCTTCGAGCCAGCTGTTCAGCTCCTCCTCCCGGTCACTCTGCGCGAGCGCGTTTATCGGACCCACCGTCTCGGAGCGCGTGAGCGCCGCCTGCTCGAACTCCGCGATCCGCGTGCGCTGCCCCGGCGTAAGGTGGTGGCGGCAGAGGGCGAGGTCGGCGGCGCGTAAGTTTTCGAGCGTGCCGAGCAGCTCGTTCGCCGCGCGGCGCGCCGCCGCCGCCGGGTTGTTCAGCTCGTGCGCGAGTCCGGCGGAGAGCTTGCCGAGCGACATGAGCTTGTCCTGCTGCTCGGTCGCCCTGGTGAATTCGCGCACGCGGTCGCTCATGTTCCACACGAGCCGCTCGTAGAGTTCGGGCATCCGCTGCGACAGTTCGGGGAACAGCCTTACGGGAAAGTGCAACACGCGCGTCTTCGTCACCGCCCGCCCGGTCGCGGTAAACTCTTTCATGCGCGAGAACGGGAGATAGCCGGTCACTTCCGTCTGTGGATCGCCCGCGCGTGCGATGTAAACATAGTCATCGAGATTATTCTCGATGCGGCGCGCGTGCGTCTCGCCTTCGAGAAAGACCGTCATCCAGTCTGGCGGGTCGCCTTGGCGAAAAAGGATGTCACCCGCCTCCAAACGCCGCTCTTTTGACCGCCCGACGAACCAACGCAGTTGTTCTTCCGGGAGGTCGGCGAACATATGGACGCGGCGCAACGCTTCGACGGTGTCCTCCGGCGCGGCGGCGTTCGAGCGAGGCCCGCCGGCAGTTACTTCCGCCGCCTGGGTCGGCTTGCCGATGCCTTGAACTTCGGATTCGTTCTGCATCTTCACACCACCTTACTAAGATACTGATGTATGAACGAGACGGCGACCGAGCCCTCGCCGACCCCCGACGCCACGCGCTTGACCGAGCCTTTCCGCACGTCGCCGACGGCGAAGATGCCCGGCACGCTCGTCTCCAAAAGATATGGATCGCGATCGGCCATCCACCCGCGCGGTCGCCTGCCGTCGCGCAAGAGGTCGGGGCCCGTCGGGATGAAACCGCGCTCGTCGCGTTCGACTACCGAGCCGAGCCAGTCCGTGTGCGGCGTCGCGCCGATCAGGATGAAGAGGTAGTTAGCCGGGACGACGTTCGTCTCCCCGCTATCGGCGCAGTGGACCGAGACGGCTTCCAAATGTTCCTCACCGTGTGCTTCGACGACGGAGGAATTAAATTCGACATGTATGTTCGGCGTCTGGCTGATCTGGTCGATCAGGTACTGCGACATGCTCTTGGCGAGCGAGCGCCCGCGCACGATCATCACGACCCGGCGCGCGTAGCGCGAGAAGTACATCGCGGCTTGACCGGCGGAGTTCGCGCCGCCGACGACGTACACGTCCTCGTCCTTGCACGAGATCGCCTCGGTCATCGCCGCGCCGTAATAGACGCCCGCGCCCGTCAGCTTCTCCATGCCCGGCACGTCTAGCGTTCGCCACTGCACGCCCGTCGCGACGAGCAGCGCGTGGCAACTGATCTCCGTATCGTCGGCGAGCCGTACGAAGCGGTAGGGACCTTCGACCCGCGCCGCCTGTGCTTCCTGCGGCGAAAGTATCTCGACGCCGAAGCGTTTGGCCTGGACGACGGCGCGGCGCGCCAGGTCTCCGCCCGAGAGCCCCGACGGGAAGCCGAGATAGTTTTCGATGCGCGAAGACATGCCGGCCTGCCCGCCCGGGGCTTCGCGCTCGATCATCACCGTCTTCAAGCCTTCCGACGCGCCGTAGACGGCGGCCGCCAGCCCGGCGGGACCTCCGCCGACGATCGCCAGATCGTAAAACTCTTCAGCCGCGCGCGTACTCAAGCCCACACGCGCCGCGACATCCGTCGGCGTCGGCTTGGGCAAGCGCGTGCCGTCGGAGAAGATGACGAGCGGCAGGTGACGGCGCTCCTCCTCGTCGAGCGACGCGACGAGGCGCTGCACCTCCGCGTCCGAGCCGGCGGCCTCTACGTCGAGCCACTGGTATGGGACGTGGTTACGGGCGAGAAAGTCTTTGATGTTGTGCGAGGCGGGCGACCAGCGGTTGCCGAGTACTCGGATGCCTTCGAACGGCGGGTGAAAATCGGCTCGCCAGTCGCCCAGCAGGTCGTCCAGGACCGGGTAGAGATTCTCTTCGGGCGGATCCCAGGGCTTGAGCAGGTAGTGGTTGACGCGCGCCTCGTTAATGGCGCGGATGGCCGCTTCAGTGTCGGCGTAGGCGGTCAAGAGGACGCGCTTCGCGTCGGGGTAGAGCGCCATGGCTTGCTCCAGAAATTCTACGCCGCTCATCCCCGGCATCCTCTGGTCGACGAGAAAGAGCGCGACCGGATTATTCCGCACCTTCAACTCGCGGACGGTCTCGAGCGCCGACGGCCCTGAATCCGCGCGCAGCACGCGGTATTCACTCGTATACTTGCGCCGCAGGTCGCGCTCGACGGCGCGCAGCACCTCTGCGTCGTCGTCCACTGTTAGTATCGCCGGTTTAGCCATAATGCATCACCAAAACCTCGAAGAGTGTTTGACGTTAAACAAGAGCTGAGACAAAGCTTATCGGCATGATGCTCTCATCCGATCTCTCTGAGCAACTCTCGAAGATGGTTTCTTCAGCTTTCGGGCAAAGCCTCGATTTCAAGCGCGCGGTGTAGCACGTCCGGCGAAGCCGTGATCGGATCATCATCGGAGCCATGATGAGCCGGTTGTCCAACTCGATATTCCCGATCCTGATCGGATCAAACAGTGTTCGAATATGATTCCTCCCTTGGTGATTCGATTACCAGGGCAGCACACCTTTAAGCCTTCGCCGCCGCGCGAGTTGCTCACGGCGACTTCATGCCCCGCCTGGACCAACAGACGCGCTGCCGTCGCCCCGATGTTTCCTGAACCGATGACCCCGATCTTCATCCGCTCATCTCCCTTCTTCAACTCATTAGCCGGCGCGAGCGCTCAAGCCCCTGTGCCAAACAGACTCCCGAATCCGCGCGCCGCCTCCGCAACCTTCTTCCCGCGCAGTTCGCCTATCCAGCCCGTGACAACCGTCACCGCATCTCGCCCGCTCTCGCCTTTGTCACCGGCGAGAGCGGCTCCCTTCTGAGAGGGTGTCGCTTGAGCCTGACGCCGCTCACCACGCTTGATGACCTTGATCGCTCTTCCGCTGCGCATCAACACTTTTCCACCTCTTCAATTCAAAGCTGTCCCATCCCGCCGTCAACGTCAATCTCGACGCCCGTGATAAACGAAGAATCGTCCGAAGCGAGAAAGGCGACCGTTTTGGCGACTTCTTTCGCCGCGCCGAGACGTTTCATCGGAACCTGCGCGATTTAGCATGGACTTTAGTCGAGCACCGACAACGTGACCCTCACAATGTCTTCCAGCGTCTTGCGATCCTGTGTCGTCGGCTGGCTCATCACATGGCCCGCCCGTTGCTTTATTGCGCACTCACCCAGGTGTTCGACCCCGCCGGCTTCACCGAGACGTCCGAAAAGTAGATCCGCACCGGCTTGCCATCCGCCGTCCCACGGTGGTCCTCTGAGATCAGCAGTGGGCCCGCCTTCTTGTAGCCCCCCCATGTCGCCACTACCTCACTCGGCTTGGCGCTTCCCCCGCGGCGGTAGATCATTTCCTCAACCCGGTTGTCAGCCCCGACGAACAGTTCCCAGGTGTCGCCCGGCGTGTAGCCGCCCTCCGCAGGGTACCTCACCACGACCCGCCGCGCCGAACCTTTCGCCAGCGGCAGGTTGTGCGTGCCCGTCTCTTCCACTTTGGCACTCCTGTCCCAGGAGAGATGCAGCGGCAAGAGCAGCCAATACTGATCGTTGACGAAAGCCGGATCGATTTCCTCCTTCACGACAGCGTCCTGGCTGCTCAATTGGGAGCGCAGGTACGTCAGCTTTACGGGCCGGCCCGCCTTGTCCGGCCCATCGTAGGAGACGCGGTCGGCCTTGGGCTCCCACACCCACGCCCGATGAAGTTTGAGGTCTCCCAGATCAATGTTGAAGGTGTAGCGGATCCCCTCGATTTGGCCGAACGAATCGAGGCCATAGGTTTTGGCGATTTGTTCTGAGCCGGAACTCCCGGTCGTATCGGTCCCGGCGCCGGTTGGAGCGGCGCCCGTCCCTGTCGTGCCGGCCCCGCCTGACGTGGTCGTGCCCGCCCCGGTCGCCGCGTTCGACGTGCCATTGATGTTGTTGGTGTTGGTGTTGCCGTTCGTGCCGGCATCATTGCAGCCGACCCAGCAAGCGGCCACGCCGAGCACGACAACAAGAGCTAAAGATCTGCGCATCGAGTAACCTCCCTCACCCCGAAGGGGTGGCTTCTATAAGGTCTGCGTAGCGCTCTCTGGTATGATCACCGGTGTTGCTGCCCCGTCAGACCGATCCTTCTGTTTATCCGGCCCTGCGGTTACACCCGTCGGGCGACGGAAACCTGTGATGAAATATTTGCCTCCGAACTATGACGTTGGCTGCGTGGAGCTTTAACCCTGGGTGCCATCCTTTCGTCGTAACCGCCGCAGGGTGAAGGCGTGCCGGACCGGCGCGCCGATGACCCCGATCTTTGTCAAACCGAATTCGCGCCTCATCAGGTCGGCCGCCTTTCGTGCCAGTTCCCACCAGTCCGCTTTACGGCGAGCGTCATCGCGTACCTCAAACTGACGCTTGTTGATGGATCTAATCCAGTCCTCGGGAGGGCGCCACTTAACGGCCTCGGCGAGTCCAAAGGTCATGAGGAGCATCCCCGGAACATTCCGGGCCCCGCTACGTCCAGAGATCTGTGGTTTCAAATCTACTTCGCCCCCGTCTCCATGGCCTGTCCTCCTTGCTGCGGGGTACGCTGGCGGCCGCTCCTTCGTCGCGCAAGCGCTCCGCCAAGCCTCGCGCGGCCATCTCGAACGCGGCCACATCCATGCTTTTTCAAGAGCACGCCTATTGACCGAGTACCATGACGTTCCTTTGCGAGTTACCGATCATTATTAAATAACCTCAGGCGCGAGCGAGCCACCTGCCTCACCGATTCCACGACAAACGGCAGGATCTTGTAAGGGACGACTTCATCGGGCTGTTTGACCAGGGCGTCTTCCAGGCCACGCCTCCATGCAACCCGCAGTTCGGTGTTGATGTGGACGATATTGATCCCGGCGGCGATGGCCTTCCGCAAATCTTCGTCGTCTGTTCCCGATCCGCCATGCAGAGTAAGCAGCACCCGTGCCGCACTCTTGATCTGAGCGATCCTTTCGATATCTAGGCGCTTCCTCGTTTCTCCCTCCACCATGCTCCTCAGCATGCCGTGCATGTTGCCCACGGCCGGGGCCAGAATGTCGATCCCGGTGGACTCGACGAACTGTTTCGCTTCCTCAGGGGTTGTCAGGCCCTTTCTCAGGTCGGGAGCCTCTTCATGAATTTCAGAACCGGTTCCGATGTCGCCGATCTCTCCCTCGACGAGGACGGCAGGATTGATTGTTTTGAGGGCTTCGACCGCCTCCTTGGTTTGGCGCACGTTTTGCTCGAACGGCAGCGCCGAAAGGTCGAAGACGATCGCGTCAAACCCGGCCCTTGCAGCGTCCAACGCCTTCGCGAGGGAATGGGTATGATCTGCGTTGAGAAAAATCGGGAAATCGAATTCCTCCCGCAAACTTCGCACCAGTACCGCAATCTGACGGGTCCCGATAAACTCGCGCTCGCCCTCGGACGCGCCAACCAGTACCGGGACCATCAGTTCCTGCGCGGAGGTGAAGACTGCCTTCAAGAGCACCAAATCAGCGACGTTGAAATGGCCGACCGCTGCGCCATTTTTCTGCGCCTGCTCCAAAACATCCCGTAAGACGTGCATGTAAGTTCCCTCCCATAAGTTCCCGCTGCGGAGCGACCGACATCATCCCCGCAACTGTATGGCCTACCCCCGTAAGGCGTTCAAATCCCTCTTGCCGGGCGGAGCGCTGTGATCAATCCCGGGTCAGCCATCGGGAGTTGCGACCCTCACTCGAGGGGTAATGGTCTGCTCCGTAGGGGTGGACCGCCAGCACCGCCGAGCCGCCAACCATCTCCCGCAGCATCTTCTTCACCGCTGCGACGTCGCCCTCCAGAGCGGTCTGGTTTTGCACCACAATGACGTGCCGGCCGGCCTTCCGTAGAAGCGGGATCATCGGCGCCCGGCTCGATCCATCCACAACATGCACCGTACGCTATGATGATATTTGCCCTTCTTCGTTCCCCTTTTGTATTTTGCGAAGCTTGAGAATTGTTCGATTCGGTCTTTATCTGAAGCACTCTGTTCATCGCTGCTCTCATCTCTTCGGTTCGCGTTGTATCGGACACCGAGCAAACTTACCTGCCACGGAATAGCTCGTGTCGGTCACTCTTCCTGTTTCCATTACCTGCTTCAACCTGTGCAGATTTGCAGGCACTTCTTCGGCCGGGAATTTTCCCACCAGGGCGAGTGCCGCGCGCCCCAGTCTCCCGAGAGGCGCTCTCATCGCTTCGCGAAATTCTGTCTCACCAGCCCCAGATTCACGGGCGAAACGGATTCCCAGCAGGTTCTCAGTCCAGGTAAAGTGACCGTTTGGTTGCGGACCAACTCGTTTGTGCGCTCCCCAGTCACTTTTATCGTCCAGTTCACCCGAATGCCCAGGGGACCTGGTATTGTCCATCGGGAAGTTGTCGGACCGATCTGCTCAATGGCCATCACATCCCCAGGAAGCCTGGCAGATTTTTAAATCTCGATAAAAACTGTACACCTCCTCCACCGGGCATTTGATCGTGACACTTGCTTCGATCGTATTTTCGTCCCGCGGCGGTAGTGAAGCCCTTTGCATAAGCCGTCTCCGATCGGTTCTTCTAACTTTGGCTCTGCCGTGCCGCTGCTCCGGAGCGTAAATCAATAACCGTCGACATCGACAATGGCTTTGGCAAAGGCCTGCGGAGCTTCCTGAGGCACATTGTGACCGATGCCCTTGAAGATTCGGCGCGAATATTTGCCCGAGAACTTCTTGGCATAGGATGTTCCGTCCGCGGACGCGCCATCAAAATCACTGGCAATGGTAATCGCGGGTACAGCGATGACGGGAGCTGCGGCATTCCCTTAAGGATCAAACGACGAGCGAATCCGAGCGAGCCAGGCTTAGCTCGCCGCCGCCTTCACTTTCCCGGTGGCCTTTCCGATGATCGAGGCCACTGCCCTCGGCTGCGACACGTAGATCGCGTGACTCCCCGCGACCTCGACGACAGTAGAACCCGCGCGCTTGGACATGAAGTGCTGAGCCGGCGGTGGGATCATCTTGTCGTCGGTGGCAACCAGGTACCAGCTCGGTTTGGTCCTCCAAGCCGGCTCGCTGATCGTGGCGCTGAGCGCGTCCACGCCCCATGGGACCTGGGAGTCCGCCATGAACGCCGCCTTCTCATAGTCCACGTCAGCCGCGAATGAAGCGGAGAACTTCGCCCTGTCGAGGAATAGATAGCCGTCCTGCGGGGGCAGTATCGGCGGCACGGGCGCGCCCGGCGATGGATCCTTAATAAGCGAGGACACCGACTCGCCCTTGTCCGGGGCAAAGGCGGCGATGTAGACAAGGCCCGCGACTTGTCGATCGTTGCCGGCTTCGGTGATAACCGCTCCGCCGTAGGAGTGGCCGACGAGAATTACCGGGCCAGTCTGCGCGGCAATAATGCGCTTGGTAGCGGCGACATCGTCGGCCAGCGATATTGTCGGATTCTGAACGATGCTGACCGTGTAGCCGTCCTTCCTCAGGATCTTATAGACACCTTCCCAACCCGACCCGTCCACAAAGCCACCGTGGACGAGAACGACGGCCCTTGCCCCCGAACTTGGTACTTCAGCCATGATGATCTCCTTTCTTTCGCACAGGTATCATTAATCAACAAAAGATGCTCCAAGAGCTTAAATCTGAGTACTCAGTACGTCGGACTATACCCGCCCGGAGCCGAAGCGCGCATCACGAGATAGAATGGTTTTTCGCTACCACTGTCGGATGAACAGCGGGTACCACTATCGTGGTAAAGACCTTCACCCTAATGCAATACCTTGAATCGGGCGCATCCGGCCCGGTCACTATTTTCTTCTTCCCTCAGATGTTCCAAAGGCTCTGTGGCTATTGATCGAGATAGGCACGACCGCCTATTGCATCCTTCGTACCAGCGCCCATGCGAGTTATAAATGAAGCGAAATATGTATCCGGTTCGGGAATTCGTGCGTCCGCGCGCCATGAGATTTCCGTGACATCCTTCGAAGGCGAATGGCCTTTGATGGAGCCAAAATCTGGGTGACGGACTTC